>DATFHJ010000024.1:0-15797 GCA_035248585.1 Thermoanaerobaculia bacterium
TGAGCAGGACCGCATCGGCGAGCGTCAGCGCGACGAGCAGCCGCCGCGCGCTGCGCATGCGATCCGCCAGCGCCGCGATCGGCGAAGCCACGAGAATCGCGCCGATCATGTTCAGCGACATGAACGCGTGCATCGCCGAAACGTCGCCGCCGTGGATCGTGGCGAACAGCGGCCGGATCGCGGCCACCACGAGTGTCGCCGGCAGCACCTGGAAGAACAGCAGTGCCGCGAGCGGCAGGATCCTCACCGGCGGCGGATCACCGTGATCGAGACGTCGTCGTCCGCCGGCTGATTGCCCATGAACACGCGCCATTCGCCGACCAGTGTATCGACAAGCGCCTGCGCGCCGGCGTCCGGATGCCATCCGGCCACAACTTCGACGTATTGATCGCCGAACTCGCGCTCGGTCGCGTTGCGCGCCTCCGTCAGTCCATCCGAATGCAAGAGCAGCCGTTCGCCGGGCTCGATCGTGCCGTCGACGACCTCCCACTGCAGGCCGGCCTTCACGCCGAGGGGATATGCCCCGCGGCCGATGCGCCCGCAGATCTTGCCGTCCGCGCCGATCTTCAGGATCGGCGGATGTCCGGCGATGGTGGCGAGATACGTTCCGTCCGGCGAGAGCAGCAGGTAGCAGGCCGAGAAGAACGAGCGCGAGCCGCCGGTACGGCAGAGGATGCGGTTCAGCGTGGCCATGATCGACGGCGGCGAGACTTCGACTTCGAGCTGCGTGCGGAACGCGGCGTGCGCGACCGCCATCACCAGCCCGGCCGCCATTCCGTGTCCGGACGCGTCGCCGAACAGCACCGCCAGCCGGCCGTCTTCGAGCGGCACGAAGTCGTAGATGTCGCCGCCGACCGTGTTCGCGATGCGGTTGAACGCGGCCACGTCCCATGGCTCGCTCTTCGGCATCTCCTTCGGAATCAGGCTGGCCTGCAGATCGCGCGCGAGCTGCAGCTCGTCGCGGAATTTGATCTTGTCGATCAGCTCCATCGCCAGCAGGGCCGTCATCACCAGGAACATCGCCGCCATCTCGGTAAAGACCCAGAACGGCGGAGTCTTCATCGCGTTCGCCAGCGAGAAGAGGCAGACGAAGAAGAACACGAACGAGAAGACGAAGAGGATGCGGCGGTGCGGCGCGAGACGCTTGGTGAGGCCGTACATGATGGCGCTCGCGGTGCGCAGCCAGCGGCGGAGGCGGCGCGGATCGTCGTCGATGTCGGCGCGATGCTCGGAGATGAGCATCTTCTTCGTTTCCGGCCACTCGAGCGAATAGAGGTTCGTCACGTCATTCGTCGAGATCGACGTGACGGTGCTCTTGCCGAGGTTGAGCCAGTCGCGAAAACGAGCCATCCGGTTGTTCGATACGAAGAAGTGAAGACGCGGTTGCTAAACTCTAACAATGCTTCGCAGCGCCTCGCTCTTCCTGGCGGCCGTGTTGTCTCTGGCGGCCGCTGCCCAAGAGCTTCCCTTCACGCACTTTACGACCGAGGGGCAGGCGACGCCGCTCTCATCCGCAAGCGTGCAGAAAATCATCCAGGATCACCTCGGCTACATCTGGTTCGGCTTCTATTCGTCCGGCGTCTCGCGCTACGACGGCCACTCGATGGAGCACTACGGCGTCAGCGACGGGCTCGCCGATTTCACGGTGCGCGAGATCGTCGAGGACGCGTCGCATCATTTATGGATCGGCTCCGATGCGGGACTCGTCGTTTCGGAGAAAGCGCTCGAAGCGTACAAGCCGGGCGAGCGCATTCGTTTCGTCTCGCGGCTCAGCGCGCGCATTCGCCGCAGCTGTCTGATCGCGGCAAACGGTGAAGTGTGGGCGGCGACGAACGACGCGATCGTGCGCGGCAAAACGACGATTCCGCTGGCGGGAGTGCAGGCGATGCTCGCGCGCCGCGACGGCTCCGTCGTGGTGAGCGTGAGCGACGGCAGCATCCTCGCGTTTCGCGGGAACGCACGAACGACGATCGCGCGCCTCGCGTCGCCGGCCACGGCGTTGGCCGAAGCGAATGACGGGACGCTGTGGGGCGGCTCGTTCAACGGCGAAGTGTGGCGGCTCGACGGCGCCACGGTGACGACGGTGAACCACGACCTGCGCGAGCGCATCGTGGCCGTGCAGCCGGCGCGCAGCGGCGAAGTCTGGGCGGCGAGTCTCGGCACGGGCGCGGTCCGCATCGACCGCGGCGAGAGCACGGTCATCACCCGCGCGAGCGGCCTCCTCGGCGAAACGCTCTGGACGATTCTCGAAGATCGCGAAGGCAATCTCTGGTTTGGACAGAACGGCGGCGCGTCGCGGCTGCGCAAGGGCTATCGCGCGTTCGTCGCCTACACCGAGCGCTCGAAGCCGTCGCTCCCCGACTCGAGCACGTTCGCCGTGCTCCCGCGCGGCGCGGCCAGCGGACCGTGGGCCGATTACCTCTGGGTCGGCACCGGCAGCGGCCTCGCCGCGATCGCACCCGACGGCACGACGACGACGTTGCGCGTCGCGGAAGGCCTGCGCTCGAATCAGATCTACGCCATCGGGGACGACGGCGCGGGACGTCTTTGGCTCGCCTCGTCCTCCGGTTTGAATTGCCTCTCCCTTCCCGGAAACGAGCCCGCGAGCCAGGACGTCACGCCGCGCTTCCCGATCACGTTTCGCGGCACGCCGGCGGTGATGACCGCGTATGGCTTCGATACGACGTACGTCGCGCGCAAGCTCGGCAACGCCATGTGCTTTGCGGGGGCGTGGGGGGTGGGGTGTTATGACGACAACCGCTGGCGCATCTTCCGCGCCGCGAACGGCCTTCCCTCCTCCGGCGCCACGAGCATCGCTCTCGACGACCGCGGCTATCTCTGGGCCGGCAGTCTCGATCACGGCCTCTATCGCACGACCGCTCCACTCGCGGAGGCGACGGCGTTCGCGGCGATGCCGAGTCCGGCGACGAACATCCGCTCGCTGCTCTTTCACGAAGGCAGGCTGTGGGTCGGCACCGGCAACGGGCTGATCGTCGACAAACAAAACCTCACCGCCGGCCGCCCGGCCCTCGGCGTGATCGCCGCCGGCAACCGCGTTTGGATCTGCGACAACGACGGCCTCGTCGCCATCGACGCGCGCACGTTGAAGACGGCAATGCGCATCACCACGGCCGATGGTCTCATCGACGACGAAGGCTGGGCGTATGGGCCGCTCGCCGCCGGTCCGCAGGGGCGCATCTACTTTGCCACGCCGAGCGGCGTCTCGGTCTTCAATCCCGCGGCGGCCGTGGCCAACACGCTGCCGCCGGTCGTGCGTCTGCGCAACGTCGAGACGGCGAACAGCGACGTCGCGTTCGAGTACGCCGCGCTCACGTTCAGCGACGAGTCGCGCGTCCGCTATCGCACGCGTCTCCGCGGCTTCGACGCGCAGTGGTCGCCCGAGACCGCCGACGCGAAGATCCGCTACACGAACCTGCCGGCGCTGCTCTTCACGCGCGGCTACGACTTCGAAGTCATCGCCCGCAATGCCGGCGGCGTCTGGTCGCTGCCGGCGTCGTATCACTTCTCCATCGCCCCGCCGTGGGGCTTGCGCTGGTGGGCGGCGATTCTCTATCTCGTCGCCGCCGTGATTTTGCTGCGCATCGTCTACCGCCTGCGCATGCAGCAATTGCGGCGCAAGAACCGGATGCTCGAAGACCTCGTGATGGCGCGCACGGAAGAGATCCGCGCGCAGGCGCAGGAGCTGGAGACCGTCGACCGGATGGTCGAGGCCATCAATCGCGAAGTCGTGCTCGAGGATGTATTGGAAAGCATTCTCGAGCAGGCCATGCGCCTCTTCCCGCAGGCGGAGAAAGCGACGTTCCTCAAGTTCCATCACGACACGCGGCGCACGGAAGTCGTGGCCATGACGGGCTACGATCCGGAGCAGTTCAAGGGAGTCTCGCTGTCATTCGAAGAAGCGATGCGCCGCTACTCCGAGCGCGCGGAACAGCTGGAGGAAGGCGTCTACCTGATCAAGGGCGCGGAGTTCAGCCATCTCGCGGCGAAGGAAAAAACCGCGCATCTTCCGGTGCCGAAGGCGATGCTGGCGATGGCCGTCACATTAGGCGGACGAATGGAAGGCTTCCTCATCCTCGACAACTTCCGCGACGAAAACGCGTTCGGCCGTTCCGACCTGCAGCGGCTCGCCCGCGTGCGCGAGCACGCGGTGTCGGCGATCGCCAAGGCGCGCATCCTGCGCGAACTGCAGGTCAAGAACGAGCAGGCCGAGGAAGCCAATCGCGCGAAGAGCACCTTCCTGGCGAACATGAGCCACGAACTGCGGACGCCGATGAACGCGATCATCGGATTCTCGGAGATCCTCGTGGAGCGCCTCGACCATCGCATCGAGCCAAAGTACGTCAACTTCCTCCGCTCGATCCAGCAGTCGGGGCAACATCTGCTCTCGATCATCAACGACATCCTCGATCTTTCGAAAGTCGAAGCGGGGAAGATGGAGCTCTATCCCGAGACGTTCGCCGTGCAGGCCGCGATCGACAGCGTGTGTACGGTGATGAAGGGACTCGCGGCGAAGCAGAGTGTGACGTTCGAGATCGACGTCGCGCAGGATGTGCCGGAGATCGAGACCGATCACGCGAAGTTCAAGCAGATTCTCTACAACCTCCTCTCGAACGCGGTGAAGTTTTCGAAGAGCGGCTCGGTGGTGACGATTCGCGCGCGGCGCGCCGAGGATTCGATTGCGGTCTCGGTGATCGACCGCGGCATCGGCATCGCGCCGGACGATCAGCGCCGCGTCTGGAGCGAGTTCCAGCAGGTCGACAGCGCGGCCAGCCGGCGCTTCGGCGGCACGGGCCTCGGCCTGTCCCTGGTGAAGAAATTCGTCGAGCTGCAGCAGGGCACGGTCTCGCTGAAAAGCGCGCCCGGCGAAGGGAGCGAGTTTACGTTCATGCTGCCGCTGCGCTTCACCGGTCCGTCGATTCCGAGCCCGATCGTCTCGCCGGAAGGCCTGGTCATTCCGGCCGGCGACCGCGTGCTCGTCGTCGAGGACGAAGACGAGTCGTTCGACACGCTGCGCGCGTACCTGCAGTCGGCCGGCTACGTGCCCATCCGCGCGCGCAGCGGCGAGGAGGCGGTGCGTCTCGCGCGCGTGATGCGCCCGCTCGCCATCACGCTCGACATCGTCCTGCCGGAGATGGACGGCTGGCACGTGCTGAAGCAGTTGAAAGCCGACGCCGCGACGTCGGCGACGCCGGTAATCATCGTGTCGATGCTCGACAACAGCGAGCTGGCCGTCGCGTTAGGCGCGCAGGACTACTTCATGAAGCCGATCGACTGGCCGCGCCTGCTCCGCCGCCTCGCCGAGATCACCCGCCGCACGGGCCGCGGCGCGCGCCTCCTCCTCGTCGACGACGACACGAGCGTGCACGAAATGTTCGATCACGAGCTGACGAAGGCCGGCTATGTCGTCGACAGAGCGTTATCGGGCGAGGAAGGGCTCGAGCGCGCGGAGAAGACGAAGCCGGACGTGATCATCCTCGACCTGGTGATGCCGGGGATGAGCGGCTTCGAGCTCGCGGAACTGCTGCGCCAGCGCGAGTCGACGAACCGCATTCCGATCGTGGTGCTGACCGCGAAGGACCTCAGCGCCGAAGACCGCGAGCGTCTTCGTCATGGCGTGAGTGATCTGGTGATGAAGGGAAATGCGGCGGCGACTCGGCTGATCCGGGCGATTCGCTCGCTGGAGCATCGATCGACGCCGGCCGTCTCATCCTGATCAGAAGCGCGAACAATCCGATGCCGGCGAGCGCGATCGCGCCGAGGATGAACAGGCCGCCGCGCGGATCATCGGTTTCAGGGATGGGCGCGGGCGGCAGCGGATCCGCGGCGGTGAGCGGCGCGGGCTCCGGCATCGTGTCGGCGGGCGGCGCCGGCGGAGGCGGCTTCAGGGCTTTCACCGGTGGAAGCGCCGTTTCGGTTTTGCGGGGAACGACCGGAGGCGCGGCGGTTTCGGTATCGGTTGTCTCGGCGGGTTGCTCGAGCGCCGGCTTTGCTTTCACCGCTGGCAGCGGTTGTTCCTGCTGCATCGCGAGCGCGAAACAGCAGACGGCTGCCAGCATGAAACGAGTGTAGCGCTGTTAGGCCGGAACCGTTAGTCGGCCGCGCCTTCGATCTTCTCGCGATAGCGGGCCACGTCCGGCGTGATCTCGATGAAGTTCAGCGCGGCGGCGAGCTCTTTCTTCGCCGCGGCAATGCGCCCGCTCTCGTAGTAGGCGACCGCCAGATAGAAGCGGTACGGCTCCTCGCCCTTCTTCAGCGCGCCGGCGCGATCGAATGCGCGCAGCACGGACGTGAAGTCGCGCGCGCGATACGTTCCCTCGGCCACGCGGATGGCCTGTTCATGCGTGAGCGTTGCGTCGAGCGCCGCGCGGTAGAGCCGCTTCGCTTCATTCAGATTGCCGCCGTCCAGCGCCTTGTCGGCGGCGGCGATTTCTTTGGCCACGTCGCGGGGCGGCGCGACCACGGGCGCCGGCGTGGGCTTCGGCTGTGTCTCCGCCGGCTTGGTCTCGGCCGGTTTCGGCGGAGTGGGTTTCGGCTTCGCCTCCTGCGGCGGAGCCGGTTTCTTTTCCGGCGTCGCGACGTTGTTGGTAGCAGGCGGAGTCGTCTGCGGCTGCGGCTTCGCTTCGGGCTGCGTCGGTTTCGGCGTGACCGGCGCCGGCGCGGCACCACTCGTCAACGTCGCCACTTCCGACGCGCCTAACGCCTTCTTCGCCACGCTCTCGAACGACGTACGAACCGCCGCCGGCAACGCCAGCGAGGCATACGTCCGCTGGATCCGCTCCGCCGCGATCACGCGGCGCGCGGCGTCGCGGACGATGTTTTGATCGTTGAGCTTGTCAGCGACGAGCGCGCGGTACACCTGCGCCAGTTGATAGCGATCGGTCGTCTCGAGCAGACCGAACGCGGC
This sequence comes from Thermoanaerobaculia bacterium, assembly GCA_035248585.1. Taxonomy (GTDB): domain Bacteria; phylum Acidobacteriota; class Thermoanaerobaculia; order Gp7-AA8; family Gp7-AA8; genus QHVT01. Next base: position 6,926 of record DATFHJ010000024.1, read on the forward strand.
CGTTCGCAGCAGCGTCGACGCCTCGGAGTAGGCGGCAGCGTTGTACTGGCCGATCCCCTTTTGCAAGAGCTCGACGTAGAAATCGGCCGCCGTGGCGGCGAAGCTGGCCGTCGCGTAGAGAGACAGTGTCACGGCAAGTGCCGAGATTCTGAAAATGCGCATTTGACTACTGGTACAACCGCTGACCCTTCCGGATTCTGCCATACAGACGAGAGAGTTGATAGACTCGCCGGCCCGTGGGCAAACATGTCGTGATCGTTGGCGGCGGTCTGGCCGGACTCGCCGCATCCATCTATCTCGCGCGCGGTGGCAGAACCGTTACGGTTTTCGAAAAGCGGCAGTATCTCGGCGGCCGCGCCATCACGCACCTCCGCAGCGGTTTCCGTTTCAACCTCGGCGCGCACGCCGTGTATCGCCTCGGCGCCGGCGCGCGCGTCTATCGCGAGCTCGGCATTCCGGTTCCCGGACGCGTGCCGAAATTGAAAGGCATCGCCCTTCGCGGCGATGAGCAATACCAGTTGCCGTCGACGGTTCTGCGGATGCTGACGACGGGCCTGCTGTCAATTCGCGGCAAGCGCCAACTGGCGATGGCGATGCTGCGCGCGCGGAGCTTCGATCCCGCGCGCCTCACGGTAAAGACGATCGGCGAATGGCTCGACGCCAACTTCACCGACGCCGGCGCGCGCGAAGCGATGGCCGCGTTGATCCGCGTCGCGACGTACTGCGCACACGAGACGCAGAGCGCACGTTACGCGCTCGCACAACTGCGCGTCGCGATCCGCGGCAACGTGCTCTACGTCGACGAAGGCTGGCAGCGCATGGTCGACTCGATGCGCAACACGGCCGTGACTTCGGGCGTGAACTTCATCAGCGGCACGCGCGTCATGGGCGTCGTGCGCGATCACCACGGCGTGCGCGCGGTCGAGCTGGGTGGTCTCGAGCTCGACGCCGATCGCATGGACACGCTCTCCGTCGCGCTGCCGGACATGAAGCCGGAGAACATCGAAGGCGCGCTGATTCCCGCGGAGACGGTGTTGCTGGCGATCGATCCCGAGACCGCCGCCGAGCTCGCGGGCTACGCCGATTTCACGAAGACCTGGATGGCCGCGCGTCCCGTCACCGCGGCCTGTCTCGACGTCGGCCTGCGCTCGCTGCCGCGCCCGAAGAACCTCTTCGCACTCGGCATCGATCAACCTCTTTACTACTCCGTGCACTCCGCCGTCGCGCAGCTCGCGCCGAAAGGCATGGCGCTGATTCATCTCCTCAAGTACCGCCGCGAGCAGACCGCGACCGACGAAGTGATCGACGGCAGCGCGCGCCGCGGCGCCGCACAGCAGGACGAACAGGAGCTCGAGGCACTGCTCGACCGCATGCAGCCCGGCTGGCGCGAGGTCCTCGTGCACCGCCGCTTCCTGCCCGCGATGACGGTCTCGAACGCCCTGCCGCTCCCCGACCTCACCCGCCCATCACCGGTCACGCCGGTGCCCGGCATGTACATCGCCGGCGATTGGGTGGGGGACGAAGGCGTGTTGTCGGACGCCGCGCTGTCGAGCGCGCGCGCGGCGGCGAAGGCGATTCTCGCGTCCTAGTGGAGGACAGGCACTCCTGCCTGTCCTGAGCGAAGCGATGATAGGGGGACAGGCAAGAGTGCCTGTCCTCCACTTCCACTTTTACAGCGGCTTGATCCGCACTCCGCCGCCCGAGCTGCGCAGCACGAGCTTCGGTCCGCCGCCGCCGATGGAGCCGCGGAGAGAGTCGTCATCCTGGCGTCCCATCACCGTCACCGGCACGTCGGAATGCACGCCGCCGCCGCTCGCGCGCGCGTCGAGCTCCACGCCGATGCCGGGTGCGAGCGTGACACTCACGCCGCCGCCGGAGGTCGAGAGCTTCGAGTCGCCGCGCGGCTGGCGCGAGAGGCGCGCGTTGATCGAGCCGCCCGACGTGGACGCATTGACGGCGCCGGCCGCGTCTTCGATGCGGATGCCGCCGCCCGATGTGTGCGCGGTGACGTCCCCGTTCGCGCGGGCGATCGTGATCGAGCCGCCCGAGGTGCGGGCTTCGATCGTGCCGTCCGTGTCGCCGATCGTGATCGAGCCGCCGGACGTGCCGGCGTTGATGGTGGCGTGGCCGCCGTCGATCGTGATCGAGCCGCCGGAGGTCTTCAGCATCGCCGGTCCGGTGAGATTGCCGGTCTTGATCGAGCCGCCCGAGGTCCGCGCCTCGGTCGTGCCGCCGATGTCGGCGAGATCGATCGAGCCGCCGGACGTCCGCACGTCGATGTTGTAATGAGCCGGCACGCGGATGTTCCACTGCACGTCGTAGCGGCGCCAGAAGTTGTTCCACGAGTTATCCATGTCGCTGTCGACGACCACGTCATTGCCTTGCTGCGAGAACGTGATCTTGTGCCGGTCCAGCACGTCCGGGTCGCTGTACTTGCGCGTCACTTCGAACGCCACGCCGCTGCCGCCGGTGACGATCTTGATGCTGCCGACGCCGGCATCGAGACGCAGCGTCCCGCCATCGGCGACGGTGAAGCCTTTGCGGATGACCTCGGTCTCCGCGTAGGCGGCGGTGGCGAGGGTGAAAACGAGAGCAAGGGTCAGTGCGCGTCGCATCATTGCAATCCTCCGGATACAGCCAGATACGCCCGCCACACGAAAAAGTTTGAAGTAAACTCCGCGTCCCATGGCTGTGGACGACGCAACGTTCAAAACGGCGATGTCGCAGTTCGCCAGCGGCGTGACGGTCGTGACGACCGAGCACGACGGGGAGCAGTACGGGATGACGGTGGCATCGTTTGCGTCGCTGTCGCTCCATCCGCCGCTCGTGCTCGTCTGCATCGAGAAGAGCGTTCGGTCGCACGATGCCATTGCCGCGGCCGGCAAGTTCGGGGTGAGCATCCTCTCGCGCGAGCAGGCCGAGATCTCGGGACGGTTCGCGTCGAAGAAGGTCGACGACAAGTTTGCCGGCGTGGCGGTCGTCGAAGGCGAGCTCGGCTTGCCGCTCATCGACGGCGCGATTTGTGCGCTGTCGTGCCGCGTGCACGAGCAGCTTCCCGGCGGCGATCACACGATCTTCGTCGGCGAAGTGCTCGACGCCAAAACTGCTGAAGGAGTGCCGCTCGTCTACTACCGCAGCGCCTATCGTGACCTCGCTACCTGAACCCAGCCTCCGCACCACCCTCCGCCGTCTGTTCCGCCTCGAGAATCGCCGGGCGGCGGTGCGTCCCGGCCGCCTCGAGCGGGTCGAGGACTTCTCGCGTCCGGTGACCGTCTATCTGCCGCCCGGCTATGACGAGCGCGGCGATCGACGCTATCCCGTGCTCTACATGCAGGACGGGCAGAACCTCTTCGACGCCCATCGCGCCTACATCCCGGGGCAGCATTGGCGCTTGCAGGAAGCCGCGGACGCCGCGATCGGAGAGCGGGCCGCGACGCCGCTGATCATCGTCGGCGTCGATCACGCCGGGCCGGCGCGCATTGATGAATACACGCCGACGCAGGATCCGCGGCATAAGGGCGGCGGGCACGCGGATGAGTACGCAACGCTGCTGATCGATGAGCTCAAGCCGCTGATCGATGAGCGTTTCCGCACCATCCCCGAGGAGACGGGAGTGGGCGGCTCGTCCCTCGGCGGTCTCATCTCGACGTACCTCGCGCTGAAACATCCGCGCGTGTTCACGCGCGCCGCGGTGATGTCGCCGTCGGTGTGGTGGAACGACCGCGCGATTCTGCGCGAAGTCGATGCGTTCGACGGACCGCGTCCGCGGATCTGGCTCGACATCGGCCGGCGCGAGGGGAAGGAAGCGGTGAATGGCGCGCGCGCGCTGCGCGATCGCCTGACCGCGCACCGGTGGGACGACTCGACGCTGCGCTACTACGAAGATCAGCGCGGCGATCACACCGAGCGCGCCTGGGCGCGCCGCGTGCGGCAGGTGCTGGAGTTTTTGTTTCCGGCGACGTAGTTTGTTCTCTTCGTGCGCGACACCTTCCTCCGCCCGCTACGCGATCTGCGGATCTCGGTCACCGACCGCTGCAACTTCCGCTGTCCGTACTGCATGCCGAAGGAGGTCTTCGGGCCGCAGTTCACGTTCCTGCATCGCGAAGAGCTGCTGACGTTCGAAGAGCTGGCGCGGCTGGCGCGGATCTTTGTCGCGCACGGCACGGAGAAAATACGCCTCACCGGCGGAGAGCCGCTGCTGCGGCGTGATCTCGAGCGATTGATCGCGCAGCTCGCGGCGATCGAAGGCCTCACCGACATCGCGCTGACGACGAACGGCTCGCTCCTGACGCGCGAGAAAGCGCGCGCACTGCAGGATGCGGGTCTGCGCCGAATCACGATCAGTCTCGACTCGCTGGACGACGCGGTGTTCCGGGCCATGAACGACGTCGATTTTCCGGTCGCGCGCGTGCTCGAGGCGATCGACGCAGCGGCAGAAGCGGGACTGGCGCCGGTCAAGATCGACGCCGTGGTGAAGCGCGGACTCAACGATGCGAGCGTGATCGACCTCGCGCGGCGCTTCCGCGGCACGGGCCACATCGTCCGCTTCATCGAATACATGGACGTCGGCAACACGAATCGCTGGCGCCTGGACGACGTCGTGCCGGGCCGCGAGATCCTGGAGCTGCTGCAGCGCGAATGGCCGCTCGAGCCGGCGGAGCCGAATTACTACGGCGAGGTCGCGGAGCGCTGGCGCTATCTCGACGGCGAAGGCGAGATCGGCATCATCACCTCCGTCACGCAGCCGTTCTGCGGCTCGTGCACGCGCGCGCGGCTCTCCGCGAGCGGCGAGCTGTATCTCTGCCTCTTCGCCAGCCGCGGCCATGACCTGCGCAAACTGCTGCGCGGCGGCGCGAGCGATGACGACATCGCTGCCGTCATCGCCGCGCAATGGCGCGTCCGCGACGATCGCTACTCCGAGCTGCGCTCGGGCGACGCTTCGCCGGGCAAAGTCGAGATGTCGTACATCGGCGGCTGAGCGTATTCGCCGAGCTCAGCCGGTGGAGCGGCGGGCTTCAGCCCGCCGGCCCCTGCCTCTTCCGGCGGCCTGAAGCCCGCCGCTCCACAGCCGTCTCCCCGCGGCCATTACGTGCGATTCTCGCTGATCCGCGCCATTCCCTCGACGAACAACTGCTTTCCGCCCTGCGAGGGATGGCGCACTTTGTCGTGCGCGATGCCGAGCTTCGTCAGCGAGAGGCTGGCCTGATTGCCGACGGCGACGACGCGCTCGATCGGGAAGAGGCGCAGGAGACGCTCGATGAATGGCTGTCCGAGGAGCAGCTCGGCCGCGCTCGGAACGCGGTTCGAGTCGGGTTGGCCGGGATGGAACGGGTGGAACGGAAACGCGTTCCAGAGCAGCGGCAGCGGCGTGATGTTCGCGATCGTCGACCACACCATCGTCGCACTCGCTTCCGTCGACAGCTTCGGACCGGGCGTCGCTTTGCGATAGCCGTGATCCGCGCCGAGGATGCGGCCGCCGCGCGTGTCGACGCCGGTGAGCATCACCGTCTCGCTCACGAACGCGATGCCGGTGAGGCGTCCGCCGCGATAGCTCACCGCTTCGCCGATGAGCATCGTCCTCGGCGCGCCGATCTCGTCGAGATAGAGCCGCAGGTTGCGGCGGCGGATCGCGTTGCCGTGCAAATCGCCGACGCCGCGCGAGAACTGGTTTGTCGCGCGATCCGAAACCTCGGCCGCGGCAAGCTCGTTCAGCAGCGCGTCGAAGCGCCGGCTCATGCGCCGTATTGCACGCGCAGGTACGTGTCAGGATCGGCGACTGCGGGGTCGCCGGTGTCGAACGGCGGATGCGGGTTGTACTGCACGAGCAGTTGCACGCACTTCGCGACGTCGTCGTTCGTGAGAATCGAAACGATGTAGATCGCGGTGTCGAGGCTCGACGAAACGCCGCCGCCGGTGATGCGGTTGCGGTCGTGCACCCAGCGCGGATAGCCGTTGACGACGAGCACGCCCTTGATGTCGCTGAGCGTGGGGAGGCCGGCCCAGTGCGTGGTCGCGCGATAGCCGTTCAGAAGTCCCGCCTTCCCGAGGATGATCGCGCCCGTGCAGACCGAGGTCACGAAAGGCGCGCGCTCGCCCATCGCCGTGACCCAGCTCATGAAATTCGGATCGCCCGTCGCGCCGCTCGTGTCGTACGCGCCCGGAACCAGCAGCACGTCCGGCGGCGCGCTCGTGTAATCCGCGAACGTCGCCGTCGGCGTGATCGGCAGGCTCTGTCCCGTCACGATCGGATCCAGCGTCGCCGCCACGACGCGCACGTCGACGTCGCGCTCTTTCCAGAATTCGGAAATGCGCGAGAACACGTCGACCGGCGCGGCGACGTCGATCAGATCGACGCGGGGAAAGATCGGGATCGCGATGCGGAGTGCGGTACTCATGAACGGCAATTATGCCGTCAATGCCGCGCTGACCTTCGCTTCGCCGCCGGTGGCCGCGGATCGATGATGTGGAACAGGCGTCCGGCGCCATAGTCGGCCATGTAGATCTCGCCGTTGAAGTCCTCGCCGAACGTGCTGATGAAGTACGGTGTGTCGAGCAGCACTCGAAACGCGGCCGTGCCGTTGGTGGGACGCGGCGCGCCCCAGATCACGCCGTTGCAGTAGTCGCCGTAGATGTACGTGCCGCCGAGGCGCGGATAGCGCGTGCCGCGATAAACGTAGCCGCCCGTCACCGAGCAGGCGCCGCCGCTGTGGTTGTACTCGATCACCGGCTTCACCGTCGACCCGTTGTCACAGCCGGTGGCCGGATTGAAGCAATGCGTTCCCTCGAGCAAACGCCATCCGTAATTCTCGCCGCCGATGCTCGTCGACGGCTGAAAATCGATCTCCTCCCACAACCCCTGCCCGACGTCGGCGATCCAGAGATCGCCCGTGGCGCGGTCGAACGAAAACCGCCACGGATTGCGCATCCCGTACGCCCAGATCTCCGGCCGCCCGCCCGTCAGGAACGGATTCGACGGCGGAATCCCGTACGGATCGCCGCTATTCACGTCGATGCGCAATATCTTGCCCAAAAAGTTGGTGAGGTTTTGTGCGCGGTTGCCGGGATCGCCTCCTGAGCCGCCGTCGCCCATCCCGATGTACAGATAGCCGTCCGGCCCGAACTGCAGCTGGCCTCCGTTGTGGTTCTCGAACGGCTGCGGGATCCGCAGCAGCACCTTCGCCGAGGCAGGGTCGGCTCGATTCGGATCGCTGGCGGACACGCGGTAGCGTGCGATGACCGTCTGTCCCGGCCCCGCGGTCTCGGTGTAGTTCACGTAGAAGAAGCCGTTCTGCGCGTACTGCGGATGGAACGCGACGCTGAGCAGCCCGCGCTCGTTGCAGCAGAGCACGAGACCGGTGATGTCGAGAAACGGCGCCGGCAGCACGCGCGTGCCGTCCCAGATCACGATCGTCCCGCGCTGCTGGGTGATGAAGAGCCGCGAGTCGCCGGCGTGCGTGACGGCGACCGGCAACTGCAGGCCGTTGGGGATGACGGTCTCGAGCGCGATCTCCTGCGCGAGCGCGGGCAGCGACAGCAGGAGCAACGAGACGAGGGCGAGGGACCGGATCATGGAACTGCCATCATGCAAGGATCGGACTACCGTTCACAACGGTATTCGACCGCCCGCCGCACAGGTCATTCCTCACGCGCGCGCCGGTGTGTTTCCGTGCACGCATGCGAGTCCTCACGGCCCTTCTCATCCTTGCCCAGGCGACCCACGCGCACCCTTCGGGCGAGTTGCGCGGCGAAGAGCTGATGCGCGCGCTGCAGTCCGGCGGCTACACGATCCTCGTCCGCCACGCGCGCACGGATCGTACGATTCCGACGAAGGAAGTCCCCGGCCAGCCGACGCCGCCGCTGCGCGCGGATCAGCGCAATCTCACCGCCGACGGCGAGCGCGACGTGCGGCTGATGCACGGCGTCGTCGAGAAATACAAACTGCCGATCGGTGAGGTGATCTCCAGCCCCGTCTACCGCTGCCGCGAGACCGCGGACGCGTTCGGCGCGCCGTCGATCACGATGACGCTGCGCACGTTCCCGACGACCGCCGAGACGCAGGCGCTCGTCGCCGCCGCGCCGAAGCCCGGCACGAATCGCGTGCTCGTCACGCATCACTTCGTGATCGAGGGAACGGTCCCCGGCATCACGCCCGGCGACGTCGGCGAGAGCGAAGCGGCGGTGGTGAAGCCGGCAGGCGATGGAAAGGTGACGCTCGTCGGAAAGATCAAGCTCGCCGACTGGCAATCGCTTGGTGGAGGGCAGGCAATCCTGCCTGTCCAGCCAGAAAAAAAAGTTGTGACGATCCACGGACAGCCAGCAGTGCCTGTCCTCCAAAAAGACATCCCCACCACCCCCACCGGCAAGCTCGCCACGCGCTACATCGAAGCCTTCAATTCGGGAGACCAGGCGAAGATGCGCGCGTACATCGAATCGTCGATGCTCTCGCTTCCCGACCGTCCGATCGAAACGCGCCTGCAGACGTACGCGCAACTGTTCGAGCAGCACGGCGCGCTCACGCTGAACGGAGTGATGTCGGCGACGGACGACGCCGTCGCGCTGCAGATGAAATCGAAGCGCGGCGATATCATCGTCACCGTGACGGCCTCGGCGGACCAGCCCGGCCGGACGAAGTCCGTCACCTTTGGCATCCCCGGTGGCCATCCATGACATGAAGCCCCCTCTTCGCGGCGCGACCCTCGCGCTGATCCTCGTCTGTCTCGCGCTCGCCGGCGTCAGCGCGCTCGAAACACGCCACGTCTCCGTCGCGCACGGTGCTCCCTTGCCGTGGCCGATCATCCTCAAATCGACGCTGCCGCGCTGGGTGCTGCTCGCGGCAACGTTGCCGTTGGTGTTGCGGCTGATCCCAAGCCGG
>DATFHJ010000025.1:0-4356 GCA_035248585.1 Thermoanaerobaculia bacterium
CTTCGATGGCGTCATCCAGCACGCTGCCGGGATCGAGATTGTCCTCGAGGAAGAGACGCAGAACGGTCTTGTTCCAGCGAACCGACTCGCTGTCGAGTTGGACGGGAGGCGCGTTGCCGGACACGATAGCCGCGGTCGTCGTGTCGGAGAACAGCGTCGCTTCCACTGCGCTCCATTGCTCCGCCAGCTCGTCCTCGTAGAGGGCCGAATCGTCCGCTTCCTCTTCCTCCTCCAGCCCCTGAATCACGGCGGGACTCTCTTGCTCGGCGCTCATGCTTGCAAACACACGCCAATCTTCATTCTCCGACTGTGGCCGGAGGGAGCTGAACCCGTACTTACTCTTGATCGCGGCGAGCGCCTGCTGAAGATGTTCCTGGGTGAAGGGCTCGGACTGCGATTGCTCCGCGAGCTCGCCGATGGCTTGCATGCCAAGGGCGTACTGTTCCTGCTTTTCGGGTGAGCGATCGGTCTTCTCGCCGGGTGCCTGCTGCCCCGACGCCGCCTCGCCTTCCGGCGGCTTGCCTTGCGAGTCGACAGCGGCGGGATCCTTCTCACCTCCGCCTTCCGTGCCCTCCTTCCACTCGCCTTGTTTCTCCTGCTCGCCCGTCTTCTTCGGCTCGACGTGATCGTTCATGAGATCCGTCATGAACTTGTCGGCGCTGAAATCCACTTCCCCGAACTGAATGTCCGGCAGCTGATCCGACCCGATCAGATAGTCCACATCGGCTCCGATGCCGAACTCGCCCGGCAACGGATACTCGAGATTGCCGATCGGCCACGTCCACTTGTGATCGGACAGCGGCGACCACCACGGCGTCGAGATCTCGACGAACAGATCGCCGCTGAGACCGAGGAACGGCTGCGCCGCGATCTCCATGTGACCGTGCAGGTACGCCTCGCCCTTCTTGCCCAGCTCCGGATCCGCCTTCTCGCGATAGCCGACCTTCGGCGTCGCCTCCACATACCCACGCACACCGGCAAGCGCGTTGAGGCCGACGCCGGCCTTGATGTCATGACTCAGGATCTCGATGCCCGCACCACCCTCCGCGCGAACGCGCAGGCCGGCAAACGCCGAGATGTTGAGCGTCGCCTCGATGCTGAAGTCCTGCAGCACCTCGGGATCGGTGGAGTAGGTCCCGGCGATCCTGATCTTGTAGATCTTCCCCGGGCCCAGCTTCGCCAGCGCCTCGAAGCCGATGTTCGCGAACACGAACAGGTTGCCGACGACGGGAATGCCGTACGTCGCACGGGCCTCGAACTTCGGCAGCGGCTTGATGTAGTCGCGCTGCTTGAACAGCTCCACCTCCGCCGGCGGCGTGATCTCGCCGACGACGGTGATGTGACCCTCGCTGTCGATGATGACGGTCGCCTGCCCGGCGAGCCAGTTCGTGAAGTTGAAGGTGAGTGTGCCCCAACCGGCGACCGCGCGCGGGCCTGGCTTCGGCCCCTTCTTCTCTGCCGGCTTCCCCTTCGCCTCCTCGGCAGACGCGAGGATCTTGTCGGGTGGCAGCTTGGTGCGGGCGATGTTGCGCGCTTCCTGCTCGTCGGTGACGATGAGCTTCACCTCGCCCGTGAACTTCTCCGAGGTGTACTTCACCAGCCCGTCGAAGCGGAACGTGCCGTTCCCCAACTCGACGATGAAGTTGCCCGAGAAGTTCGCGAAGGTGACGGGAACCTGCGCCTTGCCGTACAGCAGCCCCGTCTTGTCGCGCTCGACGTTGAACTTGGCCTCGGCGACACCTTTCTTGATCTTGACGTCGGCGCTCGCGGCGAAGGTCACCGTCTCGTTGACGAGACCGACCTCCCCGCTGCCGCGCAGGAATCCACCGACGCGAAAGCTGAACTTCGGAACCTTCAGCGTGAGCGTGCCGCTCTCGAGCTTGTTCGTGATGTTCGGCAGCCGGATGTCATCGAGTCCGAGCCAGCCGAGGGCATCGGCGTGCTTCTCGATCACGTCGCCGATCGCCTGATAGTCGAGGGGTACGCCCTTCGCCGACGCGATCGTCAGGTAGCCGGTGATCTCGCTCTTCTTCATGCGCACCGCGAGCACTGGCTCGGCAATGCCACGCTGTCGAAGCGGCTCGACGAAGGGATGTGTGAGCCCGACGCTCTGCAGCTTCGATCCGCCACCCGGTGTCTGGTACCCCTCTTTCGTTTCCGCGACGTTGATCGCGCCGGCAGCGAGAGAACCGAAGCGCACACGCACCGGCCCGCCCGCGCGGCCCTTGCCTTTGATGTACTCCGCAACCGGTGCCGAGGGCGTGAAGGTTCCGGCGCCCATCATCTCCGTTTCTTCGGCGGGGACGTCGGCGGGCAGCTTCGGCTGCGTGGGACTGATCGGCGCGCCGGTGCCGGCGCCTAACGGTCCTGCAGTTGCCGCCGTGGTCGCGGTGCCGGTCGGGCCCGCCGTGCCCGTCGCACCAGGTTCCGCCGTCGCAGTCGCGGAGCCGTTTGTCGTCGTCGACGCCGTTGGCGTCGCCGTCGTCGTGGCTGCCGGGCCGTCCGTCACCGCCTGTCGCGCGATCATCGGTGCCGCCGCCGCGGCCGCGCCAGGTTGCTGCTGAATCGTGTGCGCCAGCTCGTGCGCCAGCAGAGAGCGGCCCTCGCTCGACGCCGGCTGATAGCGGCCGCTGCCGAAGTAGATGTCGCTGCCGGTGGTGAATGCGTGCGCGTCGAGCTGTCGTGCCGCGTTTGCCGCCCCGGCATCGTCGTGCACCCGGACGGACGAGAGGTCACGGCCGAACCGCGGCTCGAAGTACTGGCGCGCTACGGGCGGGAGCGCGGACCCGCCGCCACGGGTGCTCGCGATACTGGATTCGACGTCGGATGGAACCTCGCTCGCGAGATTGGCGCCTCCCTTTGCCTGGACGAGATCGTCGTCCTTCTTCTTTTCACTGTCGTCGAGGTCGTCCCCATCCTTCTTGCGATGCGCCGTCACCGCGGATCCGACCTGACTCAACCGCGCCGCCTCGGCGGTGGGCGACGCGTGCCCGGGCGCACGCATCACGGCAGCCGCCGCCGCATCGGCCTCGCGCTCGAAATCGTCGCCCGGCGAATTGACGCGGAGCTTCGGCTGGATGATCCGGTCGCCGAGCGCACGGAGTGCGGCCTGGTTGCCGAAGGGTTGTGCGGGACGGTGTCCGGTCGCGGCGGTATCGCCGGCACGTCCGGAGCGCGGCGCTTCCCGCTCGGCGACCCGGAAACGTTGCGGCGCTCGCGTGAGATCGGACATGCTCGCTCTCGCCTCAGCAGCCGGTGATCGTGCGAGCGACCGATCGCGCGACGATGCGGGCGTCGGCACGTTCATTCGGAATGCGCGCGCGCTCCGCATCGATCGTCAGCCGTTCGCGCGAGACGACGGACGACACCTCGTGATTCTCCCCGAGGATGCGTGCGAGCTCTTCGGCGAGCAGGGTGCGAAAGCGTTCGCCGTCCCAGGGCGTCGCGGACGTCGTGGCGCCGTCGACAACGACGCGCTCGATCTCCACACGTCGCACACGCATCAGGCCAGCAGCTCCTGATAGCGGCCGAATTCGGCTGGACCGACGATCTTGTCGATCTTCGCCATCTCGCGGCTCGCCGCATTGACGAGATGCCGCATGCCGAGGGCGACACCTTCCTGTGCCGCGAGAAACGCGGCGTTCAGCGCGACATTTCTGATGTTCCCGCCGGACAGATCGAGCCGAGCGAGGAATTCGAAGTCCAGCGCCACCGCTGGGAGGTTCTTCGGGAACACCCCTCTCCAGATGCGGCGGCGCTGCTCAACGTCCGGAAAGGGGAAGTCGATCAGGAAGCGAAGACGGCGCAGAAAGGCGCGGTCGAGCGCCGACTTTCTGTTCGTGGCGAGAATCGCCAGCCCGCGGTAATCCTCCATGCGCTGCAGCAGATAGTCGATCTCGATGTTTGCATAACGATCGTGACTGTCCTTCACGTCGGAGCGCTTGCCGAACAGGGCGTCCGCCTCGTCGAAGAAGAGAATCGCGCCGCTTCGCTCCGCGGCGTCGAACACGCAGCGCAGCCGCTTCTCGGTTTCCCCCACGTACTTGTCGATCACGGCGGAGAGGTCGATGCGGTACAGGTCGAACGCCTGCTCGCTGGCGGCCAGCCGGCGCGAGAGGTCGCGCGCGATCACCTCGGCCGCCATGGTCTTGCCCGTGCCGCTCGGACCCGCGAACAGCGCGCTGATTCCGCGTCCGCGGCTCAGCTTCGCTCCGAATCCAAAGTCCTCGTATACGCGCGCCCGGTGAGCGACCTGCGCGGCGACGTCGCGCAGGTGCCTCACGACGCCGTCCGGAAGGACCAGATCGGCCCAGTCGTACCGCGGCTCGATGCGTTGCGCGAGCTCGTGCAGCTTCG
>DATFHJ010000026.1:0-10294 GCA_035248585.1 Thermoanaerobaculia bacterium
CGGCGCTGCATCCGATCGATCGCCGAGCACACGGACGTTCCGTACGAGCTGATCGTCGTCGACAACGCGTCGACCGACGGCACGCGCGAGTTTCTCCGCGACGAAGTCCGTGACGCGACCGTCATTTTCAACGACACCAACCTCGGCTTCGGCGTGGCCGCAAATCTCGGGGCGGCCCGCGCGCGCGCGCCGATTGTCGTCTTCGTCAACAGCGACGTCATCGTCTCGCCGAACTGGCTCGATCCGCTCTGCCGCCGGCTCGAAGAGTATCCGCGCAATGCGGTCGCCGGCGCGAAGATCGTCGATCTCCACGGCCGTATCGATCACGCCGGCGCGCTCCTCGGCCATGACGGCTGGGCGATGCACTACGGTGAAGGCGACGACCCGAACCAGCCGGAGTATGCGTTCGCGCGCCGCGTCGACTACGTGACCGGCGCGTGCATGGCCGTGCGCGCGCGGCTCTTTCACGAGACCGGCGGCTTCGATCCGTGGTTTCGCATCGCCTACTTCGAAGATGCCGATCTCTGTCTCCGATTCGCCGCGCGCGGATGGGAGGTCTGGTACGAGCCCGCGTCGGTGGTGACGCATGCCGGCGGCGCGTCCGGATCCGAGGAGGGAACCCGCGCGCTCCTGGCGGTCAATCATCCGCGGTTCCACCATCGCTGGCGCACGCTTCTGCGCGTCCGTCCCGACGCGCCGCTGTCGACGAGACCCGAGCGCATCATCGGCGCGCGCGACGCGATGGCGCGCGAGTCGATTCTCATCATCGGCGATGACCAGGGTCTGGCGGATTCGCTGCGGCTCGGCGGCTTTGCCGCGGACGTCGTCGACGCCGTCTCGCCGGCGTGGCTCGAAACGCGGCGCTTTCATTACGACCGGATCGCAGGCGCCGGCGCGGAGCTCGACGAGCTGCTCGCGGAAACGCAGCCGCAGGCGGCGCGCATCACGATCGATCAGCTGCGCGCGCTCGATCAGCGCAAATAGCCGAGGGCGCGCAGCTGCTTCGCCAGCTCTCCTTCGAGCGGCACCTGCGGTACCGTGATGCGCCGCGATTCCTGCCGCAGACGCACGAGCGTGCGGCGAAGGTCTCTTCGCCACACATCGGTTTGCGCGAGAACCATCCGTTCGCGATCCGTGGACGACGGCGCAAAGCGCAGCAGCATTTCCACCGGCGTCCCGGTGGTCGTGTTCACGAGATACTGCCGCTGGCCGTAGATCGCGCTCATGACGTCGTTGCGGTCCATGCGCAGGTACGACGCGATGCGGCGCTCGGGTGCGTCCGGAACCGCCATCAGCGGCATGCCGTCGAGATTTTTCGGGATCGCCACGCCCGCGGCTTGCAGCACCGTTGGAACGATATCGACGTGCTGCACGTTGGTCTCGACGACCGTCCCCGCGTGTTGATTGCCAGGGAACTTCACGATCAGCGGAACGTGCAGCAATTCGCGGTAGAGCGAATGGCCGTGACCCCAGCCGCCGTGATCGAAAAACTCTTCGCCGTGATCCGACGTGAAAATGATCAGCGTGTCGTCGTAGAGACCGCGGCGCTTCAGGTCCTCGATGGCGCGGCCGAACATGGCATCGGTGTAGACGATCTCGGCGTCGTACTTGTTGATGATGTCCGCGCCTAACTGTTCCGTGCTCGCGTCGCGATGGGCCAGCAGAAACGCGGCGATCTCGCCGACGCTGGTGATCGGAATCCTGCTGCGGCCGAAGTGACTCGCGAACGGCTCCGGCGCCGAGTAGGGATCGTGCGGATCGATCGTGTGCAGGTACGCGAACCACGGCTGTGCGCCGCGGCGAGCGGCGAGCCACTGCTGCCACGCATCGACGACCACTCCACCGATGGCGCCGGCTTCATATTCGCCGGACGCGAGGTAGCGATACGACTCGAACCCGCGGTGAAGCCCGAACGCAGGACTAACGTTGCCGTTCGCGACGGCCGCGTAGCGGGCGTAACCGGCACCCGCGAGCATCATCGGCAGGGTGGGGATCGACGGAGGAAGCGCGTCGTCGCGGTCGACGGTGCCGTGATGAAACGGCACGAGTCCGGTGAGGACCGACGCAACGGAGGTCTTCGTCCAACTCGATTGGGCGATGGCATTGGTGAAGACGACGGAGTCGCGCGCGAACGCATCGATGTGCGGAGAGGTCGGGCGAGCGTATCCGTAAACGCCGAGGTGATCGGCGCGCAGGGTGTCGACGAGATAGATCAGAACGTTGGGGCGGCGCTGGGACGGCGCCGGGCCAGCCGGCGGGACGCCGGCGTTCGCACATTCGATGCGCGGGTGAATGAGCTTCACGTCGCGGTCGCCAGTCATGAAATCGATTTGCGTGAGCGCGGCTCGCTGGACCGGCAGCGCGATCTCCACGTCGCGCTCTTTGCCGAGGATGTGCACCGCGGGGAGAACGGCGTCGGAGCGGCCGACCGCGATCCTCAGCGAGGCCTCGCCCGCGCTGTAGATTCGATCGAGCTTGATTGCACAGCGCGGCGCGACGGGCACGAGATAGGTGAGCTGCGAGCGTGCCGGCAGCCGGATCGTGTCGCCATCGCGCACCGCCTTCGCGGCCGGCGCGACGCTGAACGTCATCCAGTCCCAGGCCACCGCAAGTTGCCGGCCGGCCGGCGCATTCAGTTGCGTGATCGCGTATTCGATGCGCAGCTCGTTCGCCCCCTTTCGCAGCGCCGCGCGAGGAACGGTCAGTTGATACGTTTGGAAACCCGCGCCGAGGGGGATGCGGTCGAGCGGTGTGCCGTTCACGATGAAGCGAATGCTTTGCTGGCGCGCGTCGAACCAGATCGGAACGCAGCGAAAGGCGAGCGTGAGCTCGCCGCTCCCGAAGTGCTGAAAGAAGAGGCGCGACGACGAGCCGACGCCCCAGACCGCGGTCGTGACGGAATCGGCCCACGTCTCATCGATCGACCAGCCTTCCAGCAGAAACCGGCGGCCGTCGCTCGTCCCGAAGTCGATGCGCGAGGTCTCCGGCGTGAGCGAAGCCTGGTCGAGGTTCGCGGCGAAATCGAAGGCCGGCGCGGAGCGACGGCAGGCGAGGATGAGCGTCAGGAAGGCGAGAGAAACGACGGCCCGGGTGCGCAGCAACGGCGCGCAGAATAGCAAAAAAAAACGGCCGGCGTTTCCGCCGGCCGTCTTCAGTAGCGTGAGGGATCGATTACTGCTGCTGCGCCTTGACGAGCTTCTCGAGCTCCGCCATGCGTGCTTTCAGCTGGGTGAGCTCTTCGTCCTTCTCCTTCAGAGTCTGCGCGAGACCCTGAATCGCGGAGAACGCGACGCCGTTCGCGTCGGTGACGGAGATGGTCTTGTTGTTGGCGCCGACTCCGAACGCCGCGTAGAAGTCCTCGGCCATCGGGCCGACGTGCTTCGTCGCGGATTCATCCGTCTTGAGCGACCAGTGAGCGATCGGCATCGCGGTCAGACGGGCAAGAGTCTCTTTGCCGTCGACGAGGTCGAGCTCGTTCTTCAGCTCGCGCGAAGAACTGAACACCACGTTGGTGGCCTGCACGCTGCCGTTGACCTTCAGCGAGGCAACGCTGCCGCCGTCCAGGCGCTGGTTGACTTCAACGATCGTGCCGCCGCCGCCGTCCTTCGAGATGAAGAACAGACCGGGGTTGGTGTTGTTCACACCCATGATGTACTTCTGCGAGGTGCCGGTGTTCTGGATCGAGATGCGGGCCTCGTTGTTGTTGGCCGCCAGGAGCATTTCCTGGATGGCGCCGGTCGAGCGTGCCACGTGGAGCGCGGCGCTCGGGGAAGCGGTACCGACACCGACGTCACCGTCCGCGGAGATGTCGACGGAGCTCGTCGGCGCGCCCGGACGAATGCGGAACGAGAGCTTCGAGCCGCCGGTCACGTCGCGGACAAAGAAGTTCGCTTCGTTTCCGGCGATGTCCCAGGTCTGCGCCGTGAAGCCGCCGGAGTTGTTCTGCTCGAGGCGGATCGCCGGCGTGTTGCTGGTGTTCACGTGCAGGTCGAGGACCGGGGTCGAGGTGCGGAAGCCGACGCGGCCCGTGCTGTCGATGAAGATCGAGTTCGTCGAGGCGCCGGCCGTGACGGTGAACGGAACCTTCGATCCGGTGATGTCTTCGACCGAGAACTTGCTGGCGCCGCCGCTGGCGGAGTCGTTGAACGTGAGCTGCCAGTCGTTGGTCGGGAAGCTGCCGGTGCTCGTGTCCTCGGCTTTGATGCGGAGGTTGTTCTCTTTGAGGCGAATCGTGTCGAAGCCGAACGACTCGTTGTTGACGCAGTCGAAGCCGAAGCATCCGCTGCCCTGCACGATCAGATCATCAGGAATGACCTGGTCGTTGACGACCGGCGTGCCCGGGCGAGCGGACGTTCCGCCGCCGACCTTCGCGGGACCTTCTTCGCGGATCGAGTTCGCGGAGAGCGTCGCGCCGCTGACGCCTTCTTCCAGGCGATCCGGCGCAACGATCGAGCCGTTCGTGACGAGGAACGCGCCACTGACGACGTTCTGTTCGGCGAGGCCTGCCGCCCGAAGCAGAGCGCGGGCCGCGGCGTCGTTTCCGGCGTCGCGCGCTTTGTTCAACTGCGCCTGCAGCGAACCGGAGACCTTCGGCACGAGCAGCAGCTGATAGGTGTAGCTGCCGTCGCCGGCATTCGGCAGGTCTTTCAGACTGAGCGAGACCGGCTTGCCGGCCGCGTACTCACGGGTGTAGACCTCTCCGTCCGGAGCCGAAACGGTGAGAATGACCTTCTCATGTCCACCCGCCAACTGCCATTCAATGTAGGAACCGCCTCCGACCGCTTTTCCAGCCGGCGCTGCGAATGCCGCCATCGGGATCGCGATCAGAATTGCGATAAGAATCAACCGGGTAATGGGCGACCGATTTTCCACCATATCGTTGCCTCCTCCTTGGTACGAGGACATCCACAGGGGATGTGACTCCTGAGTTTTTGGCGTACTGGTTACGCCGTCCGAAGTGATCTGCTAGACGCGGATGCGTAACTATAAGTCCGGAATGGCCCACGTGCACGTTTTTTTGGCGGCGATTTCGGAAACTCACTCCCACTCGATCGTGCTGGGAGGCTTCGACGAAATGTCGTAGACGACGCGATTGACGCCGCGAACCTCGTTCACGATCCGCCGCGCCAGGCGATCGAGCAGGTCGTGCGGCATCCGGTACCAGTCCGCGGTCATGAAGTCCGTGGTCGTTACTGCCCTGATTGCAAGCACATTCTCGTAGGTGCGCTCGTCGCCCATGACCCCGACGCTCCGCACGGGGAGGAGCACGGCGAAGGCCTGGGCAATCTCGCGATACAGGCCGGCTTTGCGGATCTCTTCGATCACGATCTCGTCCGCGTTCTGCAGGATCTCCACGCGCGCGGCGTTCACTTCGCCGAGGATGCGGACGGCGAGGCCGGGTCCGGGGAACGGATGCCGCCAGACAAACTCCTCTTCGAGACCGAGCTCGATGCCGAGGCGGCGGACTTCGTCCTTGAACAGCTCGCGCACCGGCTCGATGAGCTTCAGCCCCATTTTCTCCGGCAGTCCGCCGACGTTGTGATGGGTCTTGATCACCGAGGACGGGCCTTTGATCGAGACCGACTCGATGACGTCGGGATAGAGCGTTCCCTGCACGAGGAACTCGACGTTCGGAATCCGCTTCGCTTCTTCCTCGAAGATGGCGATGAATTCGTTGCCGATGCGCTTGCGCTTCGTTTCCGGATCTTCGATGCCGGCGAGCTTTTCGTAAAACCGCTCGCGCGCGTCGACGGCGACGATGTGCATGCCGAGGCCTTCGGAGAGGCGCGAGACGACCTGGATCGCTTCGTGTTTTCGGAGCACGCCGTTGTCGACGAAGATCGCGGTGAGCTGATCGCCGATCGCTTCGGCGACGAGCAGCGCCGCGACGGAGGAATCGACGCCGCCGCTGACCGCGGCGATGACGTGGCGATCGCCGACCTGCCTGCGGATCTCTTCGACTTTTCGTTTGCGGTAGTCGCCGAGGTCCCACGTCGGCTCGCAGCCGGCGATGTCGAACAGGAAGTTTTTCAGAATCTGCCCGCCGGCCTCGGTGTGCGTGACCTCGGGATGGAACTGGATGCCGTAGCAGCGGCGCTCGCGGTTTTCGAACGCGGCGATCGGCGCGCTCGCCGAGGAGGCCGTGACCTCGAAGCCGGGCGGCGGCGCGAGGATGCTGTCGCCGTGACTGGCCCACACGCGCTGATGCGGCGGCGTGGACGCGAACAGCGGAGACTCGCGCGTGACGTCGATTTCCGCGCGGCCGTATTCGCGCTCGTGGAACGGCTCGACTTTGCCGTCGAGCAGGTATGCGGTGAGCTGCATGCCGTAGCAGATGCCAAGGATCGGCACGCCCATCTCGAAGACCTCGCGCGAGCAATAGGGCGCGGTCTCCGCGTACACCGACTGCAGTCCGCCGCTGAGGATGATCGCCGTCGGCGCGAGCTCGCGGATTTTGTCGGGCGCGAGATCGCACGGATGCACGACCGAGTAGACGCGCAGCTCGCGAATCCGCCGGGCGATCAGTTGGGTGAATTGCGATCCGAAATCGAGAACGAGGACCGTTTGCGCTGGCTGCATGTGCTGCTGCCGATTGTAGTGGAAGGCGGGAGGCCGCCGGCGCGCAGCCTTTTTGCGCCGGCGGCTAGGCGGGATATCAGGCGGGACTTTGCATCACTGGGGTTCTGCGATGCGGCGTGTTCATACTTGGTAAGACGCGCGCCGGGCCCCACTGTTTCTCGTGTTCACTGTTTTGTCAGAGAAGGTTCCTGAGTTCTTTGCCCGGCTTGAAACGGATCGTGTTCCCGGGCGGGATCTTCACTTCGACGCCCGTCTTCGGGTTGCGGCCGATTCCTTTTTTGCGCTGCTTGACCTGAAACACGCCGAAGCCGCGGAGCTCGATGCGCTGGCCGCGCGCGAGCGCGTTGCGCAGCCCCTCGATCACCGTGTCGACGGCCTGAGCCGCCTTGACCCGCGAGATCTCGGAAGTCTCCGCAACCTTGTTGACGATGTCCGCCTTGATCATGTGTCCTCCGCGAAGGCGCTGATTATACGATAGTTAGGTGGAACGACATCGGATCGACATGTGGCTCAAGCTCGTCTGCCTCTTCAAGCACCGCGCGGACGCCACCGAGGCGTGCAAAGGCGGGCTGGTGAAGCTCAACGGCACGCGCGTGAAACCGTCCGCCGCGGTGAAGAAGGACGACCTGATCGAGTTCTACCAGGGCGACCGCTTCCGCCGCGTCATCGTGCAGGAGCTTCCGGAATCGAACGTGTCGAAGGAAGCCGCCCGCACGATGTACGTCGACGAGTCGCCGGTCCCGCAGAAAGTGGACGTCCCGATCATCCGCGACCGCGGCGCCGGTCGGCCGACGAAGAAGGAGCGTCGCGAGATCGAGAAGTGGCGGCGTTGATATGGAAAGCGGCAGCTCTGCTGCCGCAGTCCAAATTCAAGCGTTGACGAAACGGCGCATGTCGACGTTCAGCATCAGGCCGATGGCGATGAAGAACATCATCGTCGACGAGCCGCCGTATGAGATCAGCGGCAGCGGAATGCCGGTCGTCGGCAGGACGCCAATCTGCATCGACACGTTGATCGCAACGTGAAAGATGAAGAAGGCGATCAGGCCGATGACCAGGAAGGTGCCACCCCTGTCGCGAGCGTGCTTCGCGAACAGCAATGCCTGGACGATCAGATAGAGATACAACCCGAGCACGATCACGACGCCGATGAACCCCCATTCCTCGCCGAGGACGGCGAAGATGAAGTCGGTGTGCCGCGCCGGGAGAAATTCGAGCTTGGCCTGCGTGCCGTGCCTGAAGCCTTTTCCGTGAATCCCGCCCGAGCCGATGGCGATTTTTGCCTGCGTGACCTGATAGCCCTTGCCCAGCGGATCGCGTTCGGGATTGAGGAACGTGAGCAGCCGCTCGCGCTGATACGGCTTGAGGAAAAACGCGTAGCCGGCCGGCAGCGCGATGGCGACGATGAGGATCATCGCGATCCAGACCCGCGCGCGGATGCCGCCGAAGAACATCGTCACGGCGATGAGCGGAAAGAACGCCGCGGCGGTCCCGAAGTCGGGCTGCACGATGATCAGCGCCACCGGGAATCCGATGATGCCCATGGCGATGAGGAACGAGCGGAAGTCGAGATACGCGCGGTCATTCGAGTCGAAGAAGCGCGCCAGCATCAGCGCGGTGAAGATCTTCATGAACTCCGACGGCTGGAACTGAAATCCTCCGACGCGAATCCACGACTTCACGTTCGCCGTCAACTTGCCGAACGCCAGGAGGTAGATCAGCAAGACGATGCCGACTCCGTAGAGGATCGGCGCGATGTCGAAGAGCACGTGGTAGTCGATGACCATGAAGATGGCCATGAGCACCAACGCGATACCGACCCAGAGGACCTGGCGTTTCACGAGGCCGAGATCGGGATTGCTGTAGTAAGTGGCGCTGTAGACCAGCAGCACGCCGATGACCGCCAGCACGATCGCCGTTCCGAGGAAATTCAGATCGACGTTGGGCCGGATGCGGTCGCGGAAGATTAACGTCGTCATCGAGTCGAGGGGAGCGGCAGCTCGCCTTCCTTGATCTGCTCGAGCGTTTCGGGGTTGCTGAGATCGAGCTTCGCGCCCGTGACGTTGTCGCGGAAGCGCGCTTCGTAGAGCAGCTTCGCCAGCGGCGCGGCGTCGGTGCCGCCGTGGCCGCCGTGCTCGATGAACACGACCACGACCATCTGCGGATTATTGAGCGGCGCGAACGACGCGAACCAGGCGTGATCGCGGTACTTGAACGGCAGTCCTTCCGCTTTCACCCAGCCGTGCTGCGCGATGACCTGCACCGTGCCGGTCTTGCCGGAAATGTCGAGCCCTTCCACGCGCGCGTTGCCGCCCGTGCCGCCTTCTTCGTTCACGACCTGCCAAAGACCGTCTTTCACGGCCTTCAGCGCATTCGGCGCGAGCGCGACTTGATGGATGACGCGGCTCGGCACGCGGAAGCGCTTGTACGAGCCGTCTTTCTGCACGCGATCGACGTAGCGGACGACGTGCGGCTGGAACACTTTCCCGCCGTTCGCGACGGCGGCGATCATGTTCGCCACCTGCAGCGGCGTCACGATGAGGGGACCCTGTCCGATCGAGACGGAGATCGTTTCGCTGGGATACCACTTGCGATGCTGTTTCTCGTTCGCCCACTTGGTAGACGGCACGAGTCCCGCGCGCTCGCCGTCGAGATCGATGTGCGAGATCTCGCCGAACGTGAGCTTGTTCGCGTAGTCGTGGATCTTGTCCACGCCGAGGCGGTCGCCGGTGTTGTAGAAGAAGATGTCGCACGACTTCTTCATCGCCTCTTCCACGTTCACGGCGCCGTGCCCCTCGCGCTTCCAGCAGCGGAACCGCCGTCCGCGGAACACGCCGCTTCCGCCGCAGTTGAACACCGTTCCGGGACCGATCACGCCTTCCGACATCCCGGCCATGGCCATGACGACCTTGAAGACGGAGCCCGGCGAGTAGAGTCCCTGGATCGCGCGATTCAGCTCGATCTTGAACGGATTGCTGGTGATGGTCTTGTAGACGTCGGGCGTGAAGCGCTTGGAGTAGACGTTCGGGTTGTACGCGGGGGACGAGACCATGGCCAGCACTTCGCCGGTGCGCGGATCGAGGGCCACTGCGGAGCCGACCATTTCGTTTTCGGCGAAGTATTGCTCGGCCCGCCGCTGCAGCTCGAAATCAATCGTGAGATAGATGTTGTCGCCCGGCACCGGGACCTTGCGCGCCGGAACGTATTCGCTGAGGCGGCGCCCGTCGGCGTCGTACTCCCAATACTCCGCGCCGTTCTTGCCGCGCAGGTACTGGTCGTACATCAGCTCGACGCCGCGCTTGCCGATCAGATCGCCCTGCTTGAGATCCTGATTCTGCGCGAGCTCTTTCTCGCTCACCTCGCCGATGAAGCCGAGGACGTGCGCGGCCATCGGGCCGTACGAATAGTTGCGGCGCTGCAGCGGTACGACGTTGACCTCGGGGAACGCGATCGATTGCGACTGCATCGTCGCCACCTGGGCCATCGACAGCTCTTCGGCCAGCACGAACGGCTGCGAATGCACGACCGCCGCGGAGGTCTTGTCCCATCGCGCCGCCAGTTCCTGCGGCGGAAGGGCGAGGACGGTGGAGAGAAACTCGAGGAGTCGCGCCTTGTGATTCGGATCCGCCTTGATGAGCGGCTTCATCACCACGCGATCGATCTGCAGCGAGTACGCGGGACGGTTGTCGGCGAGGATCTTTCCGACGCGGTCCAT
>DATFHJ010000027.1:0-9536 GCA_035248585.1 Thermoanaerobaculia bacterium
CTACTCGCAGCAGCACTCCTGTTCGCGACCTCCCTCCACGCCGGCGACATTCCCGGACTCACCTCGAAGAAACTGAAAAACGGCCTCGAGGTCATCGTCGTCGAGAACCATGCCGTGCCGATCGTGACGATCGAGATCGCGGTGAAGAGCGGCGGGTTCATCGAGACGCCGGAGTACAGCGGGCTCTCGCATCTCTACGAGCACATGTTCTTCAAGGGCAACCGCGCCATTCCGAATCAGGAGGCGTACCTCAAGCGCCTGCGCGAGCTCGGCGCGGCGTGGAACGGGACGACGCAGACGGAGCGCGTGAACTACTACTTCACGATCCCGTCGGAGAATCTGCGCGAGGGCTCGGTCTTCATGCGCGACGCGCTCTTCTATCCGCTCTTCCAGCAGAAGGAGCTGGAGCGCGAGCGCGTGGTGGTCCTCGGCGAGTTCGATCGCAACGAGGCCAATCCGTTCTTCTACCTCTCCCGCGAAGTCGACCGCAAGCTCTGGCACCAGTACTTCTCGCGCAAGAACGTGATCGGCGACCGCGAGGTGATCGTCACGACGCCGCGCGAGAAGATGCAGACGCTCAAGGACCGCTACTACGTCCCGAACAACTCCGCGCTGCTGTTCGCCGGCGACGTGAATCCGGAAGAGGCCTATGCGCTCGCCGAGGAGCTGTTCGCGGAGTGGAAAGCCACGGAGGATCCGCACACGCTGTATCCGGTGCCGCCGCATCCGCCGCTGAAGCAAAGCTCCACGATCGCCATCATTCAGCCGGTGAACACGACCACGCTGCAGATCGCGTGGCACGGCCCGTCGATGACGGAAGACACGCCGTCGACGTTCGCCGCCGACGTGCTGACGTTCATCCTCCAGCAGCCGACCTCGCGCTTCTATCGCAACCTCGTCGACAGCGGCCTCTTCGACAACGCCGGCATCTCGTACTTTTCGCAGGCACACACCGGTCCGATCAACGTGTTCGGGCAGACGTCGCCGGAACGGCTCGACAAGGCGCACGCGGCGCTGTTGAACGAGATCGGCCACTTCACCGACGCCGATTACTTCTCCGATGAAGAGCTGAGGTTCGCGAAGGACCAGCTCGAGGTGTCGGAGATCCTGGGCCGCGAACGGCCCAGCGACTTCGTGCATTCGGTGTCGTTCTGGTGGGCCAGCGGCGGACTCGATTACTACCG
This sequence comes from Thermoanaerobaculia bacterium, assembly GCA_035248585.1. Lineage (GTDB taxonomy): Bacteria > Acidobacteriota > Thermoanaerobaculia > Gp7-AA8 > Gp7-AA8 > QHVT01. The sequence continues at coordinate 1,185 of DATFHJ010000027.1, forward strand.
GGACTATCTCGACAACCTGCGCAAGGTGACGCGCGCCGACGTGCAGAACTACGTGCGCCGCTACATCGCCGGCAAGCCGTCGGTGACGGGCGTGCTGGTGTCCGACGCGAACCGCGGCAAGATCGCGCTGCTGAAGAACGCGGAAGTGGTGCGGCCGACGAAAGGCAGCTCGGCGACGGCGATGCAGTCGACGCAGGCCAGCGCCGCGCCGACGGAGGAGTTCGACGTGAACGGCGTGCACGTGATCGTGCGCCGCAATCCGTCGAGCGAGACCGTGACGGCGAAGGCGTTCCTCCAGGGCGGCCTCGGATACGCGGGCCGCGAGCGCGCCGGCCTCGAGCTGCTGCTGCTCGAGATCGCGGAAAAGCAAAGCGCGAATTATCCGAAGGACAAGATGGCCCGCGAGCTGACGCGCCTCGGCGCGCAGCTGAATGCCGGCGCCGGCCCCGATTACTCGACCTTCACCCTGACCTCGCTCAGCCGCAATTTCAACGAGAGCTTCCGCATCTTCCTCGACGCGCTCGCCCATCCGCTCATCAACGACAGCGAGCTCGCGCTCGCGCGCGAGCGCCGGCTCACCGCGATCAAGGGCGAGGAAGACAATCCCGACGCGTACATCGAGCGGCTGTCGCTCGAGAACTTCTACGGCGAGCACCCCTACGCCGCGAACCCCCTCGGCACCGAGGCGCTGATCAAGGCCGCGACGGTCAAGCAGTTGACTGATTTGCACAAGGCGGGCGTGAACGGCTCGCGGCTGCTGCTCACGGTCGTCGGCAACGTCACCCGCGCGGACGTGGAGTCGCAGCTGAAAGCGCTCGGCCTCACGGCGGGCAACTACCAGCCGGCCGCCGTCGCGGCGGTTCCGAACGCCGACCGCGCGTCGACGAAGCTCGTCGCGCGCGACCTGCCGACCGTGTACGTCAACGGCTTCTTCCCCGCGCCGAATCCGAAGAGCGAGGACTACGCCGCGGCGCTCGTCGGCATCAACATCCTCAGCGATCGCCTGTTCGAGGAGGTGCGCACAAAACGCAATCTCTCCTACGCCGCCTTCTCCGGATTGCGCCGCAGCAACGCGGCCCTCGCGCAGCTCTACGTCTCGACGCCCGATCCGAACGCCGCCGTGCGCGTGATCCGCGACGAAGTGGAGAAGCTGCGCACCACGCCGGTCGATCAGGCGGAACTGAAGGATCAGATCCGGCAGATGAAGACGGCGACGCTGATGAACCTGCAGTCCTCCAACGACATCGCCCGCGCCCTCGGCGAATGGGAGCTCCTCGCCGGCGACTGGTCCGCCTTCGACGCCACCCTCCGCAAGCTCGACGACGTGACGCCTGAACAGGTGCGCGCGGCGATGGCCAAGTACGCGCACCACGTGGACTTTGCGCTGCTCGGCAAAGTAGAGGGCGTCGATACAAAGTTGCTGGAATCGTTCTAGCTTTGGGGCTTCACCGCCGCTCGATCACGAACAATTTCCCCGTTTTCGGAAACGCCTTCGGCTCGCCGCCGCCGGCGGTGACGAAGGCGCCGAAGTCGAGGACGTAGATCAGGCCGTCGGGACCGATGCGGACGTCGACGGGGCGCTCGAATCCGTTGCGGAGATCGAGCGTCGACGCCGGCAGCGCGTCGCCGTCGTTGCGGTTGCGCAGATACGGCGCGATCGCGCCGCCGGAGTCGATGCGCTCGATTTGAAAACCGGCGTGCTCCGACTTGTTCGGATCGGTCAGCGGCTTGAAGTCGCCCATCTCCGCGACGAGGAAGCTGCCGTCCGCCATCGTTGCCATTCCGCTGATCGCCGCATGCGGCTCGGTCGCGGCAATCAACCACGAGGCGTCCGGCGCGGTGAGTCCGCTCGCGGCGTGATCGATCACCGGATCGGGCAGCGCCTTCAGCGCGGCGCCGTAATCGGGCCAGCCGTACCACGCGCCTTCGCGCACGCGCAGCACGCTGTCGGGATCGTCTTTGATCGGGCGCGCGCTGCGCATGTCGGCGCCCTGCATCCCCGTCACGAGCGCGCCGTCGCGGTCGAACGTGAGCGCGACCGGATTGCGGAAGCCCCACGCCACGAGCTCCGGCGTCGTGCTGCCGGCGCGCAGCCGGTAGATCGCGCTCGTGCAGACCGGCTGCGCCGCGATCGTCCGCGCGGACGTTTGCTTGAACGCCTGATACGCGCCGATGGCACCGCCGGCGGCGGTCAGCGTGAGCGCGCGGCACGGGATGTCGTGCGTCTGCGGATGCTTCGCGAGCCATTTCTGGTTGACCGGATCGTCCTCGGAGACGACGCCGGAGTTCGTCGCGCTGCCGATGCCGAAGTAGAGCGTGCCGTCTTTGTCGAAGAGGAGGTGATTCACGTCGTGATCGCCCGTCACCGGCACCCCGCGCACGACCGCCTCCACCGCTCCCCCGCCCGGCCGCACGCGGCTGATGTTGAACGTCGCGTCCTTCTGCTCGTGCGAGAAATAGAGCCAGCCGTCGTGAAACACGAGGCCGATCGCGGTGTCGCCGTTCGGCGCGTCGGCACCGCTCAGCTGCACGCGGTCGATGCGCCCGTCCTTGGCCACGCGCACGATCTTCGGCTTCAGCGTCGGCACCGGCACGGTGTGCGACTCGAGGATGTAGAGGTTGCCGTCGGCGTCCCACGTGAACGCGCTCGGAAAATTGAGGCCGTTGACGATGCGCACGGCGCGATAGCCGTCCGGCACCTGGATGTCGTCGACGGCGACGCGCTTGGCGGAGTAGCGGCCGGCCTGATCGGCGGCCTGCCACGCGATCTGGCCGAGGTAGGAACAGCCGGTCAGGGCAATCGTGAGAGCGGAGAAGAGCAGCCGGCGCATGGAGCACGTCCTTTCCACGTCAACGTCAGCGCCACGGAGCGGCCGGCGGCCGGGTAGGTGAACGGCACGTCGCCGAGCGCGAATCCGAGGGGCGCGTAGCGACGGTCCAGCACGTTGTGTGCCTCCAGCGCGGCGGTGATCGAGCCGAGCGTGTGCGTAACACGCAGATCGACCAGCGTCGCGTCGTCCAGCGGAAAGCGATTCTCGTCGTCGAGCCAGCGATTCGCCGAGTGCTCGACGCCGACGTGAAACGGGCCGAAGTCGAGCGACGCGCGCACGACATGCTCGGCGATGTTCTTCAACTGCCTGCTGCTCCCCTCGGCCTGCACGCGCGTCCACGTGTAGCCGAGGGACGCATAGCGGCCGCGATACGACGTCTCGATTCCGCGGTGGCGGCTGCGGCCGATGTTGCCGTAGCGGAACGTGCGGACGTCGAAGTCGATCTCGTCGTCGACATGCGCGACGTACGCGATCGCCTCCCAGTTCCCGCCGCGCACTCCGGCCTCGACATTCGTCGCGTGCTGCGACTCGAGGCCGGCATTCGAGATCGTGAAGCCGCCGGGAAACGGGCGCAGATCGAAGCGCTGGTCGAGCGTCGGCGCCTTGAACGCGCGCGCGAGCTGCGCGTAGATCGTGACCGCGCCGGCAGCGATCGACGCCCCGACGCGCGGCGAGAACGCGCGATCGCTCACGTCGTTGCCTTCGAACGAATCGTTGATGGCGTCCCAGCGCGCGCCGGCGGCGAGGCGCACGCGCCGCGCGACGCGCCACTCCTGGCTCACGAACGCCGCGAGCATCGTGCGCGAGCCATTGCCGTGGATGTCCACGCGGTACCGGCTGTCGATCGTCTCGCGGGTCAGCTCGACGCCGCCGATTTTTCGCGTGAACGCCGCGCCGTACGTGCGCGTGTCGAGGTTCCGCCTCGCGGTGTCGCCGAAGCCCGGCACGAGGACCAGCGTGCGCGTCTGATCGGTGTGGCGGTCGCTGACGTGCAGCAGCAGGCCGCCGCGGCGATACGCGGCGCGAAGGCGACGGCTTTCCTCGCGATCGTGGTCGAACAGCGCGCTGTCGTCGACGCCCGGAATCTCGCGGTCGCGCTTCGAGCCGTCGAGCGAGAAGCCGCCGAAGGCGACGTGCGCGAACGTCTCTTCGGCCGCGCCGTGCTTGCGGAAGCCGTCGGTTCGTTCGTGCGAAACGCTCGCGTTCGTGACCGCGCCGCTGACGCGGCGCGTCCCGAAGCTGCCGATGGAGACGGAGGCGTGCGACGCGGGATGTTTGCGGAACACCTGCACCACCCCGCCGAGGGACGTATCGCCGAAGAGCGAGGACCCGGGGCCGCGCACGACTTCGATGCGCTCGATGTCTTCGATCGGAATGGAGCGCCAGTCCGCGAGTCCCGTCTCCGGATCGCCGACCGGCACGCCGTCGACGAGGAGCTGCATGTACTCCACTTCGCCCGCGCCGAAGAATCCGCGGCTCGACACCATCGGCGGCGCGCCGGGATTCACGTCGATCAGCTGCAGTCCCGGCACGAGCCGCAACGCGTCCCCGAGCGTTTGCACGTGCTCGAGATCTTCCGCCCGCAACACGGTGATGGCAGCAGTGCTCTCGCGCACCGGCTGCTCGATCCGCTCCGCGGTGACGACGATGGTCTCGGAGTAGGGTTGTTGTTGCGCGGCGAGGAGGAGGATGGCGAGGATCATCGCGCGAATAGTACGTCGTGGAGCGGCGGGCTTTAGCCCGCCGGCACGGTTCGGCGGGCTAAAGCCCGCCGCTCCACTCAATAGTCAAATACGTGCTCCACGTACCCATCGTACCGCCGCAACGTCTCCCCCAACTGCGCCACCGGTACCGAGATCAACAATCGCTCCTTCCCCGGCTCGGTGAGAATCGGCTGGCGGAGGATGACGTGGTGGGCGCGACTCGGCGAGGGCACGATGACGCTGATGAGGATCTCGCCGCGGTTGCCGGCGATCTCGCGGAAGCCGATGCCTTGTTTCGCGAGTCCGATCGCCGCCGGCATGAACGCTTCGTAGCGCGGCAGCGAGCGGACGTCTCCTCGGTCGTCGATCACGACCGTCGAAAGGATCGGCTCTTCGTACGCGGCCTTCGTGGCCTTCTTGATCATCCAGCCGTAGACCGCCTTGATGCCGTACTCGGTCGTCAGAAAGTATTTGCGCTCCCATTTGCGGATCGGGTCGCGGCCCCAGAGGCCGGTCGTCGTCCATAACTGCTTCAGCCGCGACGCGAAATCAAACTCGTACCACGGCACGACGCGGATGAAGTCGACGTACTCCTGCGCCACGCGCGCGGCGAGAATGTCTTCCGCGGTCTGCCGGCGCGCCGTCATCTCCGCGAGCCGGCCGATGACGGGCTCGTACGCGCCGCGGATCATGTATTCGACGGTCGTGCTCGTGCCGATGACCATGATCATCAGGTGGTACCCGCCGTTGAACGGATACTTGCCGCGGGTCTGCTTCCAGACGGCGTGGTAACCCTGCCAGAACTGATAGGTGTGTCCGAGAAACGGGAACTCGCTCGGGTGGTGGTCGCGCGTGAACGCCGCGTATTCGGCGGGGCTGAAGACGAGGAACCATTCCGGATACGTGAGGAAGGTCTGATCGGCGGGGCGGACGTCGCCGGCCGGCGTCGTGACGACGGCGGTCAATAACAGCGCAGCGATCAGTCGTTTCATCGCTGGAACGCCATCAAGGTATTGGCGGAGGGATCGTGCGCCTGCAGGATCCGCGCGCCGGTGTCGGCGAACCCGCGATCGCCGAGATATTGAGCCCAGTGGGAAATCGGCGCGAAATGGCGCAGCTCGCGCTCGTTCACGTCCCAGGGGATGCCCAGGCCGGCATTGAAGACGGTATGCGCGAGCGACACGAACGCGTCCATCTGCGGCGTCTGCACGTCGTGATCGCGCACGATGAACAGGCCGCCCGAACGCAGGACGCGATGAATCGAGCGGACGAACGCGTCCAATTTCGCCGGCGGGGCGTGATGCAGTCCGATGAAGCAGGTCACGACGTCGATGCTCTGATCGGCGATCTCGCCGCTCAAGGGCGCGTAGTCATCGAGCGGCAGGAACGTGCCGATTTTCGCGAGGCCGCCGCGCTCGGCGATGTCGACCGGCGAATTCGTCGGCGCCGCGTCGTGAATGACGTAAACCGGCTCCTCGATCTCGACGTGGTCCTGCAATTCACTCACATAGCGGCCGGTCGAGCCGATCTCGACATAGCCGTGGATCTTCTTCCGATCGCCGAGAATATCCAGCGTCTGCCGCGCCATCTCTTCTTTTTGTTTCTTCAATGCCGGCAATGCGTACGAGACATCGGCCAATGCCGGCTTGATGTCCGGCAATCGCTGCTGGATGTAGCGGTAAATCTCCTCGTCCGTGCGCCCGTTCGAGCACGCTTCCTTGATGAGCGTCTGGAACCGGTCTTCGGGGTAGATGTGATAGACGTTCTGCAGGAACAGATAAAACGCGTCGAAGGACGCCACGTTGCTGAAGATCGATTGGAATTCGGATTCGGAAAGGACAGGCAGGATTGCCTGTCCTCCACTGTAGTACTTGTCCCACAAGACATTCCGGAACCGGAACTGCGGGTCGTATTTCCGCTTCAATGCGAACAGTTCCTTCGCCCTCGGATACGCGGCATGGAATTGCTCATGCGTCGCGTGCGGCTGGTACGGCAGGTAATACGTACCGCCGCAGCTCAATGCCGCGTCGATCAGCTCGCGCGTCCAGACTCCGACGCGCGTCTTCGCGTTCTCGCGCACGCGCTGCTTGTAATAGAGCACGAACGCGAACACCTCCTCGCGCGCCCAGGCTAAATACGTTCCCGGATCGGCGTAGGCGTGGCGGACGGAAATGTTGATCACGTTCACGTTGTGGCGCTGGAGAATCTCGGCCATTTTCGGGACGAATTCGTCGAAGCGGGCGACCGGAACGAAATACTCCTGCAGCACGTACGTCGTGGCCTTGCGCGACCACGGCTCCAGTTCCGCGACGTCGTAGCCGGCCTCGAAATTGCGCCAATGCACGGGGCGGCGGAGATAGAGCAGGCGGTCGACGAGATATTCACGGCGCCACTTGCCTAACGGCGTCTCGGAGATCGCCCACATGAAGTATTTCTCGATCAGGTGCAATTGACCCGGCGTCTGCAGCCGGTGCTGATTCGTGGCCGCCTTCTGCGTCTCCACCCACGTCACCGAGCGCGCGCGCTGGTAGGACGGCGGATAGAGATCGGCGTTGTGGAACACGGCTTCCTTCGAGCCGCGCACGGTTTGGCGGAAATGCTCGTAATACTTTGCGACAGGCAGCTTTTTCGCGATCCGCTCGACGCGCTCATTGTCCGCGAGCTCGAGCTCCGCCTCGACGATCACGCCGAGGGCGTTGTAGCCGCCGATCGAGCCATAGAAGAGGTCTGCATTGTGGGACGGCGAGGCTTCGACGAGTGTGCCGTCGGCCAGGACGAGCGTAATGGACCGCACGGACAGCACGAGCGGACCGAGGCCCACATAGCGTCCGTGGCAGTTCACGCTCAATGCCCCGCCGACCGTGAAATTCGCGTAAGTCTGCATGATCTTCACGGCCAGGCCGTGCGGATCGAGGAAGCGCTGCAGATCGCACCAGCGCACGCCGGCCTGCACGCGGATCGTTTTCTCCGTGGGAGAAAACTGCAGGATCTGGTTGAGGCGGCGCATGTCGAGATGGAGGCTGTTCTCGCTCGCCGTCTGCCCGCCCATGCTGAAGTGGCCGCCGCCGACCGAGACCGGTCCCGTGGAGCGGCGGATGGCCTCGGTCACTTCGTCGATCGTTGCCGGAACCACGATCGCCGCCACGCGCACGGGATTGAGCGCGGTGACGTCGTTGACGATCGCGCGGCCGTCGTTGCCGAGGAGCGGCAGGGGCACGCCTTGATAATCGATGCCCTCGGTTTTCGGATCGGCGCCGTATCGATTGCTGCCTGCCGTTCCCTTATGAAACAGCAGGTCGAATCCGACGACGATCGGCCCGATGATCGGAATCACCAGCAGCAAGAGCCGCACGGGCGAGCGGTCGAAGTCGTGATAGCGCTTCGCCGCGAGCACGAAGGCGAGCCAGAGGAGCGGCGGATAAAGAATCAGCGTCGCCTGCCGCCCGAACAGCGCCTCGAACCCGGCGAAGAGGATGGCGAAGGCGACGGCCAGGAGGGCGGACGCCAGCCAGAAGCGGCCACGCGAGACTCTCCCGCGGGGAAGGAGGATTTTGGACATTCGCCCCAGTATAGTGGAGCGGCGGGCTTTAGCCCGCCGAAGGGAAACGGCGGGCTAAAGCCCGCCGCTCCACAATCTACTAAAACGTCAAACGCGCTCCCACCCGGAAGATGCGCGGCGACTGGTATTCGCGGATGCGGCTCGCCGCCGGGCGGCGCGCGGTGGCCCGCGCGAGGTCGGCGTTGCGCTGCAGCACGACGCGGTTGTTCGTCACGTTGAACGCGTCGACCGCCAGCTCGAGCCCCACGCCGCCGAAGCG
>DATFHJ010000028.1:0-3826 GCA_035248585.1 Thermoanaerobaculia bacterium
TCCACGTCTACATCGGCCAGGAAGCGGTCGCCTCCGGCATCGTCAGCGCGCTCAAACCGGGCGACGCGGTCTTCTGCGGCTATCGCGATCACGCTCAGGCCCTGGCCCTCGGATCGGACCCGGGCAAAGTCATGGCGGAGCTCTTCGGCAAGCGCACCGGCCTGTCGAAGGGGAAGGGCGGCTCGATGCATCTGTTCGACGTCGAGCACGGCCTCTACGGCGGCTACGGCATCGTCGGCGGACACCTCACCCTCGCCGCCGGCGCCGCGTACGCGATGCGCTACCAGGAGAAAGACTCGATCGTCGTCTGCTACTTCGGCGACGGCGCGATGAACATCGGCTCGTTCCACGAGGCCATGAACATGGCCGGCCTCTGGGGCCACCGGGGGATGTGCCCGATCATCTTCATCATCGAGAACAACGGCTACGCGATGGGCACGGCGCTCGACCGCCACTCCGCGCTGACCGACCTCGCCGCGCGCGTCCGCGCCTACGACATCCCCGGCGAGAAGGTAGACGGGCAGGACATCTTCGCCGTCCGCGGCGTCGCCGACCGCATCGTGCGGCAGGTGCGCGAGACCGGCCGCCCGTACTGCATCGAGGCGGTCACGTACCGCTTCAGCGGCCACGGCGCGGCAGACATCCTCCAGCCGTACCGCTCCAAGGACGAGGTCGAGCGGCACAAGCATCGCGACCCCATCACGATCCTGCGCAACCGGCTGAGCGAGGTCTGCGGCCTGTCCGAGGACGACGTGAAGCAGATGGATGAAGAGGCGAACGAGCTGGTGGCGAAGGCGCTGAGATTCGCCGAGGAGAGCCCGGTGCCCGAGCCGTCGGAGCTGTTCGACGACGTGATAGCCGAGCACGGGCCGAGACCCGTCCGCGAGAGTGAACATGAGTGAGAAGTCGTACCGCGACGCCATCCGCGACGCGATGATGGAAGAGATGGACCGCGACCCGAACGTCCTCATCATGGGTGAGGACATCGGGGTCTACGAGGGGACGTTCCGCATCACCGCCGGCATGCTGAAAAAGTACGGGCCGAAGCGGGTCATCGACACGCCGATCGCCGAGGCGGGGATGGCCGGGACGGCGGTGGGCATGGCCATGCTGGGCCTGCGGCCGATCGTCGAGATGATGACGATGAACTTCGCCATCGTCGCCGCCGACCAGATCCTCAACCACGCCGCGAAGGTGCGCTACTTCTCGGGCGGCCAGGTCGACGTTCCGATGGTGATCCGCGGGCCGCAGGGCGCGGGCGTGCAGCTCTCCGCGCAGCACTCGCAGAGCTTCGAGTCGTTCTACGCGCATTTCCCCGGCACGCACGTCGTCGCGCCGGCGACGCCCGCCGACGCGAAGGGGATGCTCAAGACCGCGATCCGCGGCCGCGATCCGGTGATCTTCCTCGAGAGCGCGGCGCTGTACGGGATGAAGGGGGAGGTGCCGGACGATCCCGACTTCACCGTCCCCTTCGGCAAGTCGCGCGTCGCGCGCGAGGGGAGCGACGTCACGATCGTCTCCTACAGCCGGATGCTGCAGATGTCGCTCATCGCGGCGGACAAGCTCGCGAGCGAGGAGGGGATCGAGTGCGAGGTCATCGATCTCCGCACGCTCCGCCCGCTGGACATGGAGCCGGTCTACGCCTCGGTCGCCAAAACGCACCGCGCGGTGGTGGTGCAGGAGCAGTGGAAGCCTTTCGGCGCGGGGGCGGAGATCGCGGCGAGCATCACCGAGGCGCTGTTCGACGAGCTCGACGCACCGGTCGCGCGCGTGACCGGCGAGGACGTGCCGATGCCGTACGCGCGCAACCTCGAGCTGCTGGCCACGCCGAAGGAAGAGCACATCGAGCGCGCGGTGAAGAGAGTGATGTACGCCAATGGCTGAAATCATCATGCCCAAGATGGGCGATGCGATGACCGAGGGGAAGGTCGTCAAGTGGTACAAGCAGCCGGGCGATGAGGTGAAGAAAGGCGAAGCCGTCGCGGAGATCGAGACCGATAAGGTGAACCTCGATCTCGAAGCGGAAGCGGAAGGCACGCTCGGCGAGCAGGCCGCGATAGAAGGCGACATGGTGCCGGTCGGCGGCGTGCTGGCGAAGATCCTTGGCCCTGGTGAAAAGGACGTCGAGAAGGACGAGCCGAAGGAAGAGAAGAGAGAAGAGAAGAAAGAAGAGCCGCCGCAACGCCGCGCCACCGATAAGAAAGACAGCATCAAGCACACGACCGGCGAGTATCACGAAGCGATCGAGCAGAAGGGACCGCGGCGCGATCTCGCGCAGAACGTCGTGGAGACTCCCGCGGCCGAGTCCGACCGTCCGCGCTCCTCGCCGCTCGCGCGGCGGATGGCGCGCGAGCTGGGTGTGAAGCTCGAAGAGGTGCAGGGGAGCGGGCCGCGGGGACGCATCGTTGCCGCGGATATCAAGAACGCTGGAGCGGCGGGCTTTAGCCCGCCGAAGGAAACCGGCGGGCTAAAGCCCGCCGCTCCACCGGTTGGCGAAACGAAGATCATCCCTCTCACGGCGATGCGCCGCACGATCGCCAAGCGCCTCGCCGAATCGACGGGGCCGATCCCGCACTTTTATCTCACCGCCGACTTCGACGTGACGAACCTCGGTTCGGTGCGCCAGCAGCTGATCGACATCAGCGGCTCGAAGCTGAGTCTCAACGACTTCATCATCCGCGCGGTTGCGCTGGCGCTGCGCCACCACCCGAACGTCAACGCCAGCTGGGGCGATGACGCGATCACGCAGCACGGGGAAGTGCACGTCGGCGTTGCGGTCGCGACCGCCGACGGCCTGATCACGCCGGTGATTCGCAACGCGGATCAAAAGTCTGTCACCGACATCGCCACCGAGGTGCGCGCGCTCGCGGACAAAGCGAAGAACCGCAAGCTCAAGCCCGACGAGTATCAGGGCTCGACGTTCACGATCTCGAACCTCGGCGCGTGGGGCATCGAGGAATTCACCGCCATCATCAATCCGCCGAACGCGGCCATCCTCGCCATCGGCACCGCCGAGTCCCGCCCGGTCGTCATCGACAAGCAGATCGTGATTCGCGAGCGGATGAAGGTGACGATGTCGTGCGATCACCGCATCGTCGACGGCGCGATCGGCGCGGAGTTCCTGAAAACGCTGCGGCAATACATCGAGCAGCCGCTGCGGTTGTTAGTGTAGCGGTGCTACACTGACCGCATCCCCGAATGCCGAGCACCCATGAGCTCCTCATTCTGCTCGCCGTCATCTTCGCGATTTGGTTCGTGCTGAAGCTGGCGAAGCTCGCGATCCGCTTGATTCTGTTCATCATCGCGATCGTGATCATTGCAGGTGTGTTCTGGCATTTTTTCCCGAGGTGAACGTGAGCGACGATCGCAAGTACAAACACAAAGGCTATCAGGACGGAGGCGGATATTCGTACTCCGGAGGACAACAAAACCAGCGGCCGCAGGGGCCGCGCCCGGACGGACCGAAGCAGCGCCTCGAAGGTGCGCCGCGCGGACGGACGGCGGGCGGCTTCGGCCCCGAGGCGTTCAAATGCAACCGTTGCGGCGAGCTGCGCCACTCGCTCGGCGAAATGACGTTCGACGAGGCCTGTCCCAAGTGCGCCGCCGACCTGCACACCTGCGGCAACTGCCGCTTCTTCGACACCACGACGCTCTGGGAGTGCCGGGAGAACATTCCCGCGCGCGTCTCCGGCAAGCACTCGCGCAATGAGTGCACCTTCTGGACGCCGAAGATCGTGACGGACCTCGCCGCCGACAAGCGGAGCATGCCGCAGTCGGTCGACGACGCGCGCAAGGCCTTCGACGCGCTGTTCAAAAAGTAGGGCGG
>DATFHJ010000029.1:0-21964 GCA_035248585.1 Thermoanaerobaculia bacterium
AGGCCATCCATTGTGATTGTGCCGTTCAGATTCGTCCCCGTAATCGTGATGACTTGCCCGCCCGATGTCGACCCGCTGGCGGGACTCACGCTTGTGATCTGCGGCGGAACGTAGGTATACGCGTTCGCCAACGCTACGGAACCGCCGGGTGTGCTGATGACGAGGTCCACCGCGCCGCCAATGTGCGACGGCGTTGAGATCTTCAAGACCGTCGCGGTGTTCTCCTGGACGAATGCACTCTTCCCGCCGAGCAGCGCGGAAGCCCCTTCGAGATTCTCTCCGGCGATCGTCACAATTTGGGAACCTATAGTAGGCCCACCGTCGGGACTGATGCTCGTAACCGCGGGCGCAAGCCGATATAGATACGCACCGAGGGCCGTAGCGGTGCCGCCGCCCGCAACGTTGCTCGTCACAGTAATGTCCACCGCTCCCGAGGCATGGGCCGGAGTGACAAACTGTAGTAGCGTCGACGGCGTACCGGCGAGTGGGATGACAGCGACTCCTCCGATACTGACGATCACTCCGGTCAGATTCCGGCCGGTCACTGTCATGGTTTGGCCACCGGTTACAGGGCCGCTGGTGGGACTGACCGCTGTAATGGTGGGAGGCTCATAGGTGTAGCCGGTGGACAGCGTCGCGGATCCGCCCGCGCTGGAGGTCGTCGTTACAGTGATCGCCACAGGTCCGAGGGAGTGCGGCGGCACGATCACGGTCAGCGCGGTAGCACTGGAATTTGTCACCCGCGCATCGATACCGCCGAACGTCACGATGCCACCCGTTAGGTCGGTGCCGCTCACCGTCACGACATTTCCGCCTGCCGCCGGCCCCGCCGAGGGCTGGATCCTCGAAACAACCGGCGGCATCGTGGTGACGATTGCCGGAGTCCATTCCTCCTCGAACGTATTTCCCGCCGCATCCAACGCCAAGACCCGCAGGTCGATTGCTCCCTCGAGCTGGAACGGCACCGAGTATTTACCCCCGGCCGGTGCGAGAGGAAAAGCCGTCCATTCGGAAGTGCCGTTTCTCCGCCATTGGAGCTCCACGTTGGCAATCGCGTTGTCGTCGAAGACGCCGAATCTCACGTACGTGGTCGGAGCCAGCGAAGGTTGCAGCGGCGTTGCGGTGCGAAGCCCGTCCTGCTCGACCCGGAAGTCGATTACGGACGGCGGATTCCGATCGGAGCGATCGGTATCGAATTTAGCGACGAAGGTCGATGCACCAATAACACTACCGAGACGGTACGCCGGAGACGTAGAACGGATCTCATGCGCGCCCGCGGCGGACGCAATGCCGAAATGCAGCCGGTCGATGATGAATTCGCCGACGAGCGAGCCGCTGCGATACAACCTGAATACCGGATCGACTCCTGAAACCCGAAGTTGGTTGGCGAGAGTGAGGGTCTGCCATAGGGCCGGTGTGTCGCAGAGGAATGGCTCGCCAGCAGCGCAGACCCGGCTGTGGGCGTAGATACTCGATGCAGTGTTGCGGAACTGAATTTGCATCACCGACGGTGCGAGATCGAGGTCCCATCGCTGCACGGATGCATCCAGGACGGCGATGGGCTGCCGCGCCGGATCGAACAGGCTGAAAAAGGCAAGGGAGTCGAGAGCGATCTCCTCCCCTCCTTGATGGCGCATGTAGGGGCTTTGAATGAGCGTAGTGAGACCGGAGGGACCGCTCGCCTGTAACGCGTTCCTTCGAAGCAACTCGATCGGAAAATCACCGGTCGTTCCGGCAATTGATTGGAGATACGCAGTTGCTCGATTCAGACGAACGAAGGCGGTGGATTGCAACACATCGCTGGACAGGTCGACCGCGCCGAATCCCCAGCCGCTGAATCGCAGCGAGTGTCCGATTCCGAGGGAAAAAATCGAGTCCGTCCCCTCTTCCGGCGCGGGCGCTGTCGCACTCAGGCTCAACCGGCGCATGGCGACGCCGGGAACGGGCAACGTCAGATCTGTCGAGAATCCATCGCCGAACCAGCTGTACGAGTAGAAACGTGTGCCCGGCGCGTTCCTCGCAACATTAATGGCGCCGAGGGCGTACCGCGACGACAGCGGCGACATCAGGAATGCACCCGTGGTCGAGTTGAGAATCAGCGCGCCGGCAATGTTTCGGGACGCGGCGGCATCCTTGAGTCCGAGGATCAGACGGGAGCGAGTCGAATCCTCCCACAGAGGTCGTCCGGCCTCATCGACCGCCCGGAGCGTCAATGCGCGCGTCGCCTCGGAACGGCTGAGGGTCAGGGAAAACCGGCTCGCGACCTGTTGCTGCTCCCTCACGACGATCGCATGGGCTGCGCCGTCATAGCCCGCAAGAATGTCCCACTCGGCTGGAGGAACGACATCAGACCAGACCGGTCCCGGATTGACGAAGATCCTCGAGCTCGTAGCGGGCGGCGGCGCCGCGCGCGAGCTCCCGAGCATTACGTAGAGCGGCGCCTCACCGAAGTCGGCTGTCACGAGCGACCCCTTGAAGAAGTAGACCGGAACGCTCGTCGTCTGGCCGGGCGTTGCAACGGCAATACTCGTGAACCACGCCAATGGCCCGGCGGCCGCGGGTGTCATCGCCTGATCCACCTCGAGGTCGAGTGAAATTACAGTACTGCCTCCGACGGCGAGCGTCGCTGCAGCTGGACTGATCTGCAACGTCGCGCCGGGAGGCAACTGCGTGGCAGCACTCAGCGATATCGTCTGTTCGGAAGGGCTGGAGTTCACAAGGGAGAGCGTTCGATGGAACCGGACCGTTCCGCTCGCCTCCGTGGCAACCCCCATCGGCACATACGTTGGGGAGGCGAGGATACGGAGGGTGAATGCCCGGGCAAGATCGACACGTCCGGCTCCTGCAGCGAAGGAAAGCGGCCCCCCTTCGTTCGCGGAACCGACGAGTCGCTGCTTGAGAGCGGCCGGCGTTTGTTGTGAGCTCCACTCCAGTAGCAGGGCTGCGGCGCCGGCGACATGGGGCGTGGCCATGCTCGTCCCGTTCAGAACCCGATAACCTGTCGGGTCGCCCACCGCGCCGGAGCGTGGAACGGTGCTGCGGATCGACACACCGGGCGCCGCGATTTCAGGCTTCATCGCGAACTCGTCGCCACCGTTGCTGACGTAACCGCGGGAGCTGAAGAGGGCGACGTCGCCGCTCTGGTTGATTGCTCCGACCGTGAGCGCGCTTCGAGCGACTCCGGGCGTCCCCACGGTCCGGTCGCCAGGACCGGCGTTTCCCGCGGCGACGACGCACAAGATTCCCGCCGCCGTCGCCTGATCCACCGCCTGACTGATCGGATCATCCGGATGCCCGGAACTGCTGAAACTGAGGTTTGCGACTTTTGCGCCGTCGAGCACCGCGCGCTCGAGCGCCGCGATGGCCGCGCTCAAATAACCGGAGCCTTGCGCATTGAGGACCTTGTAAGCCAACAAGGTTGCACCAGGTGCGACGCCTTTGAGAGCTCCATTCGCGGCGATGATTCCGGCGACATGGGTCCCATGGCCGTTATCGTCCATCGGATCGGCGTCGCCATTGACGAAATCATATCCGCCCGCAACCTTGCACCCCTGGCCGAAACACCTTCCCAGATCCGTGTGGGTATAGTCGACGCCCGAATCGATTACCGCGACTCTCACGTCTCTGCCAATGACTCCGTAGTCCTGCCAGATCGCGGGAGCTCCGATCATTGTGACGCCGTCAACGGCCGTCTCACAGGAATGGATTTCGCGGTCCTCGTGCACGGCCACGACCTCTGGCAGACGCCGGATTGCGTCAACGCTCTCCGCGCTGACGATGGCGGCGACCCCGCTGAAGAGCATTTCGAACTCGCGCGTAACACGCGCCGGCTCCCGCGCATGCAATCGCTGGTCGACCGCTGCAAGATCGGCCATCAATTGTCTCCGCTCGCTTGCCGCCTGGGCGAGGGCGAGCATGGAGGCCTTGCCCACCACGGCGGGCCGGGCACGCAATTCGATCAAAATCCGCCGGGTCCGACCGGGAGTCGGGCTCTCGATCTTCTCGCCCTGCGCATCGATGTATTGCAGCGAATCGGGCAGCACGTCGCGGCGGCTTTCCTCACGGCTTCCCGCATTGGAGGTCACAACCGTACGCGCGACCGGATCACCCGCCAGAAACGACGGTAATCCGGAGACCAACAGCGCGAGCACGAGAACGTGGCGCAGCAACGATCTGTTCATAGGCGTTTCCGGATCCACACTTGACTCAAGTCAGGCGGCCAAACCTGGTCACGCCGATGGCAGCGATGAGGGCGACCAACACACACAGGAACAAGGGTGACAGCGTCGGTGCGTTGCCTGCCGCGGCCGAAACAGCAATGACCGTTGCGTCGGACGATCCTGCAACAGCAGGATCGTCCGTTGCTGTCGTCGATTCATTGGATCCGTTTCCGTCGGCGTCGAAACGAATCGTCCCCTGATTGGCTACGGTGGTACCGGCCGCCGCCGGCAATATCGTCGCAGTAATGGTGACGGTGACGGTGGCGGCGGGCGGAATGACGCCATTCCACGTGACCGTGTTGGTGCCGATCGTGGCCACGGCATTTCCGCTCGTCGCGCTGGCGGAAGACAAGGCAAGCGACGGCGGAAGAACATCGACAAACTCGTCGCCGGACGCATCCGGCTGAGCCGTGGTTCCAGAGTTGGTCATGGCGATCGTATACGTGATCGTGTTCCCGATCATGTAGGGACCCGCGGAGACGGTCTTACTACCGCCGATCACCGCGCCCCCGCTGACGATCACGCTTTCATTAGGCGCGTTGCAGAGACCAGTGACCGGCGCGTTGTTGGGATCGCCTCCGTAGCTGGCAATCCATCGATACGTACCAGCGCTTGCCGGCGTGAATGGGCCCGACGAGTACGCGCCGTTGCCCGCCACCGGGACAGTGGCAGTGAATATCGCTGGTCCGGAGCAGGTGGAATCGTTCGGGCCATACAGAGCGAACACCATGGAACCAGTCGGGCCAACGCCGCCGGAGAGTGTCGCGCTGTCGCTGACGACCCCACCCACCGTGATGCCAGGAGAGGCTTGCGTGGAGACCACCGGGGTGGCGGGCTGTACCACGACGTTCTCGTTCGGTGCGTTGCAAGCACCGGCAATCGCGCCGTTGTTCGCGTCGCCGCTGTAGCTGGCAATCCACCGATACGTACCGGCAAGCGCGGGCGAGAACGAGCCCGATGCATAGGCTCCATTCCCTGCCACAGGAACGGTTGCGGTAAAGAGCGCCGGGGCTGCGCAGAGGGAATCGTCCGGTCCGAACACATTGAAGGTGATCGAGCCGGTTGGGCTGATTCCGCCCGCGAGCGTCGCATTGTCACTGATGCTGTTGCCGATGATCACGGGTCCGGAGGCTTGCGTAGAAAGTGTTGGAGCGGAGACGCCGACGGACACGAGCTCATTGGGGGCATTACACGGGCTGATCGCGGCGGCGTTATTCGAGTCGCCGCTGTATGAGGCGACCCACCGGTAGCTACCGGCCATGACCGGCGTGAACCCACCCGAGGTATAGGAGCCATTGCCAGCGACCGGCACCAAGGCGGTAAACGCGACGGTCCCGGAGCAGGTGGCATCATTCGCACCAAAGAGAGTGAACGTGATGGAGCCGCCGGGATTGAAGCCGCCCGACAGAACGGCAGTGTCACTGATGCTGCCGCCGAGACTCACGGCCGGCGACGCCTGTGTGACGAGCGTGGGCGTGGCCTGGTTCACAACAACACTCTCGTTCGGCGCATTACACGGGCTCGAAGCGGCTGCGTTGCCACTGTCGCCGCTGTAGCTCACACTCCAGCGATACGTACCTGCCTGAGTCGGGGTGAACGGCCCGGAAGGGTAGGTAGCGTTTCCCGACACCGGTATGGTTGCGGTGAATACGCTCGGTCCCGAGCATGCCGCGTCGTTCGGGCCATAGAGATCGAACGTCAGGGACCCGGTGGGATTCACGCCGCCGGCCAACGTCGCCGAGTCGCTGATGCTGTTGCCCACCACGTTCGAAGGCGACGCTTGAGTCACCAGTGTCGGGTTGGCCTGATTCACCGTGACGCTCTCATCCGGAGCATTACACGGACTGGTCGCCGGCGCGTTGTTGGCGTCGCCGCTATACATCGCAACCCAACGATAGATACCGACCTGCGTGGGGGTAAAGGAACCGGAGCCGTAAACGCCATTCCCCGCGACGGCTACGTTCGCCCCGAACACCACCGGCCCGGAGCAGAGGGCGTCATTCGGGCCGTACAACTGAAAGTTGATCGAACCGCTCGGGCTCACGCCGCCGCCCAGGGTGGCTGTGTCGCTGACCATATTGCCCAGCGAAATCGTTCCCGAGGCCTGAGTGGTGAGACCAGGCGTGGCTTGATTGACGACGACGGATTCATTGGGGGCGTTGCAGGGGCTGCTCGCCGGATTGTTGCTCGCATCGCCGCTGTAGCTGGCCGTCCACCGATACGTCCCTGCCGACCCGGGCGTAAAGAAGCCTGACGAGTAGAGCCCGTTGCCCGCCACGGAGATGGTCGCGGTAAAAGCCACCGCTCCGCTACAGAGCGTGTCGTTCGGGCCATAGGCATTGAACGTGATCGAGCCGGCCGGCGACGAACCGCCGGCCAGCACGCCGTCGTCGCTGATCTGCCCTCCGACCGTCACGGGGGCCGACGCCTGCGTGGTGATCGTCGGCGTCGCGCTCACCTTGTAATTCACACCGATGATCGGGGTCCCGAAGGTCTGATACCACACACCGTATTTCTCAGCCGGCGTAAAGCTGGCCGGTTTCGAGAACTGTGCCGGCCCCACCGCGAAAAGGCGTACCGGCCCCGTCGGTGCAGCGGACGCGCCGATCGTCAATAAGGCGGTCAGGCTCAGATTCGGCGGGTTGGGATTGGCATCGTCGGATACGAGGTCGACAACCGAGGAGCCGCTGTTCGAAACAGGGCTGTTCAACGTCAGGTCGTCCGTTGACAGCACGTGCACGGGATTGGAAATCGCCGCCGGAATGGCGAGCGGCTGATTCGAAATCAGATTGCCGTCCGTTCCCGCCAAACCGTGGGCGCGGAAGGTCACACTCCCGCCGGCGGCGTTCGGCTTCACCGGCTCCGACGGAGCAGGGTCAACCACCAGGCGCGTCCAAAATGCGGGATCACTCACCGTTGCATTCGTCGCACCGGGACCAGCTGCGAAGTCCAGGGTGCCGGTGTCGAAAAGCAGCGGAGCACCGCCGAGAGTTCCGGTCGTGCGATGTCCCAGCCACCATCGGGAGCCGCCAGGCGCATCGACGAGGCTCGTCTCGTTGTCGACGATCACAGAAATCGACCCGCTGGCACCGCTAACCGTGACGGTCGTGACACCAGGGTTACTCCCATTGAATCCGCCGTTGCCGATTTGCGCGGTCGCCAGCGCATTGGGATCCGCGCCGCCGGCGAGGGTCAGATCCCCGGTCGTCGCCGTGACGTTCACGTTTCCGTCGAGCGGCCCCTGGACGACATGACTGAACGTGTTGTCATTGGACGCCAGCAGACCGCCGCTGCCGATTTGCGCATAGGCCACTGCTCCTATGCCTCCTTGCACGATCACGTTGGCAGCGGTGACGGTGACGTCATTCGTGTTTCCCGCTGACGCCGGGGTGCCGCCCCACGAAGTGGTTCCCGACGTGGCGAATACGTCCTGGGCACCGCCCAGAGGCCCGCCATGACCGATTTGTGCGTATTGGAGCTGACCGCCTCCCGCGGTCGCGCCCCCTCCCGTGACAGAGACCGTGCCGCCTGCGGAAACCACGACGTCGCCGCGCACGGCGCCGACTGAGCTGTTGAAGACAGCCAACTGCGCTGCCGAATGGCCGACCTGGCTGCCACAGAAGTTGATGCAATTCCCGCCGCTGGACAAGGTGATGTTTCCACCGGCGGTCAGTGTGATATCGCCCGCAATCGTACCCGCCGTACCCCCGAATACCGTCAGGCCGCCGTGGCCGATGTGACTGATGCCGCTGCGGTTGGCCGCGAGTGTGTGAGCGAGAATGACGTTCCCGGACACGTTGACGACAATGGGTGCTCCGCCGGCCGTATTGCTGCCGATGTCGCCGACCACCGGCGGCACGCGGGCCGGCGGCGGATTGAGCGCCGTGAGCAGCGAGCCTCCGTGGCCGATGTGCGCGCCGCCGGCAAGACTAACGCCATTGGTCATGGTCAGAGCGCCTGTCTGAACCGTGACGGCTCCGTCGATGTCGCCTTCGATCGACGCCTTCCCTACCGTGCCGCCGTTGCCGATCTGCGCGCCTCCGGCCTCGTCGCCTGTGAGCGTGATCGTCGCCGCCGTGACGCTCACGTCGCCACTCAAATTGCCGCGCGTCACGGTATCGAACAGGAGACCGCCGTGCCCGATTTGCGCATAACACGTGAAATTCCCGTCATTCAGCAGAAGCGCGCCTCCGGCAGTTACCCTGATATTGCCGCCGAGGTCCCCTTGCACGGTCCCGGGTCTGGCGAGCCAAAGCTCTCCGCCGTGGCCGATTTGCGCGAAACGTAAAGAGTCAAGGCCCCCGAGCAGCGATAGATCGTGGTGAGCAGTCACCTGGATCGGCCCGGTGGCCGACGTTCCATCGATGATTCGAAAACCAATCATGGCGAAACCGTCGAAAGAGGTGGTCGTATGGCTGCTTGCGCGCACAGTCGTGTTGTACGCCCAGATGGCCGTGGTGCCATTGCGGCTGCCGAACGACACATTGACGTCCGGATTGGAGGTCCCTACCACGAACGTGTTTCCTCCGGATGCGCCATACGCCGTCGGAACAACGGTGTTGCCGTCGAATCCGGACATGGTGGCTCCGTCCCACCCGGAAACACCCACGACACTTCCGGTCGATCCGTTCTGGACCGGCGCGAGGATGATCAAATCATCGTGAGCCAGCAGGGTGAGGCTGAACGCGCTGCTCCATGTCACCGGCGCCTCGACGGTAATGTCCCCGTCGATATTATCGCCAGTGATTGCCGGCTGAAGGCCCGTGCCCGGTCCGGCTGCGCTCGTGGTATGAACGATCACCGAGTTCGACGCCAGCATGGTCGCCAGGCTCCCCGCATCCAACTGGCCATTCGCGGGCGGCGCATTCGGACTGACGCTTCCCGGCGCGACTGCGACGCCCGTGTTGACTCCTCCAAAATTCGCGATGCGCAGATTTGTGGGGTCGAGGCGGATTACACCGCCGGCCGTATCGGCCCTCGATAGGAAGTCGAGACGATCCCGAGCCTCTACTTCGATGCGTCCGCTTCCCAGGGCGAGCAGAGTCCCGTGCGAACGGACATCCCCGCCGGAGACGACAATCTGCCCTCCGCGGCCGGGCGCACCGCTGGCATCAATGACGGAACCGGGCGCCAATTCCACGCGTCCTGCAACAGCAGTGAGACGTACATCCCCCGCCCGTCCACCCGGACGCGCCACATTCAGACGCGTCGTTCCACGCAAATCGATCGCTGCAGCTTGCAGCGTGACTCGCGAGCCTGGCGACACTAGATGCCAATCGTCCGCCACGAGGGTGCCACCGGCACGGATGACAATCGGTCGTTCGGAAATCGGCCAGTCTCCGGCGAGGTATACATCGCCGGGGAAGTCCATTTCGATCGCGCCAGAGCGCGCCAGCTCGGCCGCCACTCGCCGTTCGTCGAGGACGGTGAAGCCGTCATGGTCCGAGGGGCGGGGCTGAGTGACCTGGGCGCTGGCTAACGACGTACAACCGCTGATCAACGACAGAAACAGAACTTCGAGAAGAAGACGCATCTCTCGACCTCAATTAGCTCGACCTGCGTTGGAACGTGGGCCGGACGGAATGTGCGGAAATTCGACGAATACAGCGAGACCCTGCGCGATCTTCGCTGCACTGTTGGTGTAAGACGGCAGCGAATGCGATGTATTGGTCCCATCCAACTGCGATTCGAAAATTTCCCGCGAGCGCGATTGCAAGAGGTTGGCGGGCCGAGACAGCCGCCGGTCATGCGCATACGTGGCGGGGTTCGCCGTCTTCAGTCATCGGATCGCGATGCAGGGCGGCGTCCCTCCACAGCGGGACCTGCAAAATTTCTCTCGACCTTTCCGCGGCTCTAGTCTAGCCAGTGACCTACGCCGCCCTGCTCGCGGACCGACAATCGACTCGAACGTGCTCACGAAATCCGATCGGCGGTCCGATGGCTTGCAACGGCTCCGCGACAATAGGACGCCGCGTGGGATGAATCGCTCAGGAAGGCACGCGGAGGCCGGCCGGTCTCCGTTCGTCGATGTCGGTGCCCTTTTTCTTTGACCGGAAGCGGCTGCGCGGAATGGTCAGTCGGCACCCGCAACCTGATCGGCCACTCTTGCGTCCCAGCGCTGGACATCCACACCGCGTACGAGCAGCCATCCCGCCAATGCCACGGCGGCGAAAAACATCGGAGCGAGGAATGCATTGTGCGAATACGCGGGGGCGAGAACGAGCGTGACGTTCTTGAGGATGAAGCCTGCTCCGGCTGCCATCAGCAAAATGCCGAGAAACCTCGGCAGATAGCCAGAACGGAATATCAGGTATCCCCGCAGCATGGCCGCAATGCCATAGAACACCATGAACAGGCCAGCACCGAAGAACTTGAGGAGCAGCAACAGCAGCGCATCGCGCTGCGGTCTTGTGAAGACGTTCAGGTATTCAGGCTGCCGCGCAACGAACAACGCCGAGAAATAAAATAGCTCCATGACGGCATAGATGGCCATCGACACCAACCCGAAGAATGCCGAGAGAAGCGCGATCTCTTTGTGCACGGGACGCAGTAGCACATAAAACATCCACGCCAGGCCCACGTCACAGATTCCCTCGATCAAATAGCACGCAAACCCCAGGCGATAGATCCCAGGCGCCGCGGCAATGTTTTGGGCCGTCGTGGCGGCGTCCCCGGTGACGATGAAGAGCGAGGGGATATACACCTCGCCCAATGCGCCGAAGATGATCGTCAAGAGATAACAGATTCCGGCCATTCGGGCATACGCCTGAACGGAAACACTGACCTTCCTTGCCTCATCCTGAGTATGCATGACTGAATGGCTTGTCTCCTCGGCTGTGCGCCCGACAGCCGGGTGGTACCGGGTCGGGAATCACCAGCGCTGTTTCGAGGGCGGCACGCGTCGTTCAGCGCGCGGGCCCTCCAGTTTTTACTGGAGGGACAGCAGGACGAGAATCTCGCCGTCGCCACGGTCGAGCGGCTCGAGTGCCTTGCCAAGGATTGTACCCGGCCGATGCAGGCGAATGCCACCCACATCCACGGGGACCGACTTCATGGCGTAGCCGGAGCGTTGGCTGGTGACGAGCAAGTCTCCGATCGCAATCGGCGCGCTGTGGGCATCAACGCGGACTCGAACCCGGCCCGTAGTGGCGATCTGCTCTTTCGTCGGCGCGGACACGCCCAGAATGATTCCAGGCTGATGGGAGACCACACCCGCGACGGAGGAATCGTATGCCGCGGAGGAGGCTTGAACTTCGTTGGGACGGGCTGGATTGAGAACCACGACGGTGCCAGGCTCGAGATCCTCCGCGGCCGGAACCCATTCCGCGAGATCCTGATAAACCGCCCCGATCACCGTCGTCGCGGTTAGTTTGCCATTGACCTTCACGTCGCCGTACACCAGCAACCTTTCTAGCGGCGGGCGGGTGCTCTCTCCGACAGTCACGACACCGCTGACAAACATGTCCGCGCGCGTTCCGGTCAGCCTGTCTGCATCCGAGGCCGGTTTGACCCAAAACGTGTCAAACGGCGTTTCCGTCGCTGCCGACTGCGCGCGGTAATGGTATTGATCGCCGCGGTGGTATTTGAATACCGAATCGTAATTGACGTGCTTCGTATCGTAATAGCCGAGCGTAAATGCTCTGAACTTCGTAACGGGTCCGGACGTGAATTCGTCCGTTGTTTCTGCATTGAAAAACACCACCCGCGCCGCCGCGCCATTGTTGGTATCGCGCGGATTCACCAGCTTCACTTCGTGCACAACGTTGTCGTGAATTGGCACATACGGTTGACAGATACGGCAAAAACCGGTGCGGCCGTCGAAGAAGGAGTTCTTCGGGGCCAGTCTCATCATTCCGTCGTTGCGGACCTGCAGCAGATCGGCATCGTTCAAACTCTTGACGACGAATCCGCCCGTGGGTTCGGCGAGCTTCATGGCGATCCATGGACGATATGGGTCCGTGGTCATGAAAATGCCGGCGGCAGGCCATACCGACCCATCAAGGTAAATGTGCCCGGCCGCCCCAGTTTGAACGGCGTTCGGTTGCAGCGTCGGTGGCCTGTCGGACGAAGCGGCCGCCCGCTCCTGGACCTTCGGCGTGACGTCATCAGGTGCGGTCGCGGGCTGCGCCGTCAGTGAAGCCGCGCCGCTCATGAACATCACAAACGACATTAAAAGAATGCGAATTCGTGATCCCAACATAATCGATCCTCCAATCATGGACGACGCATCCCCCGACGCTTCAACCACGATCAACGTGGCGGACGAACCGGATTGCGGCCTATCTCTCTAAGACGACCACGGCTTTGGAATATTGGCGAGCGAACCACGCCCGGCAGAAGCGAAAAGCACACGGCGGGAAATCGCACCGCCGCCGGCAGGCGAAAAGTGCGCAGACGAACCGGACGACTCGAGAATCGACCGAGGCTCCGGAGTACGGCCGCTCTGATTTCGAGTTTTTCGTCGTCTTCAGGGGGTATGCCGGTTCAGGCTCTCCGCCGCGTCCCTGGCCTCTGGCGCCGCTCGTCTTGGCCGCTCATTCAACCATTTTCCGATCGAGGGACGAGTGCGCCGAGTCGCTGGACCAGATCGCGTCATCAACCAGGAGGCATCAAATGAGTACGGTGATATTACGCGGAACAACGCTCGTTGGGATTCTACTGGTTGCGATGACTGCGCTCGCCGGCATATTCCGCAGCGCTCCGAAGAACGGAGTGCCGGAGCTCTACAACATAGTCCTCGCAGATGCCGTGGCGGGCCGGCCGGCGGAGCCCAGCCGAGGACTGCCGGCCGTCGCCGATGTGGCTCATAGCCTTGCGCGCGCGCACGGAGGGACCGTCAAGCGAGTCTGGGCACATGCCCTCCAGGGATTTTCGGCGGAGTTGTCCGAGGCACGCGCGCGAAAGCTGGCTGAGGACCCTCGGGTCAAGTCCGTGGAGCAGGACATCTGGGTCTCCGCGGACGTGCCGGCGTGCCGCGCGGCGACCATCTGGAATGCGCCGGCACCACCACAGTCGCCCTCCTCTCCGCAGTCGACGAACTGCCCCAACCCAGACCCCTCGCAGGATGTGTGTGAAGGGAACTGGGGGCTCGACCGGAGCGACCAGCAGGACCTGCCCCTCAACAATACGTTCTCGTTCGCAAACCAGGGCACCACAGCACAGGTCTACGTACTCGATTACGGCGTTCGCGGTTCGCATCAAGAATTCCGCCGGGGATCAACATCGCGGGTCACGGCCGGCTTCGACGCCCGGCCGGATGGCGACCCCGGACGGACGAGCAGTCCTGGCGCAAACAACGACTGTCATGGCCACGGAACCCATGTCGCGGCAATCATTGGCGGTCTCTCATTCGGAATATCAAAAAACGTGAATATCCATCCGGTGCGTGTTGCAAGCTGTGCCGAGCCAGCCGTCAGCATTTACATCAGCAACATTGTCACAGGGCTAAACTGGATTGCGAGTGACGTAAGCGCGCACCGCACGGCGACTGAGCCGTGGCCTGCCGTCGTGAACTACAGCGGTGGCAACTTCGAGGGTGCCTGGCGAGATCGGCAGGACGTCGCGGAAGCCATGGCAGGTGTCCTCGGCCAGCGCATTGTGGTGGTGCAATCTGCCGGCAATCACGAGCCTCAAATCCCATCTGCCGGAGCGACGTGGAAAGACGCTTGCGACTTCACGTTTGGCCAACGATTCCCCGATGTGATCGTCGTAGGCGGCACGAACTACGCGGACGGACGCTGGACCAAGCCTGGCTGTACTGCCACCGTGGAGTGCGGATCGATCGGAGGCTCTTGCGTCGACATCTGGGCGCCCGCCCAGGACATCATCTCGGCCTGGTACAGCGGCGACACTCACGCCTGTACCCTGAGCGGGACCTCCATGGCCGCACCGCACGTAACCGGTGTCGTCGCAGCATTTCTCAGCGCCAATCCCACGGCGACCATCGCAGAGGTACAGAGCGCGTTACGGAGCCGCGGCACGTGGGGCCGTTTGCAGACGAATCCAGCCCATGCAGGCTTCATCGGTCCCGACTCTGATAACGTATTGCTTCGTTCGGACGTCGTTTCGATGGGGACGAACGCGGCGCCCGCAACGTCGTTCACGGTCCAGTGCCCGGGACTCCAGTGTCTCTTCGACGCGTCGACATCAACCGACGAAAATCGGGACACGCTTTCGTACGCTTGGCGTTTTCACGATGGCAGCACGGCTACCGGCATCAACAACCGTCATGACTTTACCGCCGCCGGCGACGGCTGGGCGGTGGCCGAGGTCAGTGATGGACAGGCCACAGACCACTTGCGTGTGCGGTTCACGGTTGGAAGCGACAAACCTCCGGTGGCCTCATTTCCACAGCCGTCGTGCTCCGATCTCGCTTGTACCTTCGACTCGAGCGGTTCGACCGACAATCAAGGCATTGCCTCACGCTCGTGGGCTTTCGGCGACGGCAGTTCGAGCAGCGCCGTCGCACCTTCCTACACCTATGCCGCGTCAGGCACCTATGTCGTCGCGTTGACGGTCACGGATAACCTGGGGCAGACCGGAACCGCCACGCGTAACGTAACGGTCACGCAGAACGCCCCTCTGGCGCCGGCTTCTGTATCGGCGGCCGCCGCCGGCGGGACGGTAACGATTTCATGGCCGGCGTCTGCGCGGAGCGATGGATACCGAGTGGAGCGCAAAGTATCGTCGAATCAGTGGCAGCAAGTGACCGTGGTCGAGGGCGGCAACATGACGAGCGCCAGGGATACGCCGTCCGCGATCGGAGGTGTGGTCGTGTATCGCGTCTTCGCCCGCTCGGGCGAAACGTTCTCATCTCCCAGTGCGTCCGACGTCGCCTGGGTAGGGACATTTTCGGATCCGGTGGTTGCCTCGGGCTTCACCGTGCCGGTTCGTGCGGAGCACATCGCCGAGCTACGGGCAGCGGTGAATACCCTCTGGTCCATCGCCGAACAATCGGCGCCGCTTTATCCCGCGAGCGAGTTGACGGCAAGCCTCATCCGCTACGCGCCGATCGCCAGCGAACATACCGCCACGCTGGCGGCACGCCTCAACGCTGCGCTCCAGGCGGCGGGGGTTTCCAAGACGGTAACGTTTCCCACCCCACCGCGGGCCGGTGAGCCAATCCTGCGCTCACACATCACTATATTACGAGCCGGATTCGACTAATGGTGAAGATGTCGGGACGACGATCGTGCGTCTACCCGAACGGGCGGGATCGCCTCTCCTCCACACGCGGGTTTGGGCATGCGCTTGCCGCCGTTTGTCGTCTTCAGCGATTGCTTCGCGATATGGCGATGGCAAAGTTGTTGTGCCAATCGAAGGACCACGCATCGCACGAGATAATAATGGCTCTTCGTATCCGTCGTCGCCGCATGTCCACTCGTCCCCGGGATAAAATGCCTCCCGGGTCGGAGACATGCGCAAGATTGAATTCGGCGACTCGATGCTCGAGGAGGTACAGCGCGCGGGATCGGCCGCCGATCGCGAACGCGCGCTGAGCAAGCTCCTCGATGAACATGTATACGATCGCATCGATCGCATCATTTCCGCGCGTATGCGCCAGACCGGTTTTCCGGAACAGGAGCGCGACGACATCCGGAGTGAGGTTCTGCTGAAGGTGATGGCGCGCCTGAAGGACATCCGGAGCGACACCGAAATCGCCAGCTTCCGAGACTACGTAGCCGTCGTGGCGTTCAATACGTTCGAGGATTTCGTCCGCCGCACCCATCCCGAGCGGACGAGGCTCAAAGCGCGAATTCGGTATGCACTTCGCCGAGACCAGCGGTTCTCGGTGTGGCCGAGCGCGATGGGTTGGGCCTGTGGTCTCAATTCATGGACGGGACGCAACCCGGGAACGTGGCACGACGATGCGTCCGGCATTGCCTTACCGCACGACGATCTCGTGGCTTCCTTGCTGTTGCTTTTCGACGCGGTCGGACAGCCGCTCCTGCTCGATCAGGTCGTATCGGTTCTCGCCGCGGCAGAAGGCATTTCGGTAAGGAAAGGTTTGCCTTATGGGTCACACGATGCGACCCCGTCCGCGACTCGCAGCGTGATCGAGGATCTGGAGGCAAGGGAGTACCTTCGACAACTCTGGAAGGAAATCCGCACGCTGCCGGTGCGGCAAAGGGTCGCGCTGCTTTTACACGCGAGAGATTCCAGAGGGGAGTCCGTTGCCCGGTTGCTTCCTCTGACGCGCGTCGGCTCGTTCCATGACTTGGCGGAGGCTTTAGAGGTGACGGTGGAAGAGCTTGCCGCGATTTGGGATCAGCTGCCGCTGGACGACCTGACGATCGCAACACGATTGGGACTGCAGCGCCAGCAGGTCATTAACCTGAGGCGTGCGGCTCGGGACAGGTTGAGCCGGCGGATGCAAGGAGACGACGACCGATGACCGCGCACGTCGCGCCTCAGCTCCTTCGTCAATACAAAGCCCGCATGCTGCCGCCGGAGGAGATCCCGGCGGTCGTCGATCACCTCGGCCGCTGTGCCGTTTGCCGAGAGGCAGCAGGCGAAAGCATTACGCTGGCCACCGCTGCGCGGCGATGGCAGGAAGCGCTGGCCGATGTAGACGATCACGTCACGTCCATCGAAACGGTGCGCCCGGCGAAATTCGGCAGACGCGCCAAAATCGGGGCGACCATTGCTGGTGCAGCACTCATCGCAGCAGCGTTCTTCTTGAGCCCTTACGTCAGATCCAGGCGCAGCGCTGATCAACCCAGGGCGACATCACCACAGCCGCCAGCTCCGATCCGCCGGAGCGAGCCTGTCGCGTCAGAGCTGTCGTCGCTGAGTCCCGACTTGCGGAGGATCGCCACGACGCTCCTTGGGGGCGTCTCGCCGAACCGGCAACTACACCTACTCCTCCACCCGAGCACCGGCGTGCAGCGAAACGCCACCCGCGATCGTATTGCGGGGCGTATCCTCGCCCCGCTGTACGTCATCCAGTCCGACCGCCCTACATTCTCGTGGGTTCCTCAGACTCCCGGGACTTCGTCGGTTCAGGTTTTCGACATGGAATTCAACCTGGTGATGGAGAGCCCACGACTGAATGGCACATCATGGCGCCCGCCGCGTCCGATTCCACGGGCAGCCACGTACCAGTGGCAGGTCGTGGTTCATCGCACGAGCGGAGACGAAGTGTTTCCAGCCGCGCCCGCCGCGCCCGCTCGATTCCACATCTTGTCGGGGACAACGATCGCCGAGCTCGGCCGTCATGAAAGTGAGCTCGACCGGGGGTTGATCTTTGCGAGAGAGGGTATGCTACCCGAGGCGGCGGCAGCGTTTGAGGCGTACCGTCGAGCGCATCCGTCCTCCGATCTGGCAGAAAGATTGGCCGCAGCGGTGCACGTTCACCAACCGTAGCCGACCACCTGAAACGCGGCCCAGTAATACGGATGGCTGAATTGAGCAGCCGATAGTATTTTCAGTTGAGCGGTTCGGAGGGCCGATGCCGGATCTCGCCGCCGCCGCGCTTGCGTAAATGCGCGATGAAACGCCACCATCAACGCGGCAGTACTCTCCGAATCGACCCGCCAACTACTTACCACGGCCCGAGGACAGCCCGCGACCATGAGGGCCCAACTGAATCCGATGAGACCTTCGCCCGGCCGCTCCTGTCCGTGCGCTGTTTCGCACGCTGACAGGATCGCCAGGTCCGCGTTCAGTCGCAGATCGAGAACCTCACGCGCCTCCAACAAACCGTCCTCATTCGCAGAACCGCTCAATACGAGCGCCGAATACAACGGAGCGGCGTCATCGACGACCGCATGGGTGGCGAAATGGAGGACGGTGTATTCGGATGCGTGTTGTTTGGCACGACGCTCGTCCGCCGCCCGCCCCGTGTACACCTTCGCGCGTTCATACAAAGACGCGACCTGCCGCACTTCAGCCTCGGCGTGGGAAAGGCGGCCGAGCGCCGCCGGGGCACCCGCCAGCGTCTGTAATGTGGAAACGGTGCCGTGGGGAACGGCAGGATTCCCGAACGCCATCAAGGACAACCGTTCGGGCCGCACCGGACGGGCGGCATTGAACGTATCGAGAGATGGAGCATACGACAATACCCAACGCTCCACCGCATAACGCTGATCCGGAGCGATGAGCGCAGCAAATGGCAAATGCCATAATGGCCCATCCGGAAGGATACACAAGCGGTCGCGATGGACAAGATGAGGCTCCAACGGGCGCAACAGCGTATCGTACAGTGTACGCAAGTGACGCCGGTAGGCGAGATCCCGTTGACCCAACGATGCAACCGCGGCGCGGATGCGCGCGTCCAGAGCACGACGTCCAATGTGCATTTTGACGGTAGCGATTCGCAGCTCCTCGGCGCGCCTCGTGAGCACGAACGCAATCGTGTACATGTCGAACACGCAATAAGAGACAACCGCTGCGGACTCGCTAGGCAGTAATTGACCGGAGGCCGGCAATGCGTCCACGCTGGTACCTCGCTGAAGGCGAAGCGGAGCGTTTCTCAGATACAGCTCGGTGCGGAACATCGTCAGCGATGCCCGCGCGCGCTGCAGCGCCGTTTCGGCGGTCTTCTCGTGATTCGTCCCGTACGCTTGAAGCCAGGCGCGGCTTGCCTCGACCACGGCCTGACGCAGCGACGCTTCGCGCGCCGCGTCCCCCGGTGAGATTTTCTCCACCGGCTGGACCCGCTGCGAAAGAACGTCGCGCAATACCCGCGCGCGCGTCTTCTCGGTAATCAGCAAGGCTTCGCGATGTTGGCCACGCTCGATCAGGAGCTCCGCGAGCTCACGATACGCGCTCGCGGTGGCGCCGAGAAATGTGGCCCGGCTTGCGCTGTCAGAAGTCTGGGCTTCGCGGTCGTCTTCGCTCAGCTGCATGGCGGATCGGTATGCAGCGATGGCTTCGTCATAAAGCCCCAGGCTGCGCAGAGCTCTGGCTTCCGTGACCGCGGCGCTCCAAGCTGAATCGCGAATGACATTCACGGCCGCGCGGCCGGCCGTCACCATCGCGCGGCGCGAGGCGCGCACATCCTGAAGCGCTTCAGCGGCGTGTCCTTCGGCGAGGCGGACCTGTCCGCGCAGCAGGAGGAAATCGCCGTAGGAGTCCGCCTTTCGGGCCGTAGCTTCCTCCCGCTCGAGCAGCGTGGAGAGCTCCTTCGTAAGGCCGGCGCTCAGCATTCGAGCACCGACCTGCACGAGCGCGGACGTTCGCAAATTCGGCTCGGCACCAATGGTCTGCAGATTCTCGCGTAGTCGGTTCAAGGCAAGGTCACGATTCCCGAACTGGAACGCACATTCTTGCGTGTTGTGCCGCAATATCGGCAGGAGTTTGAGCACTCCGTACTGTTGTGCGACTGCGAGCGCTTCCGCGTTGTAGTGGCATGAAGCCGCGGCTCCCCGGACCACGGCATGGGCGTTCGCCAGCGCGATTCGCCCGATGACCTCGCCCTCGCGCCATCGGTAACGCGTCGCGCCGGCCCTCACTCGCTCCGCGGACAGGATGGCTTCTCTCGCGTTTCCGAACCGCGCCTGCACATGCGAGTGCGTATATTCCGCCTGCAGCGCCAAGCGTGGATCACGCACACGATCCATCATCTGGCCTGCAGCACTGAAATAGCGGTCTGCCTCGGCTTCGCGTCCACCACGGAAGTGCGCATTTCCAACCGCGAATAGTGCTTCCGTGACGACATCCGCGTCGGCCTGCAGCGAGGCGACTATGCACGCCTCGAGAGCTGTCGCCATCCGTTCGCCGTCAGTGACACCGGATGTCAGAATTCGCTGCCGTAGCGCCGCAACAAGGATCTCGGGATCTCCCAATGCGCGCGCGCCATCAATCGCAGCGCATCCGGCTGCGTCCGTTTGCGCCGCCGCGAGCTCGCGCAGCAACAAACCTGGATCCAGAGACTGCTTCGCCAGGATCATGGAGCGGATCCGGGCGACGTCGTTCGATACAGCCGCGTGCAGCGCGAGCGCACGTTCCGCCGTGCGGACCGAACGAATTCGCCACTGCCCTTCCGTCTCCACGATCTCGATGAACCATCGGGCGGGCAAGGGATGCCGCTCACGAACGGCGCCCGCCGTTTCCGCAACTCCATCGAGGAACAGCGCCAACCGTCGCGTGCCGTCGGTCTCCGCGACAACTTCCCCCGGGTGACCGATGACGTCCGCACATTCATATCGTTGAATGATTTCATCAATGCTTGACAGATCCGCCGCGGGAACCGACAGACGTTGAAGCGAAGTGATGTCATCACTTTCAATCGCCGAAACCACGGCCTCGAGAAACGACGTGTCGGCGGCCGACGGGGAAGAGCCAAGGATGAGGAGCAGCACCGGCCACGGAGGCATCACCGCATGATACGGGAGGGAGGTGACTTAGTGGCTCTTAAGGCAATCATTCAGGAGAGCTGCGGCGCACAGCGGAGAAATCCCGTCCGCGATCACTTCAACGCGCCGTCACTGGTTTGGAGCATAGTTGCGGCCTACGGTGTCGAGGAAGCGTCGCCAGGCGTCGAGAAGATACGGCTCCCCGACGCGCGCGGGATCCTGCGGCGGCATGTACCGGACGAAGCCTGCCATCGCTTCCGGATAGTCAAAGTCGGCGTACAACTGCTCGACCACCGCCAGAGGCTCGTCGATAGAGTCACGATGCTCATAAAGCCACGCCAGCAATAGGAACAGCCACTTCTCATTGGAGCACTCAGGATCCCGCTCCGCCAAGCGGCGAATGATTTGTGGAGCTTTGTCCTTCTCGTGAGGCAGCACCGATGCAAGTGCCACAACATCCGCTGACTCATCACCTGCCGTGACCCGATCGATGGCCAGGTCGATGGCTGCGTCATCCGTCAGCCAACCGTTCTGCAGGCCGAATTCCACTTCGTGCCACGTCAGATGGCACCGCCGCCGTATGAACGTCGATGGTATTTTGAAGTCCATTCCGACTACACCCGCGGCTTTTGATTCGGAACCCCGGTGATGACCCCACCTTCGATGAAGCGTTGATGCGTCACCTGGCCTGCTTTATTGATGATGTATTCGAAGATTCCAGCTTTGCCGTTCATGCCGCCTGGCGCTTGAACCAGCGTCCGCGTTACGCCGTCTCCCCCCTTGAGCGAAAACGACTGCCCCGCTTGAGCCACCGCGTCGAGTCCCATCGATGCCGCGCGATGCGTCGGGTCGGCTTTGAGTGCTGCCCCGATTCGTTCGGCTGTTGCAAGTTGCTTTGCAATCTGCGGCAGGCCTGGACTCGCGCTCGGCCCGGCAGGTGAAGCAAGCGCTTCAACGGCATTGGTGATGTTTTGCACGGCACCAGGATTTCCGCGGATCCAATTCATCCCCGCAGCACCGAGCGCGCGCCATCCCGAGGGACCCGCCATGATCGCCAGCTCTACAGCCGCGACAATCGCCGTTCCCTTTGCGATCTGATTGGACTGGTCGAGTTGTTCGGCTCGGGTGCAGCCTGGACACGTCCACTCCGCAGGCTCGCCCATTCCGTTCCCATCCATGCGACCGTCCGGATCTATGCGGTTGATGGGGTTGTTGATGACATAGCTGTACCGGTTCCACGACTGCGGCTCGCGAGTCGAGCGCTTTACGTCCAGTACCGGATCCAGGGATGAGAAACGCCCCGCAAAGGCGCTGTAGTATCGAGCGTGCATGTAGTCCAGCGCCCCGGACGGAGCGGCCAGGATGTCCGCATCCCGCTCGTGTCCGGTGAACCGCAGCGGCCCGTCCGCCGGCGACTGATCCGTGATCTCCACACCGAACGGAAAA
>DATFHJ010000030.1:0-31385 GCA_035248585.1 Thermoanaerobaculia bacterium
CTGATCAAGTGCCGCGAACGAGCTCCACACGACCACGTCGTGCGGAAAGGACTCCATTGCCGCAGGCCGCGCCGCATCGGGCGTGAGCACCAGCAGCATCTTCGTCGTCTCCGATGCCGCGGTCAGTTTCTCGAGATGCCGCCGGAGCTGTGCGATATCGACGGCGTTCCGAGCCGTTTTCGTCTCGATCATCAGGCGGATGCTCCCGGAGATCACGGCATCAGGAACTCCTGGCCCGCCGGATTGGAAAAATCGAGCAGCTCCAGCTCCGGCGCTTCCAGCATCGCGCCAAGGAGCCGCTCCGTATGACGGAGCGAGAGAGAACGGAGCACCGCGAGAATCGACGCCGTGACGCGGTTCTCACCGGTGGAGTAGGTCGAGAAGAGGCTCATTGATCACCTCGGACTTGCCGGTCGGAAGAACAATGTAGCCCGATTCAAAGTCGCCGACGACTTCGTTCCGCGCCGCTCCCCAATACCAGACATGAAGCGCCAGATACGCGCAAAACCACGCGTCGAGTGCATCCTCATGGTCTTTGAGCGCCTGCCCGCGCAGCGTTTGCAGGTCAGCCGAAACCATGGATGCCGCAACGCCGACGGAGAGCGGCGGGTCAGCGTGCTCCAGCGAAACCAGCAGCGACTGAAGGCGCGCGAACTCGCTCCAGCGCAATGAACGTGGGCGCCGTGACTTCGCCTTGTACTTCAGCGTCGTTTCAAGCTCGAAGACCACGATATGCGCCGGGTGCGGATAGACCTCGAAGAACCAACGGCCGCTTCCGTACCTCTCCTGCCGTACTTCGTGCCGGAACCCAATCTCTTCGAGTCGTCGTACGAGGGTGTGAGTCCGCGGATCCGGGTAGAGGCTCAGGTTTGACGAATGAGCTGACGCGTGCTTCGCGCCGAATCGCTTCGATATCTCTGTCTCACACGGACGCCTTCCAATTTCGTTCCGAACGATCAGCGGTGCATCGATCGCGATAACCGTATTTTGCGCGGCGTGCAGCTCGATCACGGCAACAACGTCGTCCATTCCCCGCACGCCCGACGCAATGTGGACGACTTCCGCGCCACGATTCTCGCCATGCGCGACGGCGATGCCCGTAGCGTTTCGCTCGCTCTGCCAGGCGAAATCGACGCCGATGAAGGTTGTCTCCGCATTCACGCCGGTCACGCTTAGCGCTGGACCAACCGCTGCAACGTCTCTTCGCTGGCGTTTCGAAAGCGATCATAGACTTGCGCTGATTGATCCGCCCAGTTTTTGAGACCACCCCTTCCGTCGAGCGCTTGAAAGTTCTTCACGCGCATCCGAAAGCTGCCGGCCTTGATGCCGCGCGAACGCGCAAGCTCGGTGGTCGACATCCCGAGTCGCTCAGGCCCGAAGCGGTACACATACAACGCTGCGATGTCGTCTGCCTCGGTCCAGCGATGGTTCGGCATCAGTTCATCATTCCTAATCGATCAACGTGCAACGAGTTGTTCGCC
The DNA here is from genome assembly GCA_035248585.1 of Thermoanaerobaculia bacterium. GTDB lineage: Bacteria > Acidobacteriota > Thermoanaerobaculia > Gp7-AA8 > Gp7-AA8 > QHVT01. The sequence goes on from DATFHJ010000030.1 coordinate 1,482, forward strand.
GTCAATCGGCGAGGTTCACCAAGCGAGTTCCCAACTTTGCAGCTGACGCGTCTCCACCAGAGAGTGTTGGAATGGAGGTTCCCCTCCGACCTGGTTCGAAGGAGCGCCACGAGTGACCCACCGATCCGAGTACTAGCCAGCGGTAACCCTTGCGATACTGCTGCACCGGCGCAGCGACGTCCGGCCATCATGAGCTCGCAGAACTTGGAGGGTCTCCCGATCGACAAAGTCCGGCAACCCCACTTTCCTTGTTAGCCACAGCGTTGGTCCCGACCTTCTTGCAATCCACCAGCTGACTCCGCTTCCCATCTCAACAATCTGCACCTCACCCTCCGGCACGGAGGTACTTGATGGAAAGCGGATTGCGCGATCGACGGCCGAATAGGTTCCGAAACCCAAACTCTCGCGGACCACCTGCAGATCCCCATCGAGCTCATACGCACGACGCCCCTCCCTTCCGCGAAAGATAGTGAGGACCAAAAGCTGTGTTTCGACGGTGGATAATGCGATCTCCCACTCACTAATCCGCTTGTTCGCGACGACCGCGACCGAACGCGGAAGCATGGTCAGAATAGTCTCGGCGCGTTGCCTATCTATCTTTAGTCCAACAGCAATACTTGTCACACAATCCGGCTGCCATCGCCCGTAGCCGAACGCACGAACCTGCGGAATGACATGCCGCTGCAAGGAATGCGACACGAGTTCAACCTCAATGATGAACCAGTGCGAAAAATCCGCGGCAATCAACGCAAGGTCAGCGCGGTACACGCGGTCGTCATACACGAATGAGCCTCGGAACGGAATACAGCGGTATTCGAGCCGGTAACAACTCAGAGCTCGTGCAACATCGTTTTCAAATTCTACCTCGTAGGGTTCCGAGGGATCGACAATTTCATACCGCGTGTCTGGCGCACACTCACCCACAATCAGCGTCTTCATGCGCGCGCCCACTCGACATCCGCTACGCCTTCGAGATCATCCTCTTCTTGTTGCAGTCGACCGACCTCGGGCTCGGTCGCAACTAGTGTGTACACTGTGGCAGCTTCCTTGCCCCTCGCGGGGCGAAGGATTCTACCAAGACGTTGAATCCGTTGGCGACGGGTGGCAGTGCTCGCTGCGATAATCCCGATCTCCGTCTCTGGAACGTTAAATCCCTCATCCAGTGCACGACAAGTGACTAGGGCGTCAACGCCCCCGCCGCGGAATGCGGCAAGCACGACGACGCGTTCACGCATAGTCATTTTCGAGTGGTAAAGGCCTGCGCGGAGACCAACCTCCCTGAGAAGCTGACTAATCACGTCACATGCCTCGATATCTTCGTGAAAGATGAGTGTCCGCTGGCCGCGATGGGTGAGCGCCAGTTTTATTGCTAAACGGACGCGATTCAAGCTGAGATTCAACACACGCGCTCGCCGTAACATCACCCCGACCGCTTCTGGAGCTTCGACACCATGCTCAGATATAGTTCGCGCGATGCGCTTAGTTAGGCGATCGTACTCCTCCTGCCGCTCAGGCTCGAGTTCAAATACGATATTCCGCAGATGAAAGGGAACTATTACGCCGTCTCGAAGCGCATCGGCATAACTGTAGGTAAAAATGACGTCACCTAGGCAAGGGACGAGAACTTCGTTCAATAAATCGTCGTACGGGCGCTCTGGAGTTGCGGACAGCCCCAAAGATGCAGACGATTTGATTGACAAAATCTTGCGAAATTTTTCACTAGCCGCCTTGTGGCATTCATCCACGATCAAAAACAACGGCGTGGGGCCTACCGCCGCAGGGTTCAGTTTCGCTGCGGTATTTAACACCGCAATATTGATGGTGCCACGCCGTATGCGCCCTCGGCCCTCCACTATTTGAACTTCATCAAGCGCGAGACCAAAAAACGCGCAAACCTCTTCCCACCACTGATCAAGCAACGCCAGCGTTGGTACGACGATCAGCGTTGTATCGGGCCGGAAAGCGCGAACACAGGCAAGCGCAAAGACCGTCTTCCCTCCGCCGGTCACTACACTTACGATACCGCGATGTCCAGCATCAATCCAACGTGCAAGCGCACGCTTTTGCCAATTCCGCAGTTCCGGAGCCATGGATGCAGTCCCCTTACGGTTCCCGCCTCGCCGAAACATCCTCGTCGCCTCTTGCTGACGCCGCGTTATTTTCGACGTGTACGAGCTTCGCTCTCAGAAGGGCGTCCTTCAGCCTTCTCGCACTGTCGGGATTCACGCGACCTTGCTGTTTTGATACGCGATACTCCGCAATCGCGTCATACAAGTACTGCCGCACGCACTCCTCCATGGCCTCTGCCGATTCAAGAGAGGAGTAATAAGGATGCAAGCCGTTAATGATCACGTGAATGACCCCGGGCTCCGCATTGGCCACGATAGTCACGTATGGATCATAATCGCTTCTCTCTTGCTCGGACACCGTCACCTTCAAGTCCGGAATGAGGTCGAAGGTAACTAGACGATCGTGACCGCTTAGCGATGCGACCTGCTGGCGATTGTTCGCTACGATTGTATCGATAGGGGGTAGCAACGACGTGTTCAGCGTATCCGCAAATTCATCGTTCACGAACTCACTTCGTAGGCTTTGGAGAATGTCTTGAACCTTTTCCCGGGAAAACGGCTGACCGCGCTCGCCACGACGACCTTGCGCATACGTCCTGTAGTCTTTCGTGGCAGCGATCAAAAATTCCTCAAGGACCTCTTCTTCATCACCAGAGAAAAGCACCGCGTCCTTTGTATGAGAGACTTCAAAGCCGTCGAGCTCGATCACGCCCGTGAGACGTTGAGCGACCAGGTTGTTTGCGCCCTCGTCGTCGATACCGCCGTAAATGCTGCGCGGTTTCCATGCGAGTGGTAACCCTTGAATTTGTCGACGGTTTTGAAAGAGTGAGAATCCACCGAACTTGCGACCGCCCTTACGTAATACACCAAACCAACCCTTGACAGACTTTTCGCCGACGATCGTCACGAACTCCTGCCGATACGGCTTGCCTTCAACGTCGGTGTCCATTTCGTAATCGTCTGGCGCGACAATAGGCTCGCCATTATACGTAAGATTAAGGAGGCCCTCGCGAAGATCATAACGGTACATAGAACCGAGGTAGGCGCGAATGGTTTCTTCTGTCCGTTTCTGAATATGTCGATTCAGATCCGAGATCACCAATTTTGTATAGTGCTTATCTTTCGCAACGTGCTTCATCGACAGAGGGACACGTGCCCCATGGTGGGCAATTTGCTCCACGTCGACCGAGGCCGTCCATTCTTCATCGCTGCCCCACTCTGTCGTGACCACAGTCCACTTCTTTCCAATCCAGCACGCTGCCGTCTTCATGCCCATGCCGTACTTGGATCGGCCTTTACTGTCTGGCGTCGGATGGGCGATCCTCAAAGCCGTTATGAGGTCGGCGCCCGTCATGCCGATGGAGTTATCTTCGATGTATATCTCTTTGGCGACGCGGTTATGAACAATATTGACGGTCAACGCCGTACCTTCTGCGGCTAGTACGTCGTCGATGAAGTGGCCGTAATTCGCGCGTGACTGCGTCGAATTGTCGATAAACTCGGCGAGCGCATACCACATTTGATAACTGAGTCGGCTGAAGTTGTTAATCGCAGCCGGCCCAATCGACAGTTCCGTTTCGATGGCTTCTGTCACTCAGCACCTTCCATATCAAATCTAAAACCGAGACTCAGCCTTCCGCACAACGACCGGCGCCCGAGCTCGACGTGGGCCAGAACGCATTGCGCTGTTCCGTGGTGATGATCTCGCCTACGCAACCGGGCGCAGAGCGTACCCAGGCGAGCAACTGCGACTCGTTTATATCAGCGGCCCCGTCTCTCGCTCGTCTCATCGGTACCTTCGTACCATCGCGGACGGTGAGCAGATTGTCAAGATGCCTGCTAAACTCCCCGGCTTGCGTGCAATCCCGGGATTTGCGCTCACAACCAACTTCCTCACTCGCGAAGCTGAGCTGGCTTTGCTCGCTCTCATTCGACGTTACGGCATACCGCGTGTTCCCATGCGAGGCAGGTTCCTGCGTCGAAGAATGCTTTGCTTTGGCTTAGATTTCGGACCGAACTTTCTAACTTTACGTCCGGCCCCCCCACTTCCACAAGGGCTGCACAGGCTCCGAAGACGGTGCGCCGGGTTTGCGGGCGTTAACAGCCGTGCCCTCACTCAGGCAATCGTGCAAGTGTTTCCTCCAGGGGCGAGCTTGGGCTGGCATGTGGATGCGGAGGAACTTGGGCCGATCGTCATCGGCGTCTCGCTTGGAGGCAATGCAACGTTACGATTCGCGCACCCAAAGTTCGGTCTTGGCAACCTCCGGCGGCAAGTTTCACTCCCTCCTCGCTCCGCTTATATCCTGTCCGGAAAGGCCCGTTTGGAGTGGTTTCATGCTCTCGCACCCGTGCGCGAGGAGCGAATCTCAATCACGTTTCGCGCGCCGACGGTACCCTAGCAGGTGGCAGGAAGCCGGCTCTCGCGGCCACAGGCAGTGCGCCCATGGAACGAGGAGAGAATCGGTCATATGACCGCGCCTTCGGCATGATTTTCCTGATTCCCGAGTGGCGTACACGTGCGTACTATTGCTAGCGGGCTCTCACATGCGGCGAGCCTCGACCAAACATCTTGAACTAGCGGCGTGCAGTCGTGGATATTACTCGGGCGCGGGCAAGCGATCCACTCTGTTGCGGCAAGACATCAGCCGGTTCCTCGTTGAGGTAAAACCGTGCCTCAGAGTCGGCGGCGTACACTTCGGATGCTTCGACCGATACCCAGCGGCGTTTCAACATTTCCGCTGCGTAGCCCGTGGTGTTGCTACCCGCGAAGGGGTCGAGCACAACGTCACCTGGTTCGGTAAGAAAGCTAATGAAGAAAGATGGCAGCTCTATTGGCATTCGTGCCGGATGACCCGTAAGACCATAATCGCGACAGTGCTGTTGGTAGGCATCGTTACTGTTCGTGTTCGCGATTGTTAAAACATTGGGTGGAATCGAGCCCTCGTGGTCTTTCAGAAAGGATTCGGCACCGATGACGTGTTGTGATGGGCGACGACCGGCGTTGTACTTTTTGTTCTTCAATAGTCGGCGCATTGCGGCACTGTACGGCTGCAGGACGCGTCGATTGTCGGCTTTGGGGCGATCAGATGGTGCAAGCCACCAAAGTCGAGTATACGCATCCTTCACACGAATACGTTCTACTGTCACCCATTGTGCAGGGCTCGGAAGCCGGGCGGGGTTATAGCAGATGAACTCTTGACATAGTTGGAGGTTGCCCTTCTCCTGTAACTCGATCAGAGCTTTCAGCGCTAGCGTTGACATGACGGGACGACCTGGCTCCCATGCGTTCCCGAGCTCGATAACGATTGAGCCATCGCTCGAAAGTAGGTCCCGAAACAGCGGACCAAAAGCGGCTAACCAATCTACATACTCGGAACCGCTCCGATTGCCGTATCGCTTCTTACGATTCAAAGGGAATGGTGGCGAGGTGAAAATGAGCTGGACTTTACTCTTCAGAGCAGAGCCGGCCGACCGGGAGAGAACGTCTTCAGCGAGACCGCAGAACATCTGCCCTAGCGTGGTTTTGTACGCCGGCTTCATTTGCCCAGTAAGTTGTTTCATTCGCAGCACATATTAGCAGGTCACCGACGGTCCAACGCGCACCTCGACACTCTGTAGTCGATCCTTCTGCGGAAGCTCAGCGGGGTACTGACACGGGAGCCGGACGGGGGTAGCGAGCACGCGGATGCGCTGGCATGAACCGTGGCCAGGTTCGCGCACACTCTGGCGTGGCTAGATGACAGCATCCCTCCCGACACCTGAAGCGACATGGATCCCGGCACAAGCTGACAGTAGTAACACTGCATCGGGGGAAGCGCCGCCGCGGTGAACCGATGTGCCGGCCTTGTATCTCCGGATTGTGGAGACCATGTAAGCCCATCCTCACCGTCGCCGTCGCTGCAGTCCCACTTGTCGCCTGGGCTGTTGAGGCATATGGCTAGCGTGTCGCGGGCGGGGAGCCTTTGACTTGACGCGCAGTTAAACACGTTGCGCCACCGCACCATTAGCCTTATGACGTATCACTTCCGAAGCCGGCGCAACGCAGCTAGCGAAAAGTCTTCAAATAGTGCGGCGGGTGTCGCAGATAACGCGCCACAAATGAGCAGCAAACTCCACACGCCCGTGTTCCTCACCCCCAACTCGATATCCGCAACATGATTCCGCGAGACGCCCATCTCCTCCGCGAGCGCTTCCTGCGTGAGGCCCTTCTCACGCCGTAGCTCGGCGACCCGTTGGCCGAGTACTTTCAGAGCCTCGTCGCGTGTCATCTCGAACTTGATTGCACAGCATCATTGGCGTAAGCTCCATCAATGATACTTGGCAGACGCGCAAAGGAGTCAGCTTGACGAATCACATCCGCGATCTCTTCCTCCACCCCCACCCCACCTATTCCATCGCTGACGCTGCAACCATCCTCGGAATGGACGTCGGAGAGGTGCAGGGATGGGTCGATGCGGGAGAACTGGAGGATATGGAGACGGAGGGCGGGTTGATGCTGCCGTGGGCGGAAGTTGTCTCGTTCGCGATGGATCTCTGGTCGCAGGAAGTGATCGAGGAGGCGCTCGGGGATGACCTGGAGCTGGTGATTCCGGAGCTGGTGCGGCTGACGCTGTTGGAGGTGCGGGTGCCGCGATTCGAGATCGTGGCGCTGGAGCGGGTGGCAGGGCGGGAGGGCAAGTCGGTGGATGCGGTGCTCGCGCGAGAGCTGCTCGATTTCGTGTCGGTGCATTCGCCGTGGATCGGAGCGGAGGTGGCCGGGTTCGCGGAGGCGTTGCAGTGGCCGGAGTGACGAGCGGCGTAGCAGCTGACGCGCCTTCGGCGCGCAGCTGAACGCAGAAAAAGATCTGTTTCGCTGTGGGCGTTCAGCTGCGCGCCAGAGGTGCGTCAGCTGCTACGCGCGTCCAAAGCTGTGGCTGCGGGAGACGCTCGGCTCTATGGACGACGCGAGGTGGACGCACGAATCTCCCTTGCAACCAAGCCAGCTTCACTTGCATCCAAGCCAGTTTCACTTGCATCCGAGCCAATTTCACTTGCATCCAAGCTAATTTCGCTTGCATCCGAGCCAGTTTCACTCGCATCCGAGCCAGTTTCACTCGCATCCGAGCCAATTTCACTTGCATCCAGGCCAGTTTCACTTGCATCCAGGCCAGTTTCACTTGCATCCGAGCCAGTTTCACTTGCATCCAAGCTGATTTCACTTGCATCCAGGCCAGTTTCACTTGCATCCGAGCTAGTTTCACTTGCATCCGAGCTAGTTTCACTCGCATCCAGGCCGGTTTCACTTGCATCCAGGCTAATTACGTTTGCAATCAAACCAATTTCACTTGCGAATGACGGCATTCATTGACGGGAAATACGCTGAAATACTGACTCCCTCACAAATGAGCGCCGGGCAATTAATTCACCCTTGCGTTCGTCAGAGAACTGGCGTAACGTGATCAATGGTCCGGTCCCGTTGCCCTTAATGCTTGCGCAGCTAAGGTCTTCTGGTGGCGTCCCGCTCGGGGCGTAGGTTCCGGCGACGAGCAGGTGATTGGGGGTTCGACCAGCAGCCACGATCCTAGGGGCTGCCGTCTGACTCCCCACTGAGGCTCACCACTTCCCTGCGCAGCGTTCATCGCGAGAACGCGCAGGTGAGTGTCCGACCAGGCAGCTGCAATCCAGCGGCTGCACCCGTCCTTCCCCTGTCCAGGGTCCATTCCCAGAAGGAGTTTTGCCTATGACGATCATTTGACGATCCCGCATTTCCATTCAATTTCAACAATGACTATGAAAGGAGATTGAATTATGAGTAACGTATTAGTCCCGGACCCGGTCCAACAGCCGGCAGCCAATCGATTCACCCCCGACGCGCAGGAACGGATGGCGCGTCTTCGCGCCATGGCCGCGGAGTTTCCCGACGCCTCGGAGCCGCAGACGCTGACGCCCGGTGACATCCGGCTGGCCCGCTACACGTCCGTGGCGGCGCTGGAGAAAGCGGCGCTCTTCGCCGAGGCGGCGCCGGGCATGGGTGCTCCCGTCACCAACGTGTCCGAACTGCGCGATGCCATTGCCTTCGAGATGGCGTACGGCGGCGTACGCGATGAGGCGCTGGCGCTGGCCCGCAGCATCGAGCACGCGATTCTGCGGCGCAAGCTGAAGGCGGCGAAGTCCGCGCGCGGGCTGTTCAAGATCGCCAAGGGCTACGTGACGCTCGACGTCGGAGATCCCGTCCGGCCGCACCTGGACGCGATGAAGCGCTCGTTCACGCGTCCGCGCCGCAGGAAGCTCGCCGCGCCGACGGAGCTGAAGACGACGGCGCAGAAGTAACCGAGGGGCCGGAGGAGGGTCTGATTGGCCATCTCGCCTCCCCGGCTCCCCATAACCTCAGGGCCGCGGCCGAAAGGTCGCGGCCCATTTTACGTCATGGAGTAGCGCGCGCCTCCGGCGCGCCCTTGGGGGGACGGGAGGCGCGCCGGAGGCGCGCGCTACCCGTGCCGGATATTCAGAATGTCCCCATCGCAGACGACGTACGCTTTTCCCTCCAGCCGCCAGTGGCCGGCTTCCTTCGCCTTGGCGAAGGAGCCGCCGGCGGCGATGAAGTCGTCGTAGTGCACGACTTCGGCGCGGATGAATTTCTGCACGAAGTCGGAGTGAATGACGCCGGCGGCTTCCTGCGCGGTCATGCCCGTGCGGATCGTCCAGGCGCGGCATTCGTCCTCGCCGACGGTGAGGAAGGACTGCAGGCCGAGGAGCGCGTAGGCCTCGCGGATCAGCGTATCGAGCGCCGACTCGCGGATGCCGTACTCCTCCATGAACATCCGCGCGTCCTCGCCGGACAGCTCCGACATCTCCATGTCGATCTTTCCGAAGAACGCCACGATGCGGGTACGCAGGCCGGCCTTCGCCGCGGCGACGCGGAAGACTTCCTGCTCCACGATCGGCTGCTGCGACTCGTCGAAGGAGAGCGCGATCAGCATCGGCTTGAGCGTCAGCAGTTGGTAGGTCTTGAGGATGTGCAGCTCTTCCTTCGACAGCTCCTCATTCCGCAGCGGCTTCTCGGCCTGGAGAAAGGCGAGGCATTTCTCGAGCACGGGGAGCTCGCGCTTCATCTGTTCGTCGTGCGTGCGGCCGAGCTGTTTGCGGATCTTCTCGATGCGCGCCTCGACGATGGCCATGTCGCCGAGGAGGAACTCGGTCTCGAACGTGGCCACGTCGCGCAGCGGATCGATGCTGCCGTCGGGATGCGGAACGGCGTCGTCGTGAAAGAGGCGCACGACCTGGATCAGCGCGTCGTTCGTTTTCACCGCGGAGAGGAAGCCGGTGGTGAACTGCGTCGTGCCGCTGGCGCCTTTCTGCAATCCCGCGACGTCGACGAACTCGATCGTCGCGTGCACCACGCTCTTCGGAGAAAAGAGCGCCGCGCAGCGATCCACCCGCGCGTCCGGAACCTTCACGATGCCGAGGTGCGGCTCGTTCTTCGCGCCCGCCCCGGGATGCAGGTGCGTCCGCGTGACGGCCTGAAAGAGCGTCGACTTGCCTGAGAACGGGAGACCGACGATGCCGAGTTGCATGTCAGGAGGTGCCGAAATCGTCGTGCGCGTCGGGATCTTCTTCGACGAGAACGCCGTCGCGCACGATCACGATCTTGGTCTTCGTCTGACGCGCGATTTCGCGCGCACGCTTCGCGGCGCGCAGCAGCGCGCGGGGGGCGGCCTGCATGTCTTTATTTGGAAGCTTCGATTCGAGCGCGCTCTTCAACGATTCGTTCCTTCCTCGAGCAGACGCGGAGCCGCGCCGCTGTTGTCGAACCACTGCCAATAATCCACTCGATTGCGGTAGATCTCCAGGAAATTCCGAAGGCCGGTCGCGAATCGGCGCCGAATGACCTCCGGCGCGACGTCGTGTCCCCCCTGAAGCACGCGCATCGCCACGCGCGCGATTGCCTCGTCGGCAGACCCGAGCGAGAGAAAGATTAATTCGGTTTCGTAGCCAGCCGCGCGCCAGGCAGCGATGCGTTTGAGATAGGTGTGACCCGACAGCGTCGTTTCGAATGCGAAGCTGCGACCGGCATTCGCGTGCTCGTCGATCTCGTTCAGCATCAACCGGCCCGCGCGAAATGCAGCAGCATCCGGGTCGAACGGCGAAAGACCTGCCGCGATGAGATCCGCGTTGACGAAGATCGGCAACGCGGCCTCGGACGGCAGGAACTCGCGCGCGAAGGTCGTCTTTCCGGCACCGTTCGGGCCGGCGATGATGACGACCTTCTTTTCCACACCCACTCCTATATTGTGACGCGCATGCGCGCGATCCTCCTCACCCGCCACGGCGGGCCCGATGTCCTGAAGATCACCGAGGTCCCGACGCCGAGTCCGCGGGCCGGCGAGGTGCGCGTGCGCATCCACGCCATCGGCATCAACTTCGCCGAGGTGCTCTCGCGGCGCGGGTTGTACGGGTGGGCGCCTTCCCTCCCCTACATCCTCGGCATGGAGGGGTTCGGGGAGGTCGATGCGGTCGGTGAGGGCGTGACGTCGCACAAGGTCGGAGATCGCGTGATCGCGGGAACGCAGTTCGGCTGCTATGCGGAATTCATCTGCGTTCCGGCGGAGCGCGCGCTCGTGCCGCCGCGCGGGTTCTCGACGGACGAGAACGCGGCGTTCGCGGTGAATTTCATGACGGCGTGGATCGGACTCATGGAGCTGGCCCGCTTGCGTCCGGCGGACACGGTGCTCGTCACCTCCGCGGCCGGCGGGGTCGGCTCGGCGGCGGTGCAGATCGCGAAGAAATCCGGCGCGCGCGTGATCGGTGCGGCGGGCCGGGGGAAGCAGGATGCGGTGCGCGCGTTAGGCGCGGACCTCGCGCTCGACTACAGCGATCCGCGCTGGCACGCGCAACTCGGCGAGGTGAATGTCGTCCTGGAGATGGCGGGCGGCAGCGTCTATCGCACCGCAGTGCGCCACCTCGCGCCGATGGGCCGCATCGTCATCGCCGGCGCGAGCAACGCCTTCCCGCGGACGCGCAACCCGTTCGCGCGCCTCGCCGCCGCGCGCAATCTCCCGCGCGCCAGCATCTTCGACATGCTCCGCCGCTCGTACGGCGTGATGAGCTTCCACGTCGGCTGGCTCCTCGACTCCGGCAACGTCCTCTCCCAATGGCACGACCTCGTCCGCTTCGCCGAGGAGCACGAGCTCCGCCCGCTCGTCGGACAACGCTTCGCGTTCGAGCAGATGGCGGACGCGCATCGCGCGCTCGAGGAGCGGCGGAATGTGGGGAAAGTCGTCGTGGCCGCGCCTGGTTTGTAAGGCATTGCGGTTGCTATTCATCTCTATCGGAACTGAAAGGAGCCGCACGATATGGATAACAAAAATCGCACTGCCGAAGAGGCCGCCGTCGAGCATCGCGGAAAGGGCATTCTCAAGCAGGTTAAGGGCAACGTGAAGGAAGCGTGGGGAGATCTGACGGACAACCCGAAGACGGAGATCGAAGGCAAGGTCGACAAGGTCGTCGGAAAAGTTCAGGAAGGGTTCGGCGACGCGATCGATCCGAAGCGCTAGCTACCGATCCACCCACCGCATCGCTTTTTCGTTGTAGCGCGGTCCCGCGATCACCTCCGGTGCGAGTGCCGAGTCAAGACGCGCATTCTCATCGGCGGTGAGCGCGATCCGCGTCGCGGCGACGTTCTCCTCTAAATACGTGCGCCGCTTCGTGCCGGGGATCGGCACGATGTCGTTGCCTTTCTGCAGCAGCCAGGCGAGCCCGACCTGCGCGGGTGTGGCGCCGCGCGCGGCCGCGATCTCGCGCACGACGCCCGCGGCGCGCATGTTCTTGTCGAAGTTCTCTCCCTGAAACCGCGGGTCGCCGCGGCGGAAGTCGCCTTCCTCATACTCCTCGGCGCGCTTGACGTTGCCGGCCAGGAATCCGCGGCCGAGGGGACTGAACGGCACGAGCCCGATCCCGAGCTCGCGCACGAGAGGGAGGATCGACGCCTCGAGGTTGCGCTCCCACAGCGAGTACTCGCTCTGCAGCGCCGTCACCGGATGCACGGCATGCGCGCGGCGGATGGTCTGCTCGCCCGCTTCCGACAATCCGAAGTACCGCGCCTTGCCGGCGCGCACGAGATCGCCGACCGTGCCGGCGACGTCTTCGATCGGCACCTCGGGGTCGACGCGATGCTGATAGAGCAGATCGATGGTGTCGATGCCGAGACGCCGTAGCGATTCGTCAACGACTTGACGAATGTGCTCCGGCCGGCTGTTCAGGCCATTCACCTTTCCGTCCTCGATCTTCCAGCCGAACTTCGTGGCGATGACGAGGCCGTCGCGCCGCCCGCGCAACGCGCGGCCGAGGAGCTCTTCGTTGCGATACGGGCCATAGACCTCGGCCGTGTCGAAGAACGTGACGCCGAGGTCGATGGCGCGATGAATCGTGGCAATCGACTCCGGCTCCTCCGCCGGCCCGTAGGACTGGCTCATGCCCATGCATCCGAGGCCGATCGCCGAGACTTCGAGAGCGCCGAGACGTCTGTTGTTCATTGTGCGCGGAAAGGATACGCCAGCTGCCCGATGAATCCGCGCGGCACGTCTTCGTCGACGCCAAAGTCCACAGGTTGACGATCGCGCGGCAGGTAGTACGTTCCGAAGAGCAGATCGATCCAGGGAAAGAGGCCGGCGAAGTTCTTGTCCTTCCCTTCCGCGGCCTTCGTGTGATGCCAGCGATGAAAGCGCGGGCTGGCGAGGACGCAGCGCAGCGGGCCGAAGTCCCAGCGCAGGTTCGCATGCTCGAAGAGCGCGTAGAACGTGAAGAACGGGATCACCGCCGCGAGGGCCGTGCCGCGAAAGCCGAGGAGGTACAGCGGCAGGACCTGCAGCAGGCGCTGACCGGCTTCGTTGAACGGATGGAGGCGCGTTGCCGCGAGCCAGTCGAGATCGGTGGCGCTGTGATGAATGGCGTGGAACGGCCAAAGCCGCCGCCGATGAAAGAGCCGGTGCGCGAAGTAGCCGAGGAGATCGGCGGCGACGAGCAGCTCCGCGATCTGCAGCGCGACGTGCTGCTGCTCGAACCATGCGGAGGACGGCTTGCCGAACAGCAGCACGATGAGTCCGACCGCGATGCCGACGGCGAGCATCGTCACCGCGCGGCCGACCCAGGGCGTGAAGAACCAATAGACGAAGTCGATCGCGCGCTCGCGCCGCAGCAGCGGCTTCGCGGGAACGGACCGGAAGAAGCGCTGCAGGATGGCGAAGACGATTGCGAGCGCGATGAGTGCGACGAGAAGAGCGATCGGGCCGGGGATGCTCCTCACGCTACTCCCCTTCCTCCCAGGGCGCCGCCTGAATCTCCTGCACTTTTCCGCCAACAAACAAAATCAGCGAATCCGATTTGCGCATGTAGTCCGTCACGTAGCTCCACTCCTCGATCGACACGCCGTCGTAGCGGAGGCGGGCGGCGCGGCGCTCGGGCGGGCCCATGATCCGCTCGACCTCGACCAGCGTCTGGCCGAGGCGAACCTTGTTGATCCGGGCGCGATTTTTTTCCGCGAGCGCGTGGCCGCTACTGCAGGCGGCGAGGACGAAGACGAGAACGAGGACCGCGCGCGGTCTCAATACCATCCATCGCCCTCCGGATTCACGAGCGCGCGGGCGACGCTGGCGCGGATCGCGTTGCGGTCCGCTCCGGCGCGCACGACGACGTAGCGCATCGGCAGCTCGGTGGGATGGAAGACCGAGTGATACGACAGGAAGTCGCGCGTGCCGCCGAGGGCCGGCTGCATCGTGGCGTCGAGCATCACGACATAGATCGCATCCGGATCGACGTGCTGAATGCGGCCCGACTCGACCGCCTCCGCGAGTGCGCGCTGGATGTCGAGATCCATCACCTCGCCGCCGGCAAGCGGCAGCGCCTGCGACGCGGTGCGGAATCCGAACGTGCGCACGCCGTAGCGATCGAGCTCGCGGATGTTGGTCTCGCGATCGATGCCGCGTACGTCGGTCATCACCGAGCGCCGCTCCGGTTCGTTCCACGAGCCCGCGAACAGGATGCGGATCGACGGATCCTCGATCACGGCGCCGCCGTGGAAGAGGATGTCGCCGATCGCGTCGCCGCCGCGATAGACGTGCACGCGGCCGCCGTCGTCGTCGAGCACGAAGTCGGCGGGCCAGATCTTTTCCGGCACCACCGATTCCGCTTCCGGATCCGTCGTGATTGAGGCGGTGGCGGGGAACGTGATGTCGAGGACGGGATGCACCTCGATGCCGTTCGGCGCGACGCCGGTCTGTCCGTGGATGAAGTCCCAGAAGCCGACGCCCTTGATCGTGACGGCGGTGCTCGTGGTCTTCATCGACGTCGTGGCGGTGAAGCGCGCGTCGAACTGGGAGCGCGCGCGGGAGATGCCGGTGCCGAACGGGCTGCCGGCGCCGACGCAATTGCTTGCCGGAAGCTCGACGATCATCGTCCGGCCGGCGGAGTCTTTGATGACGAGGTGATAGTCGGAATCGGCTTCGCGGACGTATTTCGTCAGCGTGCCGCTGAGGCGATATTGCGTCGTCTCGCGCGGCGCGACGCGGCCGTTCGACGGCAGGGAGCTGGGGCGCACCGACTGGTGGAAGTTGTAGATGGTGGAGGAAACGTAGGTGCTGAGAACGACCGAGGGCGCCTGCGGATCGGTGCCGGTCTTGACTGACCAGCGCTCGACGCCGCATGCGGCATGAAGCGGGGCAACGACGAACATCGAGAACGCGACGAGGGAGAGCAACCGGCGCATAGGGGCTCCTCCTAAACTGTTCGTTGTGTCGCGCTAAGGGTAACCGATGGAGCGTTCAATCTTTACTTCAATCCTGCGCTCGCCCTCCCACTGCACCGCGGCCGTGCCTTCGAGCTGCAGCGTGCTGCCGTCGGGATGAAGAAAGAGCAGGCCGCAGCGCGGATTCACGAGCAGGTTGCCGATGCTGTTGAACATGTTGTTGCCCGGGAAGTCGGGCCACGAGACCCGATCGTCCGAGACGCGGACGAATCCCGCCGGCCCGCCGCGATGCGAAGCATCCGCGCCGCGTTCCGGATGCGCGGTCGCGAGAAAAAACGTCTTCGCCTCCGTCAGTTGGCGTGTGGTGCGCGCCTCCGGCGCGCCCCCGCCCCAAGGCGCGCCGGAGGCGCGCACTACACCAGGGGCGTGCTCGTCGATGTACTGCGGACAATTCGAATAGACCTCGTTCGTCGACACGCGCAGCGCATCGCCCTCCCACACCGCCCGCCCGTTCACCCGCATCCGCCGCCGCGTCGGGAAGTCGATGGCCAGCATTCCGATCACGCCCGTCGCGGCGACGTCGTCGCGCACCAGCTCGAGATGCCCGCTCGACGGGCGCATGACGATCGTGGATTCACCGGTTGCCTCGGCGGTGCCGCCGAGGAGCGACGCGTGGACTGCACCTTCCGCGTTGGTCGTAGCGACGATGACGAACGGGCGCGCCGCGAGGAACTCGGCCGCGGCGGCGGGGATCGTGGAGCGGATGATCCGCCCCACGCGCTCCGCGAGCTCGCCCACGCCCGCCCGCCGCTGCGCTTCCAGTTCTCCTTCGTGATACATCAGAAGAACCCGCACGCGGGGCCGTCGCCGGCCGGGCGCGCGTCCTTGGCGCCGTTCGGCGCGAAGATCTCCAGGCGCACGCCGTCGGGATCCTCGAAGAAGATGCCGCCGGAGTCGCGCCCCTCCGCGTGCGGCACGACGCCGTCGTAGAGGAACTTCGCGCCGCGGCGGCGGAGGCGCTCCTCGACCGCGCGGACGTCGTCCATCGACTCGCTGCGGAACGAGAGGTGATGCAGGCCGGGCGCGTTCGGATCGAACGAGCCGCGGCTCTGTTCCCAGAGCGTGAGCACGATGTCCGCGCCCCTGCCGAGGAACGCGAAGCGGCGTGGACCATCGGCGGAAATGCCGAGGGTCTCGAGGCCGAAGACGTCGGCGTAGAAGTCGCGGGACCGGGCGAGGTCGGTGACGTTGATTCCGATGTGGCCGGTGGGCAGGGACATGACTTAACCTCCAAACAATGACATTGACGGTTATAGGCTGGCGGACGTAACTTGTCAAGGCAAAGAGGCCGAATGACGGTTACAACGTTTTTCTTCGTCGCCGGACACCCGGCGCTCGATTTCGTGAATACGGAAGCCGTCGCCGGCGGCCAGCCTGTGGATTTGCTGGCCAGTGAGGACGACCTGCTGCGCTGGCTCAGCGAAAGCGGGCTCGCGACTTCGGACGAACCGCGGAAGCCGTGGCTTCGGCAGGCGAAAGAGCTGCGGGCGAGCCTGCGGCGCCTGTTCCTCCGGCTCGCCGAAGGAAAGAAGCTGCGCGGCAGCGATCTCGCCGGCATCGACGACGCGCTGGCCACGGTCGAAGGCACGCCGCATCTCGACTTGCAGGCCGGCCAGCCACGGCTCCAGTTCCGTCCGAGCCGCGCGGCGACGCCGCCGTTTCTCATCGCCCGCGCCGCGGCGGAGTTCCTCGCCACTGCCGATCTCTCGCTCATCCGCCGCTGCGAGGGAAGCGACTGCGTCCTCTTCTTCTACGACACGACGAAGAGCCACACCCGCCGCTGGTGCAGCATGGCCGGCTGCGGCAACCGCGCGAAGGCGGCCGCGCACTACAGCCGGGTGCGCAAGCAGCAGGGTTGAGCTATCGTCGCCGCATGCGCGCTTTTCTGCTGCCGCTTGCGCTCACCATCGTCGCGAACGTCATCTACCACTTCTCGCAGAAGTCGGTGCCGAAGACCGCGAATCCGCTGATCGTGCTGGCCGGCGCGTACATCATCGCGCTGGCGGCGACGGTCGCGCTGCTGATCGCGGAACGCAGCATGCCGACGGCGGCGTCGATCCGCACGCTGAACTGGTCGGTGATCGCGATGGGGCTCGCGATCGTCGGCGTGGAGATGGGCTTCCTCCTCGCCTATCGCAACGGGCTCAAGGTCTCGCTGGGCGCCGCGATCTCGAACGTCACCGTCGCGCTGGTGCTCCTGCCGTTCGGAGTGCTGTTCGCTCGCGAACAGCTGACGGTTGCGAACGTCGTCGGCATCGCCTGTTGCATCGTGGGACTCGTGCTGATCGTCAGACCCTGACGCCCTCCGCCTCCATTCCTGACGCAATCCTGACACGGCCCTGACCTTCCGAGCGTGACGCGGCGCTACGTTGCGAAGCATGCGCATCGCACGACTGTTCGCTCTCGCTCTCGCGCTTCCGCTCTTCGCGCAGGCCCCGCCTACCGCGCGCATCGATCTCATCGGCGCGGAGATTTTCTCGATCGACCGCTCGCACTCCTCCTTCGGCTTCACGGTCTCGTTTTTCGGCATGTCGAAAGTGCGCGGGACGTTCAAGGACTACGCCGCGACCATCCTCTACGACGACGCGCATCCGGAGCGCTCGTCGGTGACGCTGAGCATCGACGCGGCGTCGATCGACACCGGCGACTCCGGCCGCGACCGCGATTTGCAGGGAGATGCATGGTTCGCGAGCGCGAAGCATCCGAGGATCGTGTTTCAGAGCACGCGCATCGAGCCGAAGGGCGCGAACCAGTACCTGGTGCACGGCGAGCTGTCGATGAAGGGCGTGACGCGCGCGATCGCCATTCCGATGACGCGCACCGTCGCGCGCGTCGCCGATGCCGGCTGGGGCAACATCCGCATCGGCGGCAGCGGCTCCGTCACGCTGAAACGCCGCGACTTCGGCATCGACGGACCCGATTTCTGGAACAAGGCCATCGGCGAGGAGGTCGTCATCGAGCTCGACATCCTCGGCACTCGCCCGAATTACGATCGCTGGAACCTGCCGGAGGAGGAAAAGGGGCAGCTGACGGTGAAGATCCTCCGCCACATGCAGCATCGCGAATTGCAGGAAGCGCTGGCGCTGCTGCAAACCGCGGTGGAGCGCTATCCGGAAGCGGCAAGCTTTCACCTCCGCCTCGGCGAGGCCTACGCCGCGCTCGGCGATCGCGCGGCGGCAATCCGTTCGTACGAAAAAGCGCAGGCGCTGTTCCCGATCAGTACGGAGGCGATGGAGATGTTGCGGCGGCTGCGGCCCGCTCGCTGAAGTGGAGGACAGGCACTCTTGCCTGTCCGGTTCATCGCTTCGCTCAGGACAGGCAGGAGTGCCTGTCCTCCACTCCCTAACGAGTGGGCGTGTCGCGCGTCGGCGTCTCGCGGGCGACGGCACCCAGGCCGAGGTATCCGCGCGCGAGGCGGCCGGCGCGGAGAGCGGACGCGCGTGCCGCGCCGGTTTCGCCGTACCAGTACGTCGTGTGTCCCGAGCCGGTGTTCTCCTGCTGCGTCAGCTGCGGCGCGGTGATGGCCGAACCGCCCGTCCATTTTGTGCGGCCGAGGGCGGTCGGAAAGAAGCCGGAGCCGTGGATCGATTCCGCCAGCGGGAAGGCGTAGTGCAGCACGGCATCGGCCTCGGAGTAGAGGTTCAGGAACGGCGTCCGGGCCTGATCGAGACTCTGGCGGATCGGACGTCCCGGCGACAGGAAACGCGTCGGGAAGGCCGCTGCCATGACGACGAACCGCTCCAATTGAATCCGCGGATTCGCGTCTTTCTGCAGACGCTCGACGAGATTCAGCGTGACGCGCGCGCCGAGGGAATGCGTGAGGATGCTCAGGCGGAGGACGCCGAAGCCGGCCGCCGCGGCGTGGAGCGCGCGCGCCAGGCGCTGGGCCGTCTGCTCCGCTTTTCCGATCGCCTGCAGGTATACCAGGACGCTCTCCCAATTGCTGCCCGGCCAGTACACCCCCACGACGTTCGCGTTCGCGATGCCTCCGAGCTCGTTCTGCAGCGATTGCCAGCCGGTGTACGACTCCGACGCTCCCGCCACCGAGCTGTTGTAGCCGTGGATCAGCAGCAGCAGATTCGTGCCGCGCGTGAGCGCGTTCGACGGCTGCTGGACGGGCGGATCGATCAGGTCGAGCGAGTTCGCGCTGACCTTGCGAAACGAGATGTAGGGCTCGAAGGGCATGGCGGTTTACCGGCGGGTGCGGAGATCGCCGAGCGCGGCGACGACGTCTTTTGCGAGCGGCGAGATCGTGCCGCCGAAAAACGCGATCACCACCAGGCCGACGTTGAGCGGGCGGTGCGCGGCGAGAAGGAACAGCAGAAAAATCGTCGCTCCGGCGACGGCAACGGCCTGATTGCCGCGGGCCCACAGATATTCGGTGACGGTCTGAAACGCGTCGAGTCTGCGCGCGACGAAGTGATCGAGACGCGCCCGGGCCCGCGTGGCCCGCGAGACGTCGGCGCTGAACTCGGTGTTTTCGGGATCGATCCGCTCGCCGCGCTCGACGCGCGCGCAGAACTCGCGCCAGATGTCCTGATCGGACGTGGCCGCGCGCGTGCCCGGCTCCACGGTCAGGAAGGTGTAGAACGCCGGATAGCGATCCGGGAAGTCGAGGGCGGTGTTCGCGGCGGCCTGGATCTGCCCCATCATTTTGTTCGTCGGCTGATCGAACAACGCCTGCGGCGCGCCACCGCCGCCGACGGCCAGCATCATCATCTCGCCGTAGGTGTCGCCCGGTCCGAGCCACGTCCGGATCCGGCGCTCGTGATACCGCCGCCGGACGGCGAGGATCGCTTTGAGCAGCTCGAGCAACGCCATCGTGATCGTCGCGACGGCGGCGAGAACCAGCGCCCAGTCGAGGATGTGAGTCGTCCAATGGTCAATCAGCGTGGCAAGGTCGATCGCTTTCATCGCGGCACTCTTCTTTCTTCTTCAGATGTCGGGCGAGGAAACAGGTCGTGTGCTGGATCGCCGTCTGCGCGACTGTTTTCACGTCCCCATTCGCTTTGTTCTGACCTTCGACGGTCAGGACGGAATGCGCGCACGGCTTGTCGGTAGGAACGACGTGAATGGTCAGGTGATCCGTGGGGATCTTGCGGCAGAGCGTCTCGAACCGCTCCTTTGTGGCGAGGCAGTCCTCCGCGAAGCGAATGGCGAGGACGTGGCCCTGCCACGCTTTGTGCTCGAGCCGGTCGAGATCGACGCCGAGCGAAGCGCGCTTCGCCGCGGACAGAGGAAACGGAACGGCGGGCTGGCTGAGGACCACCGCGGCGACACGGTCATTCACGAGCGCCAGCGGCATCCCGCCGGTGAGGCACATGCCGATGATGGCCACGCGCTGCCGGCCATTCGCCGTGATGCGGTCCCGCAGTGTCTCGAGTTTTTTGACCACGGGACTCTCGTCCGTCGAGAGGCAGTTGAAGTTCGGGCCTGCGCAAACGAAGAACTGCCGCACGCGTCCGACCCTGTCGTTGAATTTGCCGAAGAAGAGCGGCATGTACACGCGGTAGCCGGCGCCCGCCAGTTTCTCGGCGAACCGCACGGTCTCCGGCAACAATCCCGGCACTTCGTGCAGCAGAATGACCGGCGGCCCTTCGCCTTTGACGTAGACCGTCATGCCGTCGATCGCCGGCTCGTCCTTCGCCCATTCTTTGATGGCGGTCGGTTTTTCGTCGTCGTGCGTGCTATGCGACGACGCGATGCAACGCAGTCCGGAGCAGGACACAAATAGGACGAGACCCGTCGACAACAGGATCACGAGAATGGCGAAGCTTGCCCTGCGCCACCGCATAAATTGATTTCGGGACCGACGGAATTATAGCGCGACCGGCGCCGGCAAAGGGTACAGCGACAAGAACTGCTTCGCCGCGGCCTTGTCTCCCTCCACCTTCAAATCCCCCGCGCGCACGGCCTCGGCGAATTTGCGGCCGCCGTAGACGACGGCGACGAGGGTTTCGGGAGTGGTCTCGATGATGGCGTCGGGGCGATCGAGGGTGCCGCGGGTCAGGTCCATCTCGCCGTTCGCGACCGTTGCGCGGAAGCGCTCCTCACCGATGCGCAGCTCGACCGACGCTTTGAATTTGCCGGCGGTCTCGCCGCTGAACATGGTGCGCAGCGAGAGGACGAGGGCGTCGACGCTGAGCGGGAATCCCTGCATCAGGTTCGGCGAGCGGGCGCCCCATCGGCCCAGGGCCATGATCACGCGCTCCAGCTCGAGACCCCACTCCGTCAGCTCGTAGACCCAGGCCGCGGCGGGGGGCGGGAGCTTGCGGCGGCGGACGATGCCTCCCTCCTCCAGCTCCTCGAGCCGCTGCGTGAGCACGTTCGGGCTGATGGCGGGGAGGCCGGTGCGGAGGTCGGTGAAGCGCTTCGGCCCGAGGATCAGCTCGCGCACGACCAGGATCGCCCAGCGCTCGCCGATGAGGTCGAGCGCGTGCGCGGTCGCGCATCCGTCTTCATAGGTGCGCTTGGCGTTCATGGACCTTAATATACACCACCTTCTACTTTGTAACAACTTTTTAGTTGCTTTTTAGGACTAATCGATACTATATTGACACCACAACATCGTGACGGACAGAAAGGAACTGGACATGCCCCAACTCACCGCCTACCTCTCTTTCGATGGAAATTGCGCCGAGGCCATGCGCTTCTACGAGAAGGCCCTCAACGGCAAGCTGAGCGTGCTGCTCACGAACGGACAGGCGCCGCTCGGCGACCAGATGCCTCTCGGCAACGAGGACCGGATCATGCACGCCCGTCTCGACCTGGACGGCGCCGTGCTGATGGCCGGCGACAGCATGGTCGGGTTCGGGCCCGGCTATCAGGGGATGAAGGGCTTCAGCGTGACGCTGAGCTTCCCGACCGCGGCCGAAGGCAAAGCGGCGTTCGACGGACTCTCGGACGGCGCGAACGTGTCGATGCCGTGGGGCGAGTCGTTCTGGGCGGACGGCTTCGGTATGCTCACCGACCGCTACGGCACGCCCTGGATCCTCAACGGCGGCATGCGTACCGGCTGGGAACAGTAAGAAAGGAAACGACGATGCGAGTGATGGTCATTGTGAAAGCGAGCAAGGATTCCGAAGCGGGCGTGATGCCCTCGCAGCAGCTTCTCGAGGAGATGGGCAATTACAACGAAGAACTGGTGAAGGCCGGGATCATGCAGGCCGGCGAGGGGCTGCATCCGACGTCGAAGGGCGCGCGCGTGCACTTCGGCGGCAAAGGCGAGCGGACGGTGCAGAACGGTCCGTTCGGCGTGACGAACGACACGATCGCCGGCTTCTGGATCTGGAAGGTGAAGTCGCTCGACGAGGCGATCGAGTGGGCGAAGAAAGCCCCGAATCCGAGCAATGAAGAAGGCGATCTCGAGATCCGCCCGATCTTCGAAGCGGAGGACTTCGGCGCGGAGCTCACGCCCGAGCTGCGCGAGCAGGAAGAGCGCATCCGGCAGCAGTCGGAGGCGAACACCTAAGAACAGCAAGCTTCGCGCTCTCGCGTCTTCCCGATGCGCGAGAGCGCGAGCATCGCCGGGACGAAGTCCCGCGTCTCGCCCGGCAGTTGCTCGACGATGCGATAGAAATCGGCGTCGGTTCCGGTCTCCGCTCCCGTGACCTCGGACATGATGCGCGCGACGCGGTTCTCGCCCGTGTTGTAGGCCGCGGCCGCCAGGTACCACGAACCGAAGCGGTTGTAGAGATAGGACA
Source organism: Thermoanaerobaculia bacterium (assembly GCA_035248585.1). Lineage (GTDB taxonomy): Bacteria > Acidobacteriota > Thermoanaerobaculia > Gp7-AA8 > Gp7-AA8 > QHVT01. The sequence continues at coordinate 24,032 of DATFHJ010000030.1, forward strand.
GGTACGACAGCGCGGCGTCGGTGGCTTTTTCCGCGTCGCGGCGCTCGTCGACTTCGTCGTTCACTTTCAATCCGTAGCGCCGCGCCGTGTCGGGGATCAGCTGCCAGATGCCGATCGCTTCGTCGCGCGAATGCGCTTTCGGATTGAAGCCCGACTCCGCCATCGCCAGGTAGATCAGCTCCCGGGGCATCCCCTTCCGGCGCAGTTTCTCCGAGATCATCTTCTCGACCTCGGGCATCCGCGCGAACGCGTCATCGATCTCGGCTTTCTTGTCGCCGGTGGTGAAGCGTTCGACGAAACGGTCGACGCGGTCGTGCGGGAGGTCGGGCAGCGCGGCGCGGTTTGCAGCGAGCGCAACAACGAAGAGGAGAATGTTCACGTCTGCTCAAGGAGCAGGATGACTGCCAACGATGCGCGCGATCAGCTTCGCGTCGTCGGGCAGCAGGCCCGAGCGCACGAGACGCGGCGTGAGCTCGCGCCACGACGGCTCGAGCGAGAACGCGCGCGCGAAGACCGGCAGGGCGTCGTCGACCCGCTGCATGTTCACGAGCGCGACCGCATGCCAGTAGAGCATCTCCGCGTAGCGGCTCTGCGGGATGCCGGACGTCGACGCGGCGATCTGCTCCGCGGCGCTGTACTCGCGCAGCGCGCCTTCGTTGTCCTTGTGCTCGACGGCGAGATCGCCGGCGTTCATGTGGTTGTACGCGCGCTGCAGCGCGACGAGGCGGCGCAGCTCGACGAGCGGCTGCGGATGATCGTCGACGCGCAGGTCGAAGACCCGATCCTGCCAAGCGCGCCCGCTCGACTTCGCACCGACCACGATCAGCGCCGCCGACTGCTTGCCGCGAATATCGCCGCCCGCCGACTGCGCCGCATCGAGGGCCGCGAGCATCCGCTCGGCGAGATCGCCTTTGGACGACGTGAACGCCTTTGCCATCGCCGGCCAGACCGTATCGTTGGCCATGAGATTCGCCTGCACGGCAAAGTCTTTTCCGACGGCGAGACGCCCGCCGCCGTCGCCACACGCGACATCGCTTGTGCCGCTCGCGTTCCCGGCGATGCCGCCGGCGGCGATGATGTCGCGCGCGCCGGTGAAGGTCGCCACATTCCCGTTCGCATCGATGACGCCGACCTGCCGCACCTGACACGCGGCATCGCCGCCGAGGAGCGCGCGCAACGTTTCGGGAGCGCTCTTGCCCGCGCGCAAGAGATCGAGTCCCAGCTTGCCGTACGACGGATCGACGAAGCTCTGCGTCGCCACCGCCCCCACTCCCGCCTCCGCCCAGGGCACGATCTGCCCGACCGCGAACCAATGCGATTGCACGGCGACGCCGAGCTGGCCGGTCGCGGGATCGCGGGCGACGATGGAGAAGGTGTTGACCGGACGGAGTTGTGCGAACAACGCTGGAGAGAGGAGAAGCGCGCACAAGACGAGTCTCATGCGCGCATTGTTGCAGATGGCAGATCGCAGATGGCGGATGGCGGATGGCGAAAAAGACTGATGGGTTGCCATCTGCCATCCGCCATCCAAATCAATGCGCGTTGATCCAGTCGAACATCGGCTGCCACACCTGGGCATCCGCGTCGCCGGCGAGGAAGAGGTCGGCGTGGCCGTAGTCGAAGAGGCGCAGCGCGGGCGCGACCTTGTTCACGATCACGCTTTGCACGTCCGTGCTGCCGAGGAGCGTCGTCGTGTAGAGACCGTACTCGCCGAAGCCGCCGCCGGCGCCGATGTAGAGGACCGGCACGGTGATGTCGGAGAGGTGATCGTCGAATGCGACGTCGGTCGCGCCGCACGTGGCCGCGTCGGCATCGGCGAGCTCGCGGTTCGGCTGGAACGCCGATGCGGCCTGCTCGAACGAGAAGAGCTCCGATTCATTCGAATAGAGCAAGCCGGCCGGCACACCGTTCTGATCGAAGACGCCGCCGGTGAAGTGATAGAACGGCGCCGGCTCGAGCCCGCCCTGGAGCGTGAACGTCGCCGCGCCGACGAGGAGGCCGGCCTGGCGATTCGTGAGCGCGGGATTGAGAATCGACGCGCCGTTCGGATCGACGGAGGCGAGCGTGCCGAGGACGGAGATCAATCCGCCGGTCGGGTTCGCGTCCTGCCCCACCCCGATCGCGGCCTCGGTGTTCTGCTGCCGCTGACACGCGAACGCCTGCAGCTGCGGGACGTCGGTCTTCAGATAGATGTCGACGGGGATGAAGCCGCGCACGTTGCGCTGGCCGGGAGGAAGCTGGCTCTCGCCGTTGAGATAGGCGTAGCCGATCTGGCCGCCGCGGCTCCAGCCGAGGAGAAAGAGCCGGCCGAAGCCGCTGCCGGTCGCCGCGCGCGCGTGACGCGCCACGCCGAGGGCAAAGCCGAGGTCGGACGCATCCTGCTCGAGACCCCACGTGCGCATGAACGACGTGTCGGCGGTGTTGCCGGGCACGCGCGTCCAGCGGTAATCGATGCCCCACACGTCGACGCCGCGCTCGGCGAGGAAGACCGGAAGCGAATGCGCGCCGGTGAGAAACGCCGCGCGGAAATTCCAGATGTCGCCGGGGGCGAGGAAGACGGCATTGTTCGCGGCGACCGGGTTGCCGGGGGCCGACTCTTTCACGACGCGATGCAGGGCGATCTCATCAAACGGACCGTTGCCGACGCGAACGGTGAACGTGTACTCCGCCACGTCCGCGGTCAGCGCGCGCCGCTCCGCGTTCTTGTACGCGTGTGCCGCAGCGGGAGGCGCCGGTGCAGGCTGCTGGGCGAACGCCAGTGAAGAAACTGCAACAACAATGGAGAGATAGAGTGCTTTCAACAGGACATCTCCTTCTTTCATGAAGCAGATTTTGGACGGCGGTTAAGAACCCGAAAAGGGCGTCCTGTCTTCCGTTTTGCAATACTCCACTCCGTGTATCGCTATTTACGCTACGTCCCGAAGAATCACCTCAGCCGCACGATCGGCCGGCTGATGCATGTCCGCTGGCCGAAGCCGATCGCGCGGCGGCTGGTGCACTGGTTCGCGAGCACGTATCAGATCGACGTCGATGAGGCGGAGCATCCGCATCATCACTACCCGTCGATCGGGCATTTCTTCATCCGCGATCTGCGCGAGGGGCTGCGTCCCATCGAGGCCGACCTCGTCTCGCCGGTGGACGGCACGCTGCGCGGGTTCGGCATCGTCACCGAGGGCCGGCTCGAACAGATCAAAGGGAAGACCTACACCGTCGCCAGCTTCCTCGGCGACGATGAGCTGGCGCGGCGCTACGACGGCGGCGTCTTCTTCAACCTCTATCTCTCGCCGCAGGATTACCACCACGTCCACTCCCCCATCGGCGGCACGATCACCCGCAGCGTGCACATCCCCGGGAAGCTCTGGCCGGTGAACGACTGGTCGATGGCGAACATCAGCGAGCTGTTTTCGGTCAACGAGCGCGTCGTGACGTACGTCGAATCGAGCTACGGCCTCGTCGCGGTGGTGATGATCGGCGCGACGAACGTCGGCAAGATCTCCGTCGCCTACGACTCGTTCATCTCCAACGTGCCGCGCGCGACGTCCGCCGCCCGCTCGTACGATCCCGCGGTTCCGATCGCCGCCGGCGATCGCCTCGGCACGTTTCACATGGGCTCGAGCGTGGTCGTGCTGCTCGAGCCGGGACGGATCGATCTCTCACGCGTGCGGCTGGAGGCGGGGAAGAAAGTGCGGTATGGGGCGGCGGTCCTGCACAGTTCTTAAACCCGGGCCCGAGCCCGCGCCCGCTTCCGCGCCCGGGGCGGGGGAAGCGCGGCTTGAACTCGAGCCGCCCACCCCGGGCTCGGAAGCGGGCGCGGGCTCGGGCACGGGAGGTCAACGTGACCAGTCGAACGCCGGATTCTTCGCCAGATCCAACGTCAGCTCCGGCGAATACGTGATCCATCCGTCGGGCGAGTCGTAGCGGATGCGCAGGGCGATCGTCGCCGCGGCGGGAAGGCGAAAGCCATCGTGGCGCGCGATCTCGCCGGTCTGGATGCCGTTGCCGAAGAGCGCAAAGTACTGTCCGCGATCGTACGGTCCGAGCTCCCACTGCAGCGTCCCGTCGACATAGCGGAAGCGCGCGGAGAGCGGCGCGTTGGTGCGCGTGATCCGCTGATGGCGGCCGAGGATGGCATCGAGGTCGGACGTGATCTCGACCATCGCCCGGCGAGTGACGTCGTACTGCCACACGCGCTTGCCGCGGAGGTCGCTCGTCGCGAGATAGAGGTCGTCGTAGAAACAGAGCCCGCCCGGCTCCCGGCGCACGTAGTCCGTGCGCAGCCAGTTCAGCTCTCCCATGTCGTGGCCGGTGAGCAGCGGATCGCGCAGCAGGCCGTTGGCCGGCAGGTCGTAGAAGAAGAAACGATTCTCATCCGACATGCGGCGCTTGTATCGAAACTCGCGCGCCCATTCGTAGCGATTGGCGACGAGCGTGATCGCCGGGATGAGGAGAAGGATCGCCGTGCGAAGGCGGCGGTTCTGAATCCCACTCACGGCCGCGGCGAAGCCCGCGGCAAAGGTCAGCCACGGAACGACGGCGAAGCGCGCGGCGACGTCTTTTGCCATCGGCGCGTACGGTGCGATCGAGAGCACGATCGCGAGCAGGAAAACGAGCCAACCGCGCCGACTGCGCATCCCGATCGCAAACACCACCGTGATCGCGCAAACCAAAGGCACGCCCGCGAAGACCAGGATCTTCCATGGAAACGCGACCAGCGTGCGCCAGTCCTTTCCGCCGACCGCCCACCCGTATCCGCCGCCGAACGTCCCCAACACCAGGCCGCGCCAAACGAAATACACCGCGAAGGCAACAAAGTGCGGGAGCACCCGCCGCTTCCGATTCGTGAGGCAAAGCAGCACGAGCGGCAGCGGCGCCGCGACTTCTTTCGCGAGCAGCGAGAGCAGATAGAACAGCGCCGAAAGGACGCTCGACCGCCGCCACGCAATGACGGCCAACGCGGCGAAGAAGATCGCCAGAAAGTAGTGCACGGTCGAGAGTTGGGTGACGATCGAACAGAGCGCCGGGCCGGCGAGGAAGACGACCGCCGCCGACAGCGCGGGCGCCGTCTCTACGAAGGAGCGGAACGCAACGTACACCGCGATCGCCGTGGCCGCGACGACGACGAGATGCAGGACGTAAAACCGCTGCGCATCGAGATCGAAGAGCGCCGACTGCAGCTCGAAAAACACCGTCAGCAGCGGCGTGAACATCTTCCGCGGCCACGACGCGCCGTCGACGAACGGCTGCCACACCGTGCGGTCGAGGACGAGCCGCAGCGTCGCGGGATCGTCCCAGATCCACCAGAGGCGCACGGCCTTCCGGTACAGCAGCGCGACGAGGCCGATCAACAAAAGTTGAGGGACTTTTGCCCTGCTTTGCGCGATCAGTGGTGAGGGCCAAATCATGAAGACACTGCTGTTCGCCGCTTTAATCGCGGCCAATACGATTTCTCTTCCCGAGTTGAATCCGTCCGACTGGTTCGACGGAAAGATGGGCGGCACGTTCGGCGCGAAGACGGTGACGGCGTTCGCGAAGACGAACCGCGTCGCCGTCTCCGGCTTCCGCGTGGTGTTCGTGAATCACAACGAGGCCCGCGCGTTCGTCGGCGCGACGTACCTGCCGGGCGGCGTGGAGCGCGGCTCGGCGCGCGCGAAGATGGAGGTCGATCTCCGCGGCGTCGATGACGCGACGCTGCAGAAGATCACCGACGAGGCGTACAAGCTGTTCCTCGATCAGCTGAAGGCCGCGGGCCGCGAAGTAGTGGTGCCGGACGCCGCGACGTACGCGGAGTTCAAGACCGTGCCGGTGCCGCAGCCGGTCGACTCCGGCCTCCTCAAAGGCAAGGCGTTCAGCCCGACGGGGATGCCGCTCTGGTGGCAGGTCGGCGATTCGTGGGGCGACGCGGGGCTCTCTCAGAAGAACATGCGCGCGTTCAACAAGCAGTCCGAGGCCATGAGCGCGCCGGTCTCGATCGCGCCGATGATCGTCATCGACTTCGCGCACATGCAGTCGAGCGGCAACAAGAGCGGATTGATCGCCCGCCGCGCGGAAGTCGGCGCGTCGCTGGCGATGTCGATCCCGACATTCTCGACGCGCGTGGTGCGCGCGGAGCAGACCCGCTACGGCGGGATCGTGTTCAAGGGCGACGACGGCGCGCTGACGCTGAAGAAAGCGCTCGATACCGACGTCGAGTTCGCGGAGATGTTCGTCGTCGATACGAAGACCGGCGAGGTCCTCGGTCCCGTCGTCGACAACGTCAGCAAGAAACAGAAGCGCGTCGCGGAAACGACGAACGAAGCCTATAGCACCGCCGCGCATGCGGTGCTGTCGCAGGCGACGGGGGCGTTCGCGAAGTTGTTTGCGGAGAATCCGGCGAAATAGCGGTTCTGTGTGGAGCGGCGGGCTCTTAGCCCGCCGAGGCTTTTCGGCGGGCTAAGAGCCCGCCGCTCCACGCTCTTTGTAGAACAAGTCCACCACCACATCCGGCATCCGATAGCCGAGTTGGGCGCCGACGTAGCGGGCTTCCCACTGCATGCCGAGGCGCGCGGCAACGCTCTTCGACGGCTCGTTGTCCGGATCGATGATGGCCACCACGCGCGTGCGACCGAGGGTCTCCAGGACGTGCTGCATCGCAGCCTGTCCCGCCTCGGTCGCATAGCCGCGGCCCCAGGTCTCGCGCGCGAAGATCCAGCCGATCTCCAGATCGCCGGTCGTCCCGAGCGGCTGCGTGCCGGAGATCCCGACCAGCTTCCCGCTGCTCTTCTCGATCACCGCGCCCATGCAGACGTCGTGTTCTTCGAGCTGCCGCGCCTGGCGCGCGAGCCACTCATCCACCTGCGTCTCGCTGTACGGACGCCCGCCGTTGAGGTACTGCATCACGTCAGGATCGAACACGATCGCCGCGAACGCGGCTCGATCTTCCGCTCGCCACGGGCGGACGATCAGGCGAGCGGTTTCCAGACCGAACAACCTATTTCTTGTCCTTCTTCGGTTTTTTCTTTTCTTTGCGCGAGTTCATGCCTTTGGCCATGACGGTCTCCTTCGAGACATTATGGTACGTCAGGTCCGCAGCACGCCGGCACGCTCGTACACCTTCGCCTCGATGAACACATCCACGAGCGACGGGTCGAGGAAGCCTTCGTTCATCTCCATGCGCAGGATGTCGAGCGCGCGCTCGGTCGGAACGGCGCGTTTGTAGGGGCGGTCGCTCGCGGTCAGCGCGTCGTAGATGTCCGAGACCGTCATCATGCGCGACTGGATCGGAATCCCGTCCGCGGTGAGCCGGCGCGGATAGCCGCGGCCGTTGAGCTTCTCGTGATGCGCGTACGCGATCTCCGCGACCGACGCCAGGTCGCGC
>DATFHJ010000031.1:0-13670 GCA_035248585.1 Thermoanaerobaculia bacterium
CTTTGCGCGCGGCGCGAGCAGTGGCTAGCCCCTGCGCTCGACGAGTTTCGCAAACGCGGCGTGCGCGCCGAGGGGCGGATCTGCGACGTGTCGGATCAGGCGCAGGTGCAGGCCGTCGTCGACGCAACGATGGAAGCATTCGGGCGCGTCGACATCCTCGTCAACAACGCCGGCATTTCGTGGGGCGAACGCCCGGAGACCATGGCTCTCGACAAGTTCCGCAAAGTGCTCGACACGAATCTCAACGGCGCGTTCCTCTTCTCGCAGGCCGCGGGCCGTGAGATGTTGAAGGCGAAGCGCGGTGTGATCATCAACATCGCCTCGGTCGCCGGAATGAGATCGTCCACCAATGGACCGCATTACGCCGGCTACGTCGCCAGCAAGGCGGCGCTGATGGGACTCACGCGCGAGCTCGCGGCGACGTGGGGGCGCGACGGCATCCGCGTCAACGCCATCGCGCCCGGCTTCTTTCACTCGCGGCTCGCCGACGCCGTCATCGAATACGTCGAGCCGGAGATCCAGCGCCGCAACCCCATCCCGCGCGTCGGCGCCGCGGGGGAGTTGAAAGGCGTCGCGCTCTTCCTCGCCTCCGATGCCTCCAGCTACATCACCGGACAAACGATTGTGGTCGACGGAGGAGCGACGATTGTCTGAACGATCAGGTATTAGGTGTCAGGTATTAGGTATTAGGGCGGGCGGCGGCCCTAATACCTAATACCTAAGACCTGATACCTGCAGAGGAGAGCAACGATTGTCTGACACGCGTCCGTGGCACGCACACTACGACTACTGGGTCCGCCCGCAGCTCAACTATCCGCGCCGTCCGCTCACCGACATCCTCCGCATGGCCGCGGCCGACGTTCCCGATAAACCGGCCGTGGCGTTTTTCGGGCAGCAGCTGACCTTCGCGCAGATCAAAGAGCGCGCGGACAAATTCGCGACCGCGCTCGCGCGTACGGGCGTCGTACAGGGCGACCGCGTCGGCGTCATGCTGCCGAACTGCCCGCAGTACATCGTCGCCGTCTTCGGCATCCTCCGCGTCGGCGCGATCGTCGTGAACATCAACCCGCTGTACACGCCGCGCGAAGTACGCGTCGTCGCCGAAGACTCCGGCATGAAGGCGCTCATCGTGCTGGACCTGCTCGTCCCGCAGACCGACGGCACGAACATCCCGAAGATCGTCACGTCGTTTGTGGCGCCCGCGTCGTTCGAAGAAATGATCGCGAACGTCGAAACGCCGCAGCTTCCGCGCGTGCACATCGATGCGGACGACGTCGCCGTGCTGCAGTACACCGGCGGCACCACCGGCACGCCCAAGGGCGCGATGCTCACGCACTACAACATCTTCGCGAACGTCGTGCAGTCGACGACGCTGCACGTCCCGTCGCTGCGCCGCGGCGAGGAGCGCTACCTCCTCGTCATCCCGTTCTTTCACATCTACGGCTTTACGGTCGGACTGATGGCCGGGACGTGGCTCGGGGCGATGCAGATCCTGCTTCCAAAGTACGACGTCGACGCGCTGCTGAACGCGGTGCGCGATCACCGGCCGACCTATTTCCCGGCGGTTCCGACGATCTTCATCTCGCTGCTGAATCATCCGAAGTCGCGCGAGTACGGCATCGACAAGATCCGCGCGTTCAACAGCGGCTCCGCGCCGCTGCCGCTGGAAGTGCTCGAGCAGTTCGAGCAGCTGACCGGCGGCATGCTCAGCGAGGGCTATGGCTTGTCCGAAGCCTCGCCGGTCACGCACAACAGCCCGTCGCTGTCCGTTCGCAAGCCGGGCAGCGTCGGCATTCCGCTGCCGGGCACCGATCAGAAAGTCGTCGACCTCAACGAAGGAACGACGGAAGTTCCGGTCGGCGGCGAGGGCGAGTTGTGCATCGCCGGACCGCAGGTGATGAAGGGGTACTGGAACCGGCCGGAGGAGACGGCGAGCACGATCCGCACCGACGCGAACGGCACGCGCTGGCTGTACACCGGCGACATCGCCCGCGTCGATGAAGACGGCTTCACCTACATCGTGCAGCGCAAGAAAGACATGATCATCGTCTCCGGATTCAACGTCTATCCGGGCGAGATCGAGTCTGTCCTCTTCACGCATCCTTCGGTGATGGAGGCCGTCGTCATCGGCGTGCCCGACGCGTATCGAGGCGAAGCCGTAAAAGCGTTCGTCGTATGCAAGTCGGGGATGTCGGCGACGGTCGAGGATTTGAAAGCGCACTGCGCGAAAGATCTTGCTGAATTCAAACGTCCCACGTTGATCGAGATTCGTGAAAGTCTGCCAAAGTCCGCGGTCGGGAAGATTCTGCGGAGAGTTCTGCGCGAGGAGTAATCGTCACATGACACGAACCATCAGCCGGGCCGTGGTCATCGGCTCCGGCACCATGGGCAGCGGCATCGCGGCGCATTTCGCGAACGCGGGCGTGCCGGTTTATCTGCTCGACGTCATCGAGCCGCCGCTCGACAAGATCAAAAAGCACACGCCGCCGCCGTTTTTCAACGCCGACGCGGCGGGGCTCGTCACCGCCGGTAAGCTCGACGAGCACGAGGCCTGGATCGGCGAAGGCGACTGGGTCATCGAGGCGATCATCGAGAACATGGATGCGAAGCGCGAGCTCGTCGCCCGCATCGACCGCCTCCGCAAGCCGGACAGCATCGTCTCCAGCAACACCTCCGGTCTCCCGATCGGCCAGATCGCAACCAACGCATCGGCTGATTTCAAGAAGCACTTCATCGGCACGCACTTTTTCAATCCGCCGCGCTACATGAAGCTGCTCGAAGTCATTCCGACGACCGACACCGCGCCGGAGATCGTCGAGTTCGTCCGCGACTACGCCGAGCAGCGCCTCGGCAAGGGCGTCGTGCTCTGCAAAGACACGCCGAACTTCATCGCCAACCGCCTGGCCTCGATCGGCGGCGTCTCCGTCACCGACTTCGTCCTCGCGAACGACTACACCGTCGAAGAAGCGGACGCGATTGCCGGCCCGCTCATCGGCCGGCCGAAGACCGCCACGTTCCGGCTGCAGGACCTCGTCGGGATCGACGTGGCCATGGCCGTCGCCGCCAATCTCTACGACCTCATTCCGAACGACGAAACGCGCGGCGTGCTGCAGTCGGAGCGCGTCGGCGAGCTGCGCAAGTCGCTGCTGGAGCGCGGCCGTCTCGGCGACAAGACGAAGCAGGGCTTCTATAAGAAGGATGGCAAGTCGATCCTCTCGCTCGACTTCAAAACGAACGAGTATCGCGAGCGCGTCGAGCCGGCCATCCCGTCGCTCGCCGAGGCCTCGAAGATCAGGAGCCTGCCCGATCGCGTGCGTTTCGTGCTGCAGCAGGACGACAAGGCCGGCAAGCTCGCGCGCCACATTCTCTACAACGCCCTCGGCTATGCGTCGCGCCGCGTGCCGGAGATCAGCGACGACCTCGCGAGCATCGACCGCGCGGTTCGCTGGGGCTTCTCCCACGACCTCGGACCCTTCGAGCTGTGGGATGCGGTCGGCGTGCGCGACACCATCAAAGACATCGATGCCGCGCCGTGGGTGCGGGAGATGCTCGACGCCGGGAACGAGACGTTCTATCGCGACGGCAGCGTCTACGATCCCGCGTCGAAGTCGTACATCCCGATTCCGAAAGATCCGAGGCAGATCTCGCTCAAGGAATGCCCCGTTGTTCAAGAGAACAAAGGCGCGAGCCTGCGTGATCTCGGCGACAACGTGCTCTGTCTCGAGTTCCACACGAAGATGAATACGCTCGACGGCGACATCCGCGAGTTGCTGATCGCGAGCGTCGAAGAGCTCGAACGAGGCGATTGGGTCGGACTCGTCATCGGCAACGAAGGCCAGGATTTCTGCGTCGGCGCCAATCTGAGTGGAGCGGCGGGCTTTAGCCCGCCGAATGAAAACGGCGGGCTAAAGCCCGCCGCTCCACAAGACGCCGTGAAGTCGATGCAGGACGCGCTCATGCGCGTCCGCTTCGCGTCGAAGCCGGTCGTTGCCGCGCCGTTCGGACGCACCCTCGGCGGCGGCGTCGAGGTCTGCATGGCCGCGTCGCGCGTCGTCGCCGCGGGCGAGACGTACATGGGCCTCGTCGAAGTCGGCGTGGGCCTGATTCCGGGCGCGGGCGGCTGCAAAGAGATGGTCCGGCGCGTCGTCTCGCCGGCGATGAAGCGCACGCCGAACGCCGATCCCGTGCCGCTGTTGCAGAACGTGATGCAAACCGTCGGCGCCGGCAAAGTGTCGTCGAGCGCGGCCGAGGCGAAGGATTTCGGATTCCTGAGCGAGGGAGATCGCATCGTCATGAATCGCGATCACCTCCTGCACGAAGCGAAGCAGGAAGTGCTGACGATGGAGTTCAATCCGGCAGTGAACGGTGCGAACTGCTACGCCGCCGGACGCGACGTCCGCGCCGCGATCAAGGCCGCCATCTACGTCCTGCAGCAGGGCGGCTACATGAGCGAGTACGACGCGTTCATCAGCGGACGACTAGCCTGGATTCTCTGCGGCGGCGATTTGTCGAGCGGCGAGTGGGTGAGCGAGCAATACCTGCTCGATCTCGAGCGCCAGGTGTTCGTCGAGCTGCTCGGGCAGCCGAAGACGCTCGAGCGCATTCAGTACATGTTGAAAACGGGAAAGCCATTGAGGAATTAGGAATACCTGTGGAGCGGCGGGCTTTAGCCCGCCGAAAACGAGACGGTGGGCTAAAGCCCACCGCTCCATTGATATGACCACACGCGCCACCATGACCGGACTCGAATACATGCGCCGCGTCGCCGCGGGCGAGGTGGAGGCCGGTCCGTTCACGCGTCTCCTCGGCGTGCGCATCACCGAGGTCGAGGAAGGGCGCGTCACGGTCACGGTGGACATGAAACCGGAGCACGAGAACGGCATCGGCATCGCGCACGGCGGTCTCGCCGCGACGCTGCTCGACACGGCCCTCGGCTGCGCGATCAACAGCGTCATGCCGGCCGGGAAAATCTTCACTACGCTGGAAATGAAAGTGAACTACACCCGCGCGGTCACGCGCGACGTCGGAACGCTCAGCTGCACCGGCACCGTCATTCACGCCGGAAGCCGCACCGCCACCGCCGAGGCGCGCGTCGTCGATCGCAACGGCACGATTTACGCGCACGGCACCGCCACCTGCATCCTGTTCAAGGAGATCTGATGAACGAAGCCGTCATCGTTGCAGCACTACGCACCGCGGTCGGAAAAGCGCCGCGCGGATCGCTGCGCACCACGCGTCCCGACGACATGGCCGCGGACGTCATCCGCGCGCTCGTCGCGAAAACGCCGCAAGTGAAACCCGACGAGTACGACGACGTGATCCTCGGCTGCGCCGCCCCCGAGGCGGAGTCGGGGACGAACGTCGCGCGCATCGCGTCGCTGCGCGCCGGACTGCCGGACAGCGTGCCCGCCGTCACCGTCAATCGCTTCTGCTCCTCGGGATCGCAGACCATCGCCATGGCCGCCGAGCGGATCATGGCCGGCATGGCCGACACGATCATCGCCGGCGGCACGGAGTCGATGAGCCTCGTGCGCGGCAACGGACGCTTCCGCCCGAATCCCTACCTCGTCGAAAACGATCCCGACGTCTACCTCAGCATGGGCCTCACCGCGGAGAACGTCGCCCGCAAGTACAACGTCTCGCGCGAAGAGGCCGACGCGTTCTCGCTGCGCAGCCACCAGCGCGCGATCGCGGCGCAGGAGGCCGGCCGGTTCGCCGACGACGGCATCGTGCCGCTCGAGGTCGAGATCAACGAGGTCGATGACCGGCGCAAATTCACGTTCGACAAAGACGAAGGCCCGCGCGCCGACAGCAGCGAAGCCGCGCTCGCGAAGCTCAAGCCGGTGTTTCACGCGAAAGGCGTCGTGACCGCCGGCAATTCGAGCCAGACCTCGGACGGCGCGGCCGCGGTGATCGTGATGTCGCGCAAACGCGCCGAAGAGTTGGGACTGAAGCCGCTCGCGCGATTCGTGTCGTTCGCCGTCGGCGGCGTGCCGCCGGAGATCATGGGGATGGGTCCCGTCGTCGCGGTGCCGAAGGCGCTGAAGCGCGCCGGGATGAAGCTCGAAGACATCGACATCATCGAGCTGAATGAAGCGTTCGGCTGCCAGGCGCTCGCCGTCATGCGCGAGCTGGGCATCGATCCGGAGCGCGTGAACGTGAACGGCGGTGCGATCGCGCTCGGCCATCCGCTCGGCGCGTCGGGCGCCAAATTGACCGTCCAGATCCTCGGCGAGATGCGGCGCAGAAACTCAAAGTACGGCATGGTCACGATGTGCGTCGGCGGCGGCCAGGGCGCGGCCACGATTCTCGAGAACCTGCAATGAACTTCGCGCTCGATGCGGAACTGGTCGACCTCCGCGATCGCGTCGCCGCATTCGTGCGCGATGAAGTGATCCCCGCGGAGTCGCAGCCGTTCACGCCCGAGCTCGTCGCGTCGCTTCGCTCCAAGGCAAAAAGCGCCGGCATCTTCGGCCCGCAGTTGCCGCGCGAGTACGGCGGACTCGGGCTCGGCACCGTCGCGATGTGCGTGTTGTTCGAGCAGGCGGGCCGCAGTTTCCTCGGGCCCGTCGCGTTGCACTGTGCCGCGCCCGACGAAGGCAACATGCACCTGCTCGCGCATCACGCGAATGACGCGCAGCGCGAGCAGTATCTGCGGCCGCTGATCGACGGAGCGATCCGCTCCTGTTTCGCGATGACGGAGCCGGCGCCGGGTGCGGGATCCGATCCGACGATGATGATGACGCGGGCCACGCGCGTCGACAGTGAAGATGGCAGGGGTTGGGAGATCACGGGCCGCAAATGGTTCACGACCGGCGCGGATGGTGCGGCGTTCGCCGTCACGATGGCCGTGACCGATCCGGAAGCCGCGCCGCACAAACGCGCGACCATGTTCCTCGTGCCGACGGATACGCCCGGCTATCGCTTCATCCGCAACGTGCCGGTGATGGGCGAGCACGGCAACGTCGGCCACGGCGAAGTCGACTTCGATCACGTGCGCGTTCCCGACTCCGCGATCATCGCGAAGGCCGGCGATGGGTTCCGTCTCGCGCAAGCGCGCCTCGGTCCCGCGCGGCTCACGCACTGCATGCGCTGGATGGGCATCGCCCAGCGCTCGCTCGACATCGCCGTCGACTACGCGAAGCAGCGCGCGGCGTTCGGCAAGAAGCTTTCCGAGCAGGAGGCCATTCAATGGATGGTCGCCGACTCGGAGATCGAGCTGCACGCCTCGCGGCTGATGGTGCTGCAGGCCGGCTGGGCGCACGAGCAGGGGAGCGAGATCCGTCACGAATCGTCGATCTGCAAAGTCTTCGTCGCCGAGGCCGTGAATCGGATCATCGACCGCGCGGTGCAGGTGTGCGGCGCATTAGGCGTGTCGGGCGACACGCCGCTCGAGCATTTCTACCGGGAAGCGCGGGCGTTCCGGATTTACGACGGACCGTCGGAGGTGCATCGGATGGTGATCGCGAGGAACGTGTTGAAGCGATGAGATTCGAAAACCAGATCGTCTGGATTACCGGCGCGTCGTCAGGCATCGGCGAGGCGCTCGCGATCGCGTGGAGCCGCGAAGGCGCGCGCGTCATTCTCTCGGCGCGCAATGCGGCGGAGTTGGAGCGCGTGAGACAACTCTGCGCGAATCCCGAAAAGCACGTCGTCAAGCCGCTCGATCTCACCGACAGCGAAGCGATTCAAAGAACGGCCGCCGAGGTGCTGAAAGAGTTCGATCACGTCGACATCGTCGTGCACAGCGGCGGCGTGAGCCAGCGCTCGTTTGCCGCGGAGACCGCGCTCGAGACCGACCGCCAGATCATGGAGCTCAACTACTTCGGCACGATCGCGCTCACGAAGGCGCTCCTGCCGTCGATGCTCGCGCGCGGCTCGGGCCACATCGTGCCGATCAGCAGCGTGATCGGCTACGTCGGCGTGCCGCTGCGCTCCGCGTACGCGGCGTCGAAGCACGCGCTGCACGGCTTCTTCAACGCGTTGCGCGCGGAGACGCAGAAGCGCGGCCTCAAGGTCACGATCGTCTGCCCCGGCTACATCCGCACGAACGTCTCCGAGAACGCGCTTCGCGGCGACGGCACGCGTCACGGCAAGCTGGATGACACGCACAAGAACGCGATGCTGCCGGAAGAAGCGGCGCCCGCGATTCTGCGCGGCGTTGCGAACAACAAGCGGGAAGTGCACGTTGGAGGGAAAGAGATTCATGCGATCACGCTGCAGCGCTTCCTGCCGTCGGTGATCGCGCGGGTGCTGAGGGTCAAATGAGCGACACGCGGCCGGTTCGCCCCAGCGAGCAACTCGATTGGGACCAACTGGCCGCGTATCTTCGCCGCGAGCTGAACCTCGACGGCGAGCTGACAGTCACGCAGTTTCCCGGCGGCCACTCCAATCTCACCTACGACCTGCAGTTCGGCGACACGGAGCTCGTTCTCCGCCGCCCGCCCCTCGGCCCCGTCCCGCCGCGCGCGCACGACATGGCTCGCGAGTTCCGCGTCCTCGCCGCCGTGCATCCGCACTTTGGGCTCGCGCCGAAGCCGTTGCATCTGTGCGAGGACACCAGCGTGATCGGCTCGGTGTTTTACGTGATGGAGCGGCGGCGCGGGATGGTCGTGCGCGCCGAGGAATCGTTCGCGCCGGAGCTGCGGCAGCGCATCAGCGGCAACATGATCGACACGCTCGCCGAGCTGCACGCGATCGACATCACGAAGCACGGACTCGACGCACTCGGCAAGCCGCAAGGCTTCGTCGCGCGGCAGATTCACGGCTGGACGGAGCGCTGGCACGGCTCGAAGACGAGCGACGTGCCGGACATGGAATGGCTGGCGCGCTGGCTCGACGAGCGCATTCCAAATGATCCGCCGCGCGCGACGCTGGTCCATGGCGACTACAAGCTCGACAACGTCATGCTGTCCGAGGACGACCCGTCGCGGCTCGTGGGTGTCTTCGATTGGGAGATGGCGGCCGTCGGCGATCCGCTCGTCGATCTCGGCATCCTCCTCTGCTACTGGGTGCACGCGCCGATGTCGGAGGTCACGAAGAATCCGGGTTGGTTCAAGCGCGACGAGATCCTCGCGCGCTATCCCGGTGACGTTTCGAACATCGCCATCTACGAAGTCTTCGCCGTGTTCAAGCTCGCGGTCGTGATCCAGCAGATCTACGCGCGCTTCGTGCGCGGCCAGACCGACGACCCGCGCTTCGCGCCGATGGGAGAGCACGTGCTCCAGCTCGCGCGCATCGCGCGGCGGCTGACGGAGGGACGATGAGCGAAGTGATTCTCGGGGGGCGGCGAGACGCCGCCCGGCCAGCCGGCGAGGACGCCGGCGTTCCCAGCGGTCGGAACGCCGCCGTCCCGGCGGCTGATCCGGCGGCGTCCTCGCCGCCGGCGCCGGAGGCGAAATGAGCGAAGTGATTCTCGAGCGCCCCGACGAGCGCATCGCCGTCATCAAACTCAATCGCCCCGAGGCGCGGAATGCGCTGAACCTCCCCGTGCGGCAAACGCTCGCGGAGCACTTTGCGCAGCTCGGAAGCGATGACGCGACGCGCTGCATCATCCTCACCGGTGGCGAGAAAATTTTCGCCGCGGGCGCGGACATCCGCGACATGGTCGAGCGCACGCCGGTCGAGCTCTTCGTGCGGCGCACGGAGCGGCTGTGGCGCGCGGTCGCCGACTGCCCGAAGCCGGTCATCGCCGCGGTCAACGGCTACTGCTTCGGCGGCGGCTGCGAGCTGGCCATGCACTGCGATCTCATCATCGCCGGCGAAGGCGCGAGCTTCGCCCAGCCGGAAGTGCGCGTCGGCATCATGCCGGGCGCGGGCGGCACGCAGCGGCTCGTCCGCGCGGTCGGCAAGTTCCGGGCGATGAAGATCCTGATGACCGGCGAGCCGGTGAGCGCGCGCGACGCGCTGGCCATGGGGCTGGTCAGCGACGTCGTGGCCGATGACCAGGTCTTTGCGGAAGCAATGAGGCTCGCGAACGTCATCGCGAACATGCCGCCGCTGGCGATCATGCAGATCAAGGAAGCGGTGCTGGCCGGCGAAGACTCGTCGCTCGAGGCCGGGCTCGCGCTGGAGCGGAAGGCATTCCAGCTCCTCTTCGCCAGCCGCGATCAGAAAGAAGGAATGCGCGCGTTTCTCGAGAAACGCAAGCCGGAGTTCGAAGGGCGATGAAGAGTGCTGCCTACGCGCTGACCGTTCTCTTTCTGATCAACACGATGAACTTTTTCGACCGCGTGATCGGCGGCGCGCTCGGCGAGCCGATCCGCCGGGAGTGGGGTCTCTCCGACAGCGCGTTGGGCGCGCTCGGCACGGCCTTCACGCTGCTCTACGCGTTCGTCGGCGTGCCGCTCGGACGTCTGAGCGACCGCGCGCCGCGCAAGTCGATCCTCGCCGGCGCGGTCTTCGTCTGGAGCGCGCTCACCGCGCTCTCCGGCATGACCCGCACGTACTGGCAGCTCTTCGCCGCGCGCCTCGGCGTCGGCGCCGGTGAAGCCGCGTGCGCGCCCGCCGCGACCTCGCTCATCGCCGATCTCGTCCCGCCCGCGAAGCGCGCCCGCGCGATGTCGATCTTCATGATGGGCCTCCCGATCGGGATCGCGCTCTCGTACTTTGTCGGCAGCTCCGTCGCCCACACGTACGGCTGGCGCGCCGCGTTCTTCGTGGCCGGCATCCCGGGCGTGCTGTGTGCGATCGCCGCGCTCTTCATCCCTGAGCCTGCCCGTGGAGCGGCGGGCTTTCAGCCCGCCGAAAAAAACGTCTTCCGCACCCTGCTCAAGATCCCCACGCTCTGGTGGCTGATCCTCTCCGGCGCGCTGCACAACTTCAACATGTACGCGCTCGGTACGTTCGTGGCGCCGCTGCTGATGCGCTATCACGCCGCCGATCTCCGCAGCGCCGGCGTGATGACGACGGTCGTCTACGGCCTCTCCGGAATTCCCGGCCTCCTCATCGGTGGCGCGCTCGCGGACAAATGGTCCGTGAAGCGCAAAGACGGACGCCTCCTCGTGGCCGCCATCGCGGCCGCGATCTCCGCGCCGCTGATGGTCGCCGCGCTCGCGCGTCCGGCGAAGGACACGATGCTCTTCGTGATCCTCGGCGGGCTCGCCTGCGCGTTCATGTACGTCTACTACGCTAGCGTCTACGCCACGCTGCAGGACGTCGTGCCGCCGTCGATGCGCGGCACGGCCATGGCGCTCTACTTCTTCGCCATGTACGTCCTCGGCGCGTCGTTCGGCCCGCTCGCCACCGGCATGCTCAGCGATCATTTCACGCGCGCGGCCGCGGCCGGCGCCACGAACCTCGAGCCGTTCCGCGGCGCGGGACTGCACTCGGCGATGTACGTCGTGCCGGTGCTGTGCGTGCTCCTCGCGGGCGTGCTCTTCGCCGCCACGCGCACCGTCGCCCGGGACATGGAGCGGCGATGAAGGCCGCGGTCTGCTACGAGTTCGGGCAGCCGCTGCGCATCGAAGACGTCGAGCTCGATCCGCCGAAGAGCGGCGAGGTACGCGTGCGCATCGCCGCGACGGCGGTCTGCCACAGCGACCTCCATCTGATGCACGGCGACTGGTCCGGCGCGCTGCCGATCGTCGCCGGACATGAAGCCGCGGGGATTGTCGAAGCGATCGGCGAAAACGTAACGACGGTGAAGCCCGGCGATCGCGTCGTGGTTTCGCTGCTGCGCTCGTGCGGCCGCTGCGCTCACTGCAGCACCGGCGCGTCGCACAACTGCGACGCGCCGTTCGCTCTCGACTCCGAGTCGCGTCTCCGCAACGCAAACGGCGACGCGCTGCAGCACGGCATCAAAGTCGCGGCGTTTGCGGAAGCGGTGATCGTCGATCAATCGCAACTCGTCCGCATCCCCGACGCGATGCCGCTCGACCGCGCCGCGCTCCTCGGCTGCGGCGTCATTACCGGCACCGGCGCGGTGTTGAACACGGCGAAGGTGCACGCCGGCGAAACGGTGGCCGTCATCGGCGCCGGCGGCGTCGGCCTGAACGCCATTCAGGCCGCGGCGCTCGCCGGCGCGAGCCGCATCGTCGCCGTCGATCCGGTCGAGTCGAAGCGCGAAGCCGCGCGCTCGTTCGGGGCGACGGAAGCGTTGGCGGAGGGAAAGCGTGTGCGCGGCGTGGACTACGCGTTCGTCGCCGTCGGCAACCCGAACGCCGTCGTCGACGCCACGCGCATGATCCGCCGCGGCGGCACGGTCGTCGTCGTCGGCATGCCCGGCGTCCGCGACACCGCGCCCATCCGCGTCTTCGACCTCGTCTGGAGCGAGCAGCGCATCATCGGCAGCCGCATGGGCTCGACCCGCCTCCCCGTCGACATCCCGCGCCTCATCGATCTCTACCTGCGCGGCCGCCTCAAGCTCGACGAGCTGATCACCGCGCGCTATCCGCTCGAGCGGATCAACGACGCCATCGCCGCGATGCAGAACGGACAGGCGCTGCGGAACGTGATCGTGTTCGAGTAGAGGCGCGATTTCAGCAGAACAGCGGTGCACAGGGATTCCATAGTGCGCGGGCGTTGAAGCGATCTCTGATCTCAACCATCACGGTGTAACGGTATGCCGAAGGAACGAGGACGGCCGAGCTGGGACCGAACGTCGTGTCCCAGATCCCATCGCCATCGAAATCGAAGCGATATTCGATGATGCCGTCCCAGGTCGTCGCGGAATCGGGATCGGAACCGCTCACCGTCATCATGTAGTCAGTACCGCTCGGCGCGAATGACACGTTGTTGATCGCCGGCGGATGATTGTACGGAACACCGGAAAAGAACTGCTGCGCCTCCGCCGTATTGTTTGCGGTGTCAATGACGCGCATTTTCAGGCAGCGGCGGTCGCTCCTGGGGTAATTCGCATTGGAGAGCGCGACCACCTTTGTCTTCGCGAGCGCGGGCGGCGCGTCCCAGCCGTCACAGTCGACGTCCCACTGTACTTTCAATTGATTGAACGGCGTTTCGACGTCGCTCGAGCCGATAGCCGTGAGAAAGACCGAATAGTTCTGATTCATGGAGTGCTGATTGCCGGGAGCGATGCGAAATTTCGCGACCGGCGCGGTGTTCGCGGCGGTGATGGTCACCGTTTTCGCGACGAGATGAATGAGACCGCCCTGATCGCGGACGCGCAATTGCACCGGATACGTGCCGGGTGTGGTGAAACTGTGAGTGGACGCGGGTGAAGTGGAGAACGGCGTCCAGGTTGAGCCCCAGTTCCAACTGTATTCGAGCGCGCCGGCTTCGAGGTCGCGCGATGCGCCGCCGTTGGCGATGATGGTGCTGCCGCTCATCGCCCGCTGCGGAGTGATCGCCCATGAAGCAAACGGACGCGTATTGGTGATGCTGCTGCCGCTGATTGCGAGCTGTTCCACATGGGCGACCGGCGTCACCGCGCCGATCGTATTCACGGCCTGGATTCCCACCGTGTATGTGCCGTTCGGCAGGGCCGGCGTCGTGAAGTTGAATTCCTCGGAATTGCTGTCGAATACACCATCCGCCGGTGCCGCGTCCTGCCAGGGCCCATTGTTCAGGCGATACTGCACCGCCGTAATGCGATTGATGCTGACATTGCTCCACGACTGCAGTTCATTGAGCGGCGGGCGATCGAACGCAATGCCGTGATACGTCACCGCCCCTGTGGCCGCATTGACCACGTGAACCATCGTGGCGGCGTC
>DATFHJ010000032.1:0-8160 GCA_035248585.1 Thermoanaerobaculia bacterium
GCCATCCCCGAGGTCTGCCTCTACTTCGGAGGCAAACTCCTGCGCGGCTGCCGCGCCACGAAAGTCAGCGCCGACGGCTTCGCCGCGTTTGATTCCCCGAACTTCCCTCCTCTCGGCACGGTCGGCATCGACATCGAGATCAACTGGGACCTCGTCCGCAAATCGCGCGGCGGACGCCTCTCCGTGCTCGAGTTGAAAAACCCGATCGTCAGCGCGTTGCGCCTCTTCCCCGGCATCTCCCCCGAGCTCGTGCGCAACGTCCTCCGCCCGCCGCTGCAGGGACTCGTGCTGGAGGCCTACGGAGTCGGCAACGGCCCCGATCAAAACGCCGCGTTCATCGCCGCGCTCTCCGACGCGACGCAACGGGGCGTCGTGATCGTCGACTGCACGCAGTGCCTCGAAGGCACCGTGGATCTCGCCGAATACGCCGCCGGCTCCGCGTTGGCTCGCGCGGGGGTGATCAGCGGCTACGACATGACGGCCGAGGCCGCGCTGGCGAAGCTCTACTACCTCTTCAGCCGCGGCTTCGCCGCGGAGCGGGTGAAGGTGGAGATGGAGAGGGATTTGCGCGGGGAGATGACGAAACGCGGCGGCGAGACTCCGCCGGGAAAGCGCAAATGAAATACGTCGCCTTCCTCCGCGCGATCAACGTCGGCGGCCACGTCGTCAAGATGGACGTGCTCAAGAAACTGTTCGAACAAATGGGCTTCAGGAATGTCGAGACATTCATCGCCAGCGGGAACGTGATCTTCGACGCCCGGACAGCCAGCGAGAAAAAGATCGAGGACGCGCTGAAGAAGGCGCTCGGCTACGAGGTGCGCACGTTTCTTCGCACGCCGGCGCAACTCCAAACCATCGCGGCGACGAACGACGACGGCGGGACACTGTACGTCGGGTTCATGGCGGCGAGCGCCAGCGAGGAGGCGAAGAAGAAGTTGCAGGCGCTCAGCAACGACGTCGATGACGTGCGCGCGGAGGGGACGGAACTCTACTGGTTGTGTCGCGCCGAGAGGTACAGCGACGCCACGATCACGAATGTGCAGGTAGAAAAGGCCCTCGGACAGGCGGCCACGCTCAGAAACATTTCGACGGTGCGCAAACTCGCGGGAAAATATTCGTAGGTTGGCGAAGAAGGCCCTCATCTACTCGTGCACGGAATGCGGCGCGCAGGCCACGAAGTGGCTGGGGCGCTGTCCCGACTGCAACGCCTGGAACTCCTACGGACAGGAAGACGCGGCCGCTCCGGGCACGGCGCCGAAGCCGCTGAAGATCGGCGAGGTCGGCACCGACCGCGCGCCGCGCGTGTCGACCCGCATCGAGAGTCTCGACCGCGTGCTCGGCGGTGGTCTGGTCCTCGGCGCGGTCACACTCGTCGGCGGCGAGCCGGGCATCGGCAAGTCGACGCTCCTGCTGCAGGTCGCGGCGAAGCTCGCGGAGCACGGCGCCGTGCTCTACGTGTCCGGAGAAGAATCGCCGAGTCAGATCGCGCTCCGCGCGCGGCGCCTCGGCACGATTCACGACAACATCCGCCTCTTCACCGAAACGTCAGTCGACCGCATCCTGGCCGAAGTCGAGAAGCTCCAGCCGGCGGCTCTGATCGTCGACTCGATTCAAACCGTGCATACGAGCGCGAACGACTCGATGCCGGGTTCAGTTGGACAAGTCCGCGACTCCGCGGGCGTGCTGATGACCGCGGCCAAGCGGCTCTCGCTCCCGGTGTTCCTCATCGGCCACATCACGAAAGAGGGCACGATCGCGGGGCCGAAAACGCTCGAGCACATCGTCGACACCGTGCTCTACTTCGAAGGCGAGAAGTTTCAGAACTACCGCGTCGTGCGCGCGTACAAGAACCGCTTCGGCCCGGTGAACGAAGTTGCGATCTTCGAGATGCACGACAGCGGACTCGAGGAAGTGCCGAACCCGTCCGCCGCGCTGATCTCGCAGCGCAGCCAGTCTCCCGGCTCCGCGATCCTCGCGGCCGTCGAAGGAACGCGACCTCTTCTAATTGAGGTGCAGGCGCTCGTTTCGCCGACGCACTTTCCCTCTCCGCGCCGGATGGCGATGGGGCTCGACGCGAATCGCGTCACGCTCCTCCTGGCGGTGCTGGAGCGCAAGACCGGCGGCGCGACGTTCGCGCAGCACGACATCTACGTGAATCTCGCCGGCGGCCTGACGGTCGACGAGCCCGCGCTCGACCTCGGCGTGATCGCCGCCGTGCTGTCGTCGCAGCGCAACCAGCCCATCGCCCACGATCTCGCGCTCTTCGGCGAGGTCGGTCTCCTCGGCGAGATCCGCAGTGTCTCCCAGCCCGATCTGCGCGCTCGCGAAGCGGCCGCGCTCGGATTCCGGCGGATCATCGTGCCGCACTCGAACGCGATCGAGATCCGCGCGGACATCGAGGTCCTGCCGGTGCGGCGCGTCGAGGACGTGGCCGCGCTACTGTAGGTTTTTCTTTACAAGCTCGGCCGTCATTCCGTAGACTCGCCCAAAGTTCGTTCCCGGGAGAGCCATGGACGTGTTTGCTCGCAATGGGTGGGTCGGCAGAGGAATGGCACTGCTGGGACTTTTTGTCCTGCTCGGCCTGACCACCGCCTGCACTACCACCACTGTTACTACGGTTGCCGAAGCGGCTCCGTCGCCGGTTTTGTCCGACGATGACGACTTCAGCGACCTGATTGCGCAGCTGCGCGCCGACCTCAACCGCAACAACAGCCGCGTCGTTGCGCGCACTCCGGTGCTCACTCCCGTTGCTCCCACGGCCAAAGCTCGCGACAAGGAATTCGCCGCGCGTGCCGATGCGCTGTTCGCGCCGTTGACCGGAAACGCGCTGCTCATGCCGGTCGTCGGCGTGCAGCCGTTCGATCTCGAGAACAGCTGGCACGTCTCGCGCGACGGCGGACGCCGCAAACACAAGGGCATCGACATCTTCGCCCCGCGCGGCACGGCGCTCGTCGCCGTGGCCGACGGAATCGTCAGCTACATCGGCGACCAGCCGAAAGGCGGCCACTGCCTCTGGCTGACGACCGAAGAGGGCACGTCGTTCTACTACGCGCACCTCGATCGGTGGGCCGCCGGGCTCTTCGAAGGGATGGAGGTCCGCAGCGGCGATCTCCTCGGCTACGTGGGCAACACCGGCAACGCGAAGTACACCTCCCCCCACCTGCACTTCGCCGTCAATCAGAATGATGAGATGGTGAATCCCTTTCCGATCCTCACGAAAGCGACCGTCGTGAAACGCGCGCGCGTCGCCGTGGAGATGGGCAGCGCGCTCGGCTCGCGCTAACGCCACTCCAACCGCAGCTCGCGCAGCGGCGTCATCACGAATTCTCTCTGGCGGTAGCGCGGATGCGGCAGCGTCAGCGTTCGCGTGCGGGCGCGGTGTCCGCCGTGAAAGATGAGATCGAGATCGATGACGCGCGGCTCGTTGCGCACGCCGCGTCGCACGCGGCCAAGGCGCGCTTCGATTTCGAGCAGCGCCTGCAACAACTCTTCGGGGGACAGCGACGTGTAGCCGGCGACGAGCGCGTTGAAGTACGGCGGCGGCGGGGCGGCGACGGGCGCGGTCTCGCGGATGGAGCTGACGCGCACGACGCGCATCACGGCGCCGAGCGCGTGAATGGCGCGCAGCAGGTGGTAGCGGCGGTCGCCGAGGTTCGAGCCGAGCGAGATGAGAACGGAGCTAGGGCTCAACGTTGATGTCGTTCGTGAGCTCGTTGATGTCGCCTTCGGCTCGCGGGAAGTACGTCCGGAGCTGGTCGCCCGCGCTGTGGATCGCTTCGACGATGCCATCGGTGAACTCTCCATGCTGAAAGCGGATCGTGAGCTTCGCGGCGATGTTGTCCCAGAAGCCGGCCGGAACCTTTTCGTTCAGGCCGCCGTCGCCGAGGATCGTGAAGCGCTGCTCCTCGCAGGCGATGAAGAGCAGGACGCCGTTGCGCAGCGCGGTCTTGGTCATGCCGAGGCGCTCGAACGTCCGCTCTGCGACATTGCGGATCTCGCCGCGCGCCTGCGGCTGGATGTGCACGCGCACTTCGCCGGACGTCATCTGCTCCGCCGCCGCGATCGCCTCGACGATCCGCTGCTGATCGAGCGCCGCCAGAAATTCGTTCTGCGTCATCACCAGCCTCCTGAAGCGCCGCCGCCGCCGAAGCTTCCGCCGCCGCCCGAGAATCCACCGCCGCCGCCTCCCCAGCCTCCGCCGCCCGAAAATCCGCCGCCGCCGAACGTGATGCCGCCGCCACCGCCCGGGAAGAACATGAGCGGCAAGCATCCACCGCAACCGCCACCACCGCGGCGGCCGCGGCGGGAGAGCATGGGCAACAGGACGAAGAAGACGACGAAGAGGATCGCCAGGACGAAGATCGGATTGATCTCGCTGGTCTGGCCCGCGCCGCCGCCCGGGCGCTGCATCGGCGGCACCGGCTCCTCGCCTTTCGTAACCTTGGCGATCACGGCGTCGGCCGCGGCGTTCAATCCGCCGAAGAAATCATTCGCCTGAAAGCGCGGCGCCATCACGTCGCGGATCACGCGCGACGAGAACGCGTCGGTGATCGAGCCTTCGAGGCCGTAGCCGACTTCGACGCGGATCTTCTTCTCCTGCGCGAAAACGAAAAGCACCAGGCCGTTGTTGTACTTTTTCTGGCCGACCGCCCACTGCCGCGCCGCGCGGACGGTGAAGTCTTCCAGCGCATCGCCTTCCAGCGACGGGAGGACGTAGATGATGAACTGCGCGCCGGACTGCTGCTCGAACTGCGACAGCTTCTGCTCGAGCTGCGAGGCCTGCTGAGGCGTCACCAGGTTCGCGCGATCGGTGAAATAGTGATCGGGCGCCGGGGGAACATCGAGCGCGAAGAGCGGCAGCGCCGCGAGCAGAAGAAAAAGAAAACGAAAGGGGCGCACGATGGCGCCCCTAGAAGTTGAACTGGACGTTGGGAGCGTTCTGGCTGCCCGGCGTGCCCTTGAAGTACGCCTTCGGCTTGAACCCGCTCATGCTCGCCGCGAGGCTCGCCGGGAAGCGGCGGATGGCCGTGTTGTACCGTTGCGCGGCGTCGTTGTAGTCCTTGCGCGCGACGCCGATGCGGTTCTCGGTTCCTTCGAGCTGCGACTGCAGCTCGAGGAAGTTCTGATTCGCCTTGAGCTCCGGATAGCGCTCCACGACGACGAGGAGGCGCGAGAGAGCGCCGCCGAGTCCCGCCTGCGCGGCTGCAAACTGGTCCATCGCCGCCTGATCGTTCGGAGCCGCCGGTCCCGCACCGGGAGGTCCGCCCGGCGCCGCGACCTGTCCCACTTGCGCGCGTGCCTTCACGACCGCTTCGAGCGTCGACTTCTCGAAATTCGCCGCGCCCTGCACGGTGCGCACGAGGTTCGGAATCAAGTCATAGCGGCGCTGATACTGGCTCTCGACCTGCGCCCAGGCCTGGTTCACTCCCTCATCGAGCGTGACCAGGTTGTTGCGGATCCCGACGAACCAGATGCCGCCGATGATGAGAACGAGAATGAGTGCGCCCACGCACCCGAGGAGACCGATGTTTCGCATGTGCGAGCCTCCAGCTCAGTACTCTTCGTCTTCTTCTTCGTCTTCTTCCGGCTCTTCGTCGCGCGCTGGGACGACCTCTTCGTCTTCGTCTCCGCTGCTTTCAGAAGACTCCGCCGCCGGCGTGAACTCTTCTTCATCCGGCGGTTCCTCGACGACAGCGGCACGGGCGGCGCGCCCGCGCGCCGGCGTGTAGGCCGGCGCCTCTTCGGCGTCGCGCTGATCCGCGCCGCACTTCGGGCAGAGCGGAACGGGCTTGCCGAGGTCGTAGAACTTCGTGTGGCAGCTATAACAGGTGTACTTCCTACCGAGATCAGGCATCTAGTACGGATCCCCCTCAAAAAAGCGGCGACAGGCTAGCACAAAAGTGGAGCGGCGGGCTTCAGCCCGCCGCAATTGCATGCAATCGGCGGGCTAAAGCCCGCCGCTTCACGCCCCTACTCCGTCTTCGGATTCGCCTGTGCCGCGCGCGTGCCTGTGTCGCCCTGGCGGCCTTCGCCTTCGCTGCCGCGCACCCGTGCGGCGAGGGCGGCAAGCTTCTGGGCCTCGGGGAAGAGCTCGATCGCTTTCTCCACCTGCGCGTCGCCCTGCAGGCGATACGGATACGACGCGTCGAAGCCGTACTTCGCCGCGACGATCTCCGCCTTCAGCGCGCGCTCGAGGAACTTGCGGTCTTCCGGCTTCTGCAGCGCCTCGCGGATCTCCGCCTCCGGCGCGACTTCCTTGTCGGCCGAGAAGCGCACGAACTCTTCCAGCATCGCCGGCGTGACCTGCACGTCCTTGTTCACGTCGGGATGCTTCGCCGCGTATTCGACGGCGTAGTTGAAGATCGCGCTGCGCACTTCGAGCAGCTGCGTCGTGCGCGAGAGCTGCGGCTGCTTGATCATGAC
This sequence comes from Thermoanaerobaculia bacterium, assembly GCA_035248585.1. Classification (GTDB taxonomy): domain Bacteria; phylum Acidobacteriota; class Thermoanaerobaculia; order Gp7-AA8; family Gp7-AA8; genus QHVT01. Next base: position 6,424 of record DATFHJ010000032.1, read on the forward strand.
GTCGGGAGTGATGCCGCCGCCGCCGTAGACGACGCGGCCGGTGTCGGTCGTGAACTTCGCGCGGTTCTCGAGCGGCACTTCGGGACCGTTCTCCTGCTCGTCGGCCATGTAGTAGTCATAGACCGAGCTGTAGTCGCGCTGGATGTTGCGGCCGGACGGCGTGTAGTACTTCGACGTCGTGAGCGCGAGACCGGCGCCGTACTGCAGCGTGTAGACGCTCTGCACGAGTCCCTTGCCCCAGCTCGTCTCGCCGACGACCATGCCGCGGTCGTGATCCTGAATCGCGCCGGCGACGATCTCCGACGCGGACGCGCTGCCGCGATTCACCAGCACCACGAGCGGCAGATCGAACTTCTCATGCTTGCCCGGCGCGGTGTACTCCTGCGCCGAGTCGGCCGTGCGGCCTTTCGTGTAGACGATCATCTGTCCCTTGTCGAGGAAGTGATCGGCGACGCCGACCGCGGCGTCGAGGAGACCGCCCGGATTCATGCGCAGGTCGAGGACGAGCTTCTGCATCCCCTGCTCGTGCAGCTTCGCGATCGCTTCGTCGAGCTCGCGCACGGTCGTCGAGGTGAAGTCTTTGATGCGGATGTAGCCGACGCCCGGGCGGATCATCAGCACGTTGGAGATCGAGTTGGTCGGGATCGCGGCGCGCACGATCGTCATCGGAATCGGTTCCTTGATGCCGATGCGCTGGATCTTGATGTGAACCGTCGTGCCCTTCGGTCCTTTGAGGCGCTTGACGACGTCGTCGAGCGAAAGGTCTTCGGTGGCCACGCCTTCGACGTCCGAGATGACGTCGCCGGCGCGAATGCCAAGGCGCGCCGCGGGCGTGCCCTCGAGCGGCGTGATGACGGTGACCTGGTCATTCCGCTTCGTGACGAGGATGCCGAGGCCGTAGAACGTGCCTTTCTGGCGATCCTGCATGTCCGAGTACTCCTTCGGCTCGAGGAAGGAGGTGTGCGGATCGAGCGAGCGGAGCATGCCGTCGATCGAGGCGTAGACGAACTTGTCCGAGCCGATGTCCTCGGCGGACCACGTCGTGACGGCATTGAGGAGGTCGGTGTACTCCTTCATCCGTTTCTGCAGGTCGCCGTTCTGCATCGGAGCCCCGAAGAGACGGTTGCCGTAGAAGCCGCCGAGGAGCGTCGCACCGGCGATGGCCACGAGCAGGGTCAGCGAGAAGGTCCACTTTTTCGTCTTGATGATTTTTGCCATGTCGTTATCACGCCTCTTCGGTATACCGTTCGAGTAACATGATTATAGGGTCGGAGTATTCGTCCGGCCTCCCCTGTTCACGCCGCTGACACAAACATGTTTGGCTCACTCGGTCTCCCTGAGCTGCTGATGATTTTCGCCGTCATCCTGATTGTCTTCGGGCCGCGGCGGATTCCCGAGATCGGACGGACGCTTGGAAAAGCGCTGGCCGAGTTCCGGAAAGCGACCGACGATCTGAAGGGCACGATCGAGCGCGAAGTGCGCCTCGAAGAGCTGAAACAGATCGCGCAGCCCGCCATGGCTCCGTTCGAGGTCGTATCAAGGAATGAGCCATCGGCCGATCCTCCTTCCGAGCCTGAGCCCGCGCCTGCCCCACCGCCCGCCAACGAGTCGCCGAGTTGAGCAGTCCACCTTCTGAAGACGATCTTCCGAAGATGTCGTTTCTCGATCACCTCGAGGAACTGCGCCGCCGGCTGCTGCTCTCGATCCTGGCGGTCACGGCCGGATTCCTGGTCTGCT
>DATFHJ010000033.1:0-6955 GCA_035248585.1 Thermoanaerobaculia bacterium
CGATGATTCCGATCCGGGCGTCGTCGAGTGCGTCGTGCACGCCCTCGGGCAGCAGCAGGACGCGCGGACGGTGGAAGCGCTCGCGCGCGCCGCGGAGCACCAGGCGTCGAATGTGCGCTGGGCCGTGGCCACGGCGCTCGAGGATCTGATCGGCGACGAGCGCGCGGAACGCGTGCTGCTCGCGCTGATGCGCGACGGCGATACGTCGGTGCGCGATCGCGCGACGTTCGCCGTGGGCAGTCTCTCGGATCACGACACCCCGCGCATTCGCGCGGCGCTCTTCGAGCGCCTCCGCGACGACGATCGCTGTGTCGCCAACGAAGCCGCCCTCGGCCTCGCGAGACGCCGCGACGCCCGCGCCATCCCCTACATCGCCGGCGCCGTCGAAGGCAACGACGGCGAGGAGATCGAGGAAGCGGTCGACGAGATCACCGCCCCGGACATGCTGACCGAGCTGCTGAAAGCGCGTGACGCGTTAGGGGACGCGCACGGGTTGAAGACGCTGATCAGCCGGTGCAGAGCGCGGTTGTAGGACGCCTCAAAGCTCGCCGAGTCTGCGCGCGACGACGGGTGCGGCAGGCGGATCGTAGTTCGAGAGCACGGCGACGGCGACGCCGGAGTCCACGTCGAAGTCGAGTTGCGCGCTGATGCCGAGGTGATGGCCGTTGTGGCCGGCGATCGTGCGGCCGTTGCGCTGCACGAGCTCGAATCCGTAACCATACGCGCCGCGGTCATTCGTGATGTGCGGCGTGAGCATTTTGCGCAGCGAATCGGGCGAGACCAGCTTCCCCGCGCGCAGCGCGCGTACGAACGCGATGAGATCCCGTACCGTCGAGTAACCGCCACCGGCAGGACTGCCGGCTCCGGGAAGGGCGAAGTCGTTCCGCTCGCGCGTGAGCGCGATCGCGCCGCCGCGGCGCGCGAAGGTGTATCCGATCGCACAGGAGTCGCAATCCCCGCGCGTGCCGGCCATCCCCGCGACTCGATACACGTGCTGCTGCACGTACTCTTCGTACGACATCCCCGCAACCGCTTCGATGATTGCGCCGAGCAGCACGTAGCCCCCGTTGCTGTATTGCCACTTCTCACCGGGCCGGAACGCGAGCGGCTCCGTCTGGAACAGCGAGAGGAGATCGGGAACGGTGCGCAGCTCCTTCTTGCGGGCCATGTAGGCATCGTTGAAGTAATCGCCGACACCCGAGGTGTGCGTGAGGAGATGGTGGACGGTCACGTTTTCGGCGACATCGCGATTCGGAAGGAGCGGCAGGTGTTTGCCCACGCGGTCGTCGAGTGCGATGCGCCCGCGCTCGACGAGCTGCAGGATCGCGATGGCGGTGAACATCTTGTTCATCGAGCCGAGGTTGATCGGCGTGTCGATCGTATTCGCGCGCCGCGCTTCGGCGTCGGCAAAACCGAATGCTCCGGAGTAGATCGTGCGCCCGGCATCCGCGATCATCACCGCGCCGGAGAACACGCCGGCGTCCGCGACGCGCCGCATGTATTCCTCGGCGGTGGGCATCGTTCGCTCGCGCCAGCCGCTCGGCGGCTCCGCTTCCTCGAAGCCGAATGCGATCGCGTGCGGCGGTGCGGCGTCGACCTCCATCGTGAAGCGGTACCAGGCATCGGTGCTGGCCGACCGGCCGAGGATCGTGATCGCGTCCGCGGTGCTGGCGGTGGTGCGTGCGGGGACGAAGCGCCGGATGCCGGGATGGAGGTAGCCCATCACCCAGGTTGCGCGATCCATACCGCGCTCGCGCCGCTTCGAGGCGTCGGCCGAGGTGTCGTGCGCTTCGAAAAACGCAGCAACGCGGGAGAAGTCGCCGCTGTTGTACGCGTCGAGAAACTCGCGCATCGCGACGGCCGGGCGCGTCGCCGGGACGCACGTCGCCGTGAGGAGTACGAGCAGCGCTGCCGCGTGAGGGCGTCGCATAGGCGCCCCCATCACTTCTTCTTCGCCTCCGCCACCATCTTCTCCACATCCGCCAGCAGCTTCTTCGCGTCGTACAAAATCCCGTCCTTCATCACGTAGCGGATGCCGCCGGCGCGTTCGACGCTGTTCGTGGCGTCGTTCACGCGGAGGGCGCCGGTGCCGTAGAGGACCTTCAGGTTGTGCAGCGGGTTTTCTTCCACGAAGACGAGGTCGGCGAGCATGCCGACGCGGACGGCGCCGCGATCGGTTTTGCCGAGGGAGTCGGCGCCGTTGAGCGTGGCGGCGCGGATCACTTCGAGGGGATGGAAGCCGGCTTCCTGCAGCAGCTCCAGCTCGCGGATGTAGTCGAAGCCGTAGAGCTTGAAAATGAATCCGCTGTCGGAGCCCGTGGTCACGCGGCCGCCGCGGTTCTTGTACTCGTTGAGGAAGTCCATCCAGATCCGGTAGTTGTTCTTCCACTCGATCTCGTCGCGTGTCGTCCAGTCGAACCAGTACGAGCCGTGCGCCTTGCGGCTCGGCTGATAGAACTTCCAGAGCGACGGCAGGGTGTACTTGTCGTGCCATTCGGCGCGCATCGCGCGCATGAGGTCGCGGCTCGCCTCGTAGATCGTGAGCGTCGGGTCGAGCGTGAAGTCGAGCTTCAGCAGCTCGTCGATCACTTCCTTTCGCTTCGCGCTGCCGGGCGGCGCGGCCTGCTTCCAGAGCCGGCCCGCGTTGCCGAAGCGATGCTGCTCGTCGAGGTAGTTGTAGTCGTCCGGAAAATCCTGAATGGTGCGGTCGGCGAAGAGCGACTCGGGGAGGCCGTACCAGTGCTCCATGCCGCGCAGACCGAGGCGCGCGGCCTGGAGGATATTCATCCGGGAAACGCCCATCTGGCTCAGATGCGTCGTCGAGCCGAGGCCTTGCTTCTTCGCTTCGTCGAGCAGCGCGGGAAGAATGTTCGGGTCGTAAATCGGATCACCGGCGCCGAAGACTTTCAGTCCTTCGAAGCCCGTCTTCGCCGCCCACTGCACGAACTTCCGCGCCTGCTCGGGCGTATTGATCAGACCTCCGTCCCACTGTCCCGACGTCGTGAAGACATACGGCACGATGCGCGGCGCGACGATCTCGTTCTTCGCGCTGCGCGCGCGCTCGTGCATCGTCCATGTCGCGCCGTTGCCGGAGCCCGGCTCCCGCACCGTCGTCACCCCGTGCGCCATCCAGAGCTTGAACACGTACTCCGCGTTCGTGCCCTGCGCATCGCCGCCGATGTGGCCGTGCATGTCGATGAAGCCCGGCAGCACGTACATCTTCGACGCGTCGATCTCGCGATCGCCGCCCTTCGGCCGCCCTTCCGCATCGATCGGTACTTTTGGGTAGCCGACGGTGTGGATCTCGGCGATGCGATTCCCTTCGATGATGATGTCGACCGGGCCGATCGGGGGCGCGCCCGTGCCGTCGATGAGCGTCGCGCCGCGGATCACCAGCCGCTTGTACGGACCGTCGCCCTCATCGGGACGGCGATCGGGCGCGTACGGCTGATCGGCGAGCGCGGCGCAGGCGAAGAAAAGAAAGGCAGCAAAAACGACAAGTCGACGCATCGGGGAATTTTATGTCGAGGCTGCCATCGTTTAGGCGTGCGTCCAAAATCTTTGAGAGTGGAGCTTTCTTTGACCAACCGCATTCGCATCGCCCTCCTCGCCGCCGCACTTCTGCTCACCAGCTTCTCCGCCTTCGCCGACGAGGAGTACAAGTTCGGCGTTCACAACAACACCAAGCAGGCCATCAAGAAGATCCTCGTCTCCGAAGACGGTGAGGAGTACGGGTTCTTCAACATCGGCGCGGGCATCAAGCCGGGCGCCACGGTGGAGCTGGTGTGGGATTCGTCGACGAACGGCGAGTCGTGCGAGCAGTACTTCAAGGCCGTCTTCGCCGACGGCGAGGAGTCCGAGGCCGTGAAGTTCGATTTCTGTGAGGAAGGCCTCACCCTCGAGTTCGATTAGTTCCCGCCTCACGCGACGTCCGCTCGCGCGGACGTCGCCTTTCCTCTTATACTCCAAATAATGTTCATCCGGCGCTTCCTGCTCGCGATCGCCCTGTCGCTCGCCGCGTCGATGGCCGCCGACGACGTGTGTCCGCGCACGGCGCCCGACGGCGTTCTCGTGATTTCCACGAGGTCCATGTTTTCGGGCGGGTTCGCCGGCAGTTATCCGGTCTATCGCCCGAATCAGCCCATTTCCTTCACCGTCGACGGCTTCCTTTGCGTGAACTGCATCGGCCCGCTGTATTCGATTCAGCCATGCGACAAGCTCACGTGGCACTTCGGCGATGGCACGTCGCTCGTTACCTTCGGAAGGACTCCGGCGACCCACATCTATATGCCGCCCGGCGACTGGAATTACACGGTGACGGTGACGGTCGAGAACAGCCTCGGCACGGCCAAAGCCTCGACACCGATCATCGTCGCGGAGGGCGCTGCCGCGTTGCTCCGCATCGAGACCGTGCAAGTGCAGGAAGCCGATCAGACGGTCTGGGTTCCGGTCATCCGCACCGGCAACCTGCAGTCGCACGTGACGGCTCTGTACAGGATCTTCATGCCGAGCGGCGAGCATCCGTCGGGCACGCTCGACTTCCCGCCCGGCATCGACAGGACCTGGATCCCGGTGCAGGTGTTCGACGACGATGTCGCGGAATCGTACGAGACGCCCATCAGCATTCTCCTGACGGATCTTGCGGGCGGCGCGGGGATCGAGTTCGGGGCTAAGGTCGGAGTGATCGTAAAGGACGACGAGCCGTATCCCACCGCGACGTTCGCCGATGTCGAAGTCCTCGAGAGCGCCGGCGTGGCCCGGATTCCGGTGACGCTTGATGTTCCGCTCCGCGATCCGTCGTATTACTCGTTCTCCATCAACGGAGGAGTCACGCGCTCCGGATCCTTCCCGGCGTTGCAGAAAACCTCGTTCATCGAAATCCCGATCGTCGACGACGCGCGGCCGGAGCCCGACGAAACCATTTTGGTGAGCTTCCGCGCGGAGAATCGGGGGAGCGACGAGTTCCCGCGCCTGCAGCATCGCGTCGTTCGAATTACGATCCTCGATGACGACGGCGACTCGCCGCGCCGCCGCTCGGCCCGCCATTGACCGCGCCCGCGGTGCGATAATGCCGGCAAACGGTGGAAGAACGGCCCTCATCCCGTCGTTTCGGCGGCCGTCCCTAGCTCGCCATGACACCATCGCTGACGCTGCTGCACTCGGAAGGCTTTCCGATCGGGCGCTACTCCGAAGCGCTCCGGCGTGAGTCGATTACCCAGCGGCGCGTCTCCGGCCTCGATCAGCTCCTCGGCGGCGACGGCCCCGGCCTTCGCGTCCTCCTCGTCGACCCCGCCATTCTCGACGGCGACCGCAACACGCTCGCGCTCGACCCGCGGACGGCCGTCGTCGGAGTCGGCCTCGCCGAGCAGCCGCGCTGGCTCACGGATGAAAACGTTTACCTCGATCTGCAGAAAGATCCCTCCGCGCCGGCGCTGATGAGCGCGATCAAGCGCGCGTTCCAGTTCCTCTATCAGAAGCAGCGCGCGGATCAGCTCGAGAAACAGCTCGGCGAGCGGACGCGCGAGCTGCGGCAGGTCGCGGAAGTCGGCGCGGCGCTCTCCACCGTCCGCGATCACCCCGTGCTGCTGACGATGATCCTCAACAAGGCCCGCGAGCTTTCGCGCGCGGATGCGGGATCGCTCTATCTCCTGGACGAAGTCGACGGGAAGGAGATGCTGCGCTGGAAGCTCGCGCAGAACGATTCGATCGACGTCGAGGCCTTCGAAGAGCGCGTGCTGCCGATCACGCGCAAGTCGCTCGCCGGCTACGTGGCCATGACGGGCGAGATGCTCGCCATCGACGACGCGTACAACCTGCCGGACGGCGTCGAGTACGAGATCAACCGCTCGTTCGACGAGAAGAACGGATATCTCACGAAGTCGCTGCTCGTCTTCCCAATGACCAATCACGCGGGGGAGACGATCGGCGTCCTGCAGCTGATCAATCGCCGCAAGGCCGGCGTGACGGCGCGCCTCAACGCGCAGAGCGTTCCGGACAACGTCGTCGCGTTCAACGAAGACACCGCCGACATCATGCGCGCGCTGGCGAGCCAGGCCGCGGTGGCGGTCGAGAACAATCTCCTCTACGAGTCGATCGAGCGCCTGTTCGAAGGATTCGTCACCGCCGCGGTCACGGCCATCGAGCAGCGCGATCCGACGACGTCGGGTCACTCGTTCCGCGTCGCCGACCTCACCGTCGAGCTGGCGAAGGTCGTCGATCATCTCGACGACGCGCAGTACCGCGACGTCCGCTTCACGCCCGATCAGATCCGCGAGATCCGCTACGCCTCGCTGCTGCACGACTTCGGCAAGGTCGGCGTGCGCGAGCAGATCCTCGTCAAGGAGAAGAAGCTCTATCCGCAGCAGATCGAGATCGTGCGCTCGCGCTTCGAGTTCGCCATGAAGGCGATCGAGAACGATGCGAACCGCCGCAAGCTCGAGCACGTGCTGCAGTACGGCCGCGAGGGATACGACGCCTTCGCCGCGACGGTCGACGCGGAGCTGGAAGCGCGGCTGACGCGCCTGCAGAAGGACTTCTCGTTCATCTCCCAGTCGAACGAGCCGACGGTGCTGCCGGAAGGCGACTTCCAGTATCTGCAGCAGCTGGCGACGCTGGAGTTCGAAGACATCCGCGGCGAGCGGCGGCTGCTGCTCGATCCGGAAGAGGCGCGCATTCTGTCGATCCGCAAAGGCAACCTCGACGCGGCGGAGCGGATCGAGATCGAGAGCCACGTCACGCACACGTTCAACTTCCTGCAGAAGATCCCATGGACGCGCGACCTGGCGTCGGTCGCGGAGATCGCGTACGCGCATCACGAGAAGCTCAACGGGGGCGGCTACCCGCGCAGGCTGACCGCCGCGGACATCCCGCTCCAGTCGCGGATGATGACCGTCTCCGACATCTACGACGCCCTCACCGCGAGCGACCGCCCGTACAAGCGGGCCGTGCCCACCGA
>DATFHJ010000034.1:0-15310 GCA_035248585.1 Thermoanaerobaculia bacterium
GGCGCCGGGACGGCGCCCGGCCAGCCGGCGAGGACGCCGGCGTTCCGTTAGTTGAGGAGCGCGGCATCCGCGATCTTCTGCAGCGCGCCGAAATCGCCGCTGCGCGGCCCGACCACCTCTCCGCGATAGGCGACGCTCGTCACGTCGAACGAATCGAGAAACGGCGCGAAGCTGATGCGGCGGATGCCGTCGCCGCGCCGCAGCGCGGTCACGAGCACATCCATGTCGTACGCCGAGAGGTTCGTCGCCGCGAGTGCGCCGAACACGGACTGCAGCGAGTCGGGATCGCGCTCCGCGGCTTTGGTGAGCGTTTCGAGGAGCACGTCCTGCTGCCGCTCTTCCTTCGCGAAACGATTCGACGCCGCCACTCCGGCGATCGAGCCCGAATAGGCGTAGCGGATGGCGCGCTTGCCGTCAAAGTGCGCTTCGCCTTTGCGGAAGCGTGCCTTCGAGCGGTAGTCATAGATGCCGTGCTTGACGTCGACGTCGATGCCGTTCATCGCGTCGATGGCGCGCTGCACGTCGCCGATGCTGAAGCGGGCGTAGCCGTGAATCGGCTCGGCGATGATGCTCTCGACGGTCTCGACCGTCAGTCCCACGCCGCCGCCGGGATAGCCCGCGGCATCGCCGACTTTTTGCGCGTCGCGAAGGGGCCGTTGTCCGTAGCGCCCGACTTTCACCCAGAGATCGATCGGAACCGACATCAAGGCCGCGCGGCCGGTCGACGGTTGAATCGAGAGGAGCATCAGCGACTCGGTGCGCGTCGCCGAGACGCCCATCATCAGAAGATTGATGCGATCCGAGGTGATACCGGCGCTGACGCGATTCGGAACCTTCTGATGTTCGGGCTGGCTGGTCGCGTAGAGTCCGACTCCCGCGAGCGCGATGACCAGACCGGATACGACGAACAGCGTCCATTCGAGGGCGCGTTGCGTGCGCGTGGGTTTGGGGGGTTCTTTGGAGGCGCGGGCGAGGGCAGCTTGCTTGAGACGGCTGAAGGATGAATCCGCATCGAAGGTATACATTTATGAGATCCCCGGGCTTGCTGAAGCGAACTGCGAGCACTTTTGACAACTGCATTCGAAGTGCCAGTGCGCCCTCCGCTCCGCCATCTGGTTTCCCGTTTGCTTTGGCGCCGCAGCATGATCCGGCGCTCACTCCTTCTCCTCGTTTTCACCACCTCTCTTTTTGCCGCCGATGACTGGACCCGCGTCACCGACGGCGTCGACTATCGAAAGTTCGAAAGCGACGGCATGCGCGTGCACGTGGCGCGTGTCGATCTCACCAGCGACGCGGTTCGCGTCATCGCCACGCCCGAATCGCAGCGGCGATTGAAAGTCAGCGACTTCGCGAAAAAGAACAAAGCACTTGTTGCCATCAATGCCGACTACTTCACGAAAGAATTTCAACCGATCGGCTTGATCGCCGGCCCCTGCGGTCCGTGGAAGGGATCGAAAGACACGGGCCGCGAAGGCGTCATCGCCGTCGGCGACGGGCGCGCGCGCATCGATCCGCAAAAGGAAGTCCTGGAGCGTCCCGAACCGTGGATGGAAGCGATCGTCTCCGGCTGGCCGATGCTGGTGAAGAGCTGCACGCCGCTGACCGCATCGCAGCTGCCGGGCAGCGACGGCTTTACGCGGACGCCGCATCCGCGCACGGCCGTCGGCGTCTCGAAGGACGGCACGACGATGTACTTCGTGGTGGCGGACGGACGGCGCGACGGAGTTCCGGGAATGACCCTGGCGCGGCTGGCGCGCTTCATGTCCGATGAGCTGGGCGCCTGCGCGGCGATGAACCTCGACGGCGGCGGCTCGAGCGCGATGTGGGTCGGCGACCGGATCATCAGCAAACCGAGCGACGGCGTGGAGCGCGAAGTGGCGAATCATCTGGCCGTCGTGCGCGCGTCCGACTACCCCGAATGCAACGGTTCGAAAAATTTGGAATCACCATTGCACAGCAGCCCGGGCGGGAACCGGCAAAAAGAGAAGTAGCTGTAGCGATCCGGCTCCACATACCTTCGGGGGATCGCATGAGGCTCAGCAAATTTACTTTGTTGATGTGCATAGTAGTGGTGTGTGCGTGGAGTGCGATTGCACAGGACGCCGACACCCTCAATCGAATCACCACGCTCGAAACCACACTCAAATCCGGATCGGCCACGCACGAGGAGCAGCTCGAGCTCGCGCGTCTGTACGCCGACGTCGGGCGCTATCACGAATCGAGGAAGCTGTCGCAGCGAATGGTCGATGCGGATGCGAACGACGCGGACGCCGTCGCGATCCGCGATCGCTCGCAGCAGCAGCTCTCGCTGATGGCGAAGCAGCGCGTCGACGACGCAGAGGCGGCGGCGAAGCGCGAAGGCGCGACCGACGCCGACCGCCGCGAGCTGGCCGCCGCGTATTCGGCGGCGGGCCGCTACGACGACGCGGAGCCGCTGTACGCGAAGCTCAGCACGGAGACGCCGTCGCCGGAGCTCGACCTCGAGTACGGGCGGATGCTGTCGTGGATGGGCGCCGAGCGCGCGGCGGTCAAACGGCTCGAGCGCGCGTACACCGCCTCGAATTCCGAGGCCGCGGCGATTGCGCTCGCGAACGCGCATGCGTGGGACGGCCATCGCGACCGCGGCATCGTGGTGCTGACCGAGTTCACGGCCAGCCATCCCGATGCGACGGAAGCCCAGGCGCTGCTCGCGGAGATGAAAGCGTCGCCGCTGCTCGGCATCGAACGGCTCAACGAGCAGATCGCCGCCGACGAGTTCAATCTCGCGCCGCGCGTCGAGCGGGCCCGGCTCTATTACGAGTCCGGCCAGTACAACCGCGCGCTCAAAGACATCGAGTTCATTCGCAAGAACGGGAACGGCAGCGAGCTCCCCGATCTCTCCGACATCGAAGAGAAGTCGCTGGCGCGGCGCAAGGAGGAGATCGCGAAGCTCGATGAGCGGCGGCGCGCACTTTACGCGGACGGTCCGATGACGTCGTCGTCTTCCGGCTCGTCCGTGCGCGCGCAGCAGATGCTCGATCTCGCGAAAGGCTACACGGGCCTCGGCGCGCACGAGCAGGCCATCGATCTCTATCGCGATTACCTCGCGGCCATGCCGGACGACACGACCGCGCGTCTCAGTTACGCGCGCGTGTTGAGTTGGGACCGCCGCTATCGCGACTCGCAGAAGCAGTACGAGATCGTGCTGCGCGAGACGCCCGATCGCCCGGACATCCGCCTCGAATACGCGCAGGCGCTCGAGTACAACGAGAACTACGCGCCGGCCATGCATCAGTTCACGCTGCTGACCGATCTTTCGAAGTCGCCGCGCGCGTACTTATACGAAGACGTGCCGCAGCGCGCGCACTTCCATCAGGGGCAGATTTACCGCTGGTACGGCTGGCGCGATCACGCGGTCGAGTCGCAGAACACCGCGCTCTCGCTCGACTCGACGTACACCGACGCGAGCCGCGAGCTGGAGCGCGCGCGCCTCGGACGTCCGGCGACGCAGCTGCAGGCGCGCTATACGACCGAGACGAACTCCAACGACTTCACCGCCCATCGCGGCGATCTCGAAGGCGAACATTGGCTGAACCAGCGCCTCGCGGTGCAGGGCGCGGTCGGCCGGCACAACTTCGAGCAGGGCGCGAGCTCCGCCGACGCGAATGTCGTCAGCGGCGGCGCGCTCTATCGCACGACCGACCAACTCGCGTTCCGCGGCCGCGCCGGCATGACGTTCTGGGATGAAGGCCTCGGCACGCGGCCGTTCTTCGGCGTCGGCGCGACCTGGCTGCCGAATCTGCAGAGCCGCGCCGCGGTCGACTTCAATCACTACGATCTGATCTACGACGTCTCGAATCTCGCCAGCGTCGTGAACGATCCCATCTCCATCAACGACACCCGCGCGCATTACGACTATGACTCGGGCGGCTTCTGGTCGCTCCTCGGCGATGCGTCGTACGGCTTCATCTCCGACGACAACCGCCGCGCCGCCGCGCACGGCCTCGTCGCGTTCAAGATCTTCGACAAGCCGTGGGTCGCCATCAAGGCGGACGGACGCTACCTGCAGTACGACTTCCGCACGAACCGCTACTGGTCGCCCGATCAATACAGCTCCCTCGCCGGAGTGCTGCAGGTCGGGCAGAACATCAATGACCGCGTTTTCTGGTCCGCCGAGATCAAGGCCGGCAAGTCGTGGGAAGACGACCGCAGCTCCGATCTGCGCGCCTGGGGCGCGAACGTGACGGTGCCGGTCGGCGATCGCTTCGACGTCGTCGGCTCGTACAACTACGGGCGCTCCGGCCGCTTTGAAGGGCTGGTTGGCGACACCGAGTTCACCAGCTACTGGCAGCGCACGTGGTACGTCGGCGTGCGGCTCAAACGACTCTTCACTTCCGATGACCGCCGCGCGCGCGAACGTTATTACTTCGACAACAGCGTGCTCGGCTCCGACATCGTTCCGCCTGAGGTCCGGTAATCATGGCCAAGAAACCGATTCATCCATTCGCGCAGCTCGCGATCTCGATTCTGATCATCGCGACGGTCGTGATCCTCACCCTCTCCATCTTCCGCTATCCGGATCGCCTCGGTCCGATCGCCATCGCCACCCTCGTCATCACACTGGCGACCTTCCTGACGCTGCTCATCCTGCGGCACTTCGTGCTGGTATGGTTCAGCTATCTCCATCAGCGCGAGCTCGCGAATGAAGCGCCGCCCGAGGGATATCCGTTCCTGTCGATCATCGTCCCGGCGTACAACGAGGCGGAGGTCATCGAGGCCTCGCTCGGCTCGCTGCTCGAGCTGCGCTATCCGTACTACGAGATCATCGCCGTCGATGACGGATCGACCGATGGCACTTACGAGAAAATGCGCGCCTTCGAGGGCAATCACTACGGCGTGCAGGTGCAGGTCTTCCGCAAGGAAAATTCGGGCAAGGCCGACGCGCTGAACTACGGCATCCGCCGCTCGCGCGCGCCGATCGTGGTCTGCATGGACTCCGACTCGCGCCTCACGCCCGACGCGCTGCGCTACGCCGTGCGGCACTTCCGCGACGCGAATGTCGGCGCCGTCGCCGGCAACGTGAAGGTCATCAATCGCCACAACATCTGGACGAAGCTGCAGGCGCTCGAATACATCGAGGGACTGAACATCGTTCGCAAGGCCCAGGCGTTTTTCCGCACCGTCAACGTGATCCCCGGACCGATCGGCATCTTCCGCAAGACCGCGATCGAAGGGACGGGCGGCTACGACAGCGACACGTACGCCGAAGACTTCGACATGACGGTGAAGATGCTCGCCGGCGGCTGGAAGATTCACTACGAGCCGAAGGCGGTCGCGTTCACCGAGGCGCCGGAAGAGCTGCTCGACATCATCAAGCAGCGGTACCGGTGGAGCCGCGGGATCCTGCAGGCCATCCGCAAACAGAAACATCTGCTCACGCGGTCGGAGGGCACCGTCACCACGCCGATGTCGCTCTGGTACATGATCTTCGAAGGGCTGATCTGGCCCGCGATGAACATCTTCGCGAACGTCTTCTTCATCTACATCGCATTGATGTTCGGCATGACCAAGCTGCTGGTGATGTGGTGGCTGCTGCTGACCGTCTTGGACGTGCTCATCGCCATCCACTCGATCCTGATGGAGAACGAGCGGATGAGTCTCGCCGCATACGCCATCTTCTATCGCTTCTTCTACATCCTCATCATCGACGTCACGAAAGTCTTCGCCACGCTCGAAGAGCTGGTGGGACTGGACATGCAGTGGGGCAAGCTGGCCAGAAAAGGACGGATCTAAAATGAGATTCGATTGGATCAACATATTGACAACCGTTATTTTTGTATCGATTGTCGTAACGTTAATTTTGGCGGTGGCGTCGTACTTTGCGTACAAGGTGCGTGAAGCGCGCCGGCCGAAGACCGCGGCCGAGCTGCGCCAGGAAGGGGAGATGAAGGCGTTCTTCACTCCGTATCAGCCGCCGAAGTGAACGATGCGAACGAGCGGATGCTCCGCGAGCAGATCCTCGCTCGCGGAGTGACCAACGCGCGGGTTCTCGACGCGTTCCGCTCCGTGCCGCGGGAGCTGTTCGTTCCCCCGCATCTGCGCTATGCCGCGTACGAGGACTCGCCGCTTCCCCTCGTGCGCGGCCAGACGATCTCCCAGCCTTTCATCGTCGCCCTGATGACCGAGATGCTGCAGCTGCGCGGCGAGGAGAAGGTGCTGGAGATCGGGACGGGCTCGGGATATCAGACCGCGATCCTGTCCCGGCTCACGCGCATGGTGTACAGCGCCGAGGTCGAGCCCGAGCTCTCGCACACCGCCGCCGTGCGCCTCGGGCAGCTCGGCATCAGGAACGTCGTCCTCGGCACGGGCAACGGCGTGGAGATCTTCCGCGAGCACGCGCCGTTCGACGCCATCCTTTCCGCCGCCGCGCCGGAGCAGCTGCCCGAAGAGCTGGTCGATCAACTCGCTGACGGCGGACGCTGCATCATCCCCGTCGGCGTCGCCGATCTCCAGCACCTCTGGCTGATCGAGCGCCGCGGCGGGCACGTCACCCGCAAGCGTCTCGAAGCCGTGCGCTTCGTACCGCTGAGAGAAAAGGCATCCGTGTCATGACCGAGCCGCGCATCCTCATCGTCGACGACGATCCCGCGATCCGGCGGATGTTCGAGCTCGTGGCGTGCTGCGACGGGATCGTGTGCGACGCGGCGTGCAACGGCGCGGAAGGCGTGGCGGCGATCCGGCAGAATTCGTACAGCGCGGTCTTCCTCGACATCATGATGCCGCGCGTCGACGGCTGGGGCGTGCTCGACTTCCTTCGCGCACGCCCCCAATCGCGCATCCGCTCGCTGTTCATGATCACCGCCACGGTCGATCAGAACCTGAGCGTCGGCGACCGCGAGCTCGTGACCGGCATTCTCTACAAGCCGCTCCATCTCGACGACGTCGCCGCGCTGATCCGCGCCTCTGCCCGCGGCGCGAGCGCCGCGGGAGTGTTGCAGCACACGCGGCATCAGTTGGTGATGGGCTATCAGTAATTCACCCGCAGCAACGCATGCTTGCACAGCCAGCTCGGCTCATCCGTGCAGATCCCGACGCGATAGTAGCGAGGCTGCGTGTTCGCGGGCGGATCGAAAAATCCGCCGATCAGCGGTGTGCCCTGTTGGGCGCTCCCCTGGCCTAACCAATCGGGTGGCTGGCTGTACGTCGTCGCCAATTGCTGGAGATTGATGCTCGCCGGCGGCGCGCCGTTGAACCATTTGTTCCATTCGTACTTGAACGTCCGGCCCCAGTCGGCGTGGCTCTCTTCCACGCCCACGATATAACGCGTCGCGCATTGCGTGCTCGAGGCGTCCATGATGATGGCGGCGCCGATGTTGACGGTAATGGGCGCTCCGTTCGGCGGGATCGCCTGGCCGTTGATCGTGAAATTGGGCGCGGCCGGCTGTTTCACGGCCTGAATGATGTTGGTGCCCGCGTTTTCCCACGTGCTCCAGCCGCCGAACAGCGTGTATCGCTCGAACTTGTATTGCACGCGGTAATTTCCTGCTTCGGCCGGGATGTTCAGGAACGAGTGCCGCGCCCAGCAGGATGAATATTGCGCGCTCTGAGACCCGAGCGACGTGCCGTTGCGAAACAGCTCGAACGTAATGCGATACGGATTGGGACCGAACCCGCCGGGACACGGCGACGAGGACGGCGTGTTGACGTTGTTGACGTTCTGATTGTAGCCGTAGGTCACAGTGAAGCCGACCTTCTTCGCCAAGCCGCAACTCGAAATCGTGGATTGTTGAAACGGCGCTCCGCCCGTGTTGCTCCATTCGAGCAGATTTCCTGCGTGACTTGTTAGACCGATGGCAAGACTAAAGACTCCAATGATTGTTGCTCTCATCTCTCTTCACCTCGCCTGGATAGTGACGAGCTGGAGCGAAACGTTACAGACCCCGGCCTAACCGTAATAATGGCAGCGTGACGTGCACGTCTCCTCGATCGTCACGCGAGCGAGGTTCGGCAGGTGCGGGGCGAGGAGTCTCCAGATCCAGACCGCGAGGTTCTCCGAGGTCGGGTTATCGAGGCCTTCGATCTCGTTCAAAAGGTAGTGGTCGAGGCGTTTGACCAGCGGATCGACGGCACGTTTGAGATCGGCGAAATCCATCACCCAGCCGAGCTTCGGATCGAGCGGCCCGCGCACCGCCACTTCCC
The DNA here is from genome assembly GCA_035248585.1 of Thermoanaerobaculia bacterium. Classification (GTDB taxonomy): domain Bacteria; phylum Acidobacteriota; class Thermoanaerobaculia; order Gp7-AA8; family Gp7-AA8; genus QHVT01. The sequence continues at coordinate 8,179 of DATFHJ010000034.1, forward strand.
CGCGGAACGAGTGTCCGTGGATGCGCCGGCACTTGTGTCCCTCCGGCACATTCGGCAGCCAGTGCGCGGCCTCGAAGCGAAAATCCTTCACGAGCTCGACGACGTCGGTCACGTCGCGAGTGTACCCCGGTGATAGGCTGTGAATGATCTGGTAAACGTCTTGCGTAGGGGAAGTACATGACAACCTACACCGCGTCCGAGACCGAGCGCACGCTCGGGACGATCATCAAGGACCTGACCGCCGATCTCTCGATGCTGTTCCGCAGCGAGATCGCGCTGCTCAAATTCGAGCTCAAGGACGCCGCGGCGAAGCTGGGCGGCGGCGCGGCGCTCATGGCCGGCGCGCTGTTCTGCGCGCTCGTCGGCCTGGCCTTCCTGTTCGTGACCATCACCCTCGGCCTGGTTGCGCTCGGCGTGCCGGCATGGCTGTCGGCGCTCATCGTCACGCTCGTTCTCTTCGCCGGTGCGGCTGTACTGGCGATGATGGGCAAGAAGAAACTGGAGAAGGTCAACTTCGTCCCGAACGAATCGATCGAGCACATCAAGAACGACATCGACACGCTGAAGGCGGACGTCCAGCGCGTGAGGAGCAGGTAAATGGCCGAGACGGATCCGGAGAAACAGTCCATCGAGCGCGCGATCGTGCGCGCCCGCGACGGCGTGGGCGATCGCATCGACGAGCTCGATCATCATCTGCGCGAGAACCTCAATCCCACGACGCTCGCGAAGAGCTACGCGCCGCAGATCATCGCCGGCGGCGCGGTCCTCGGCCTGATCGTCGGCTTCGGCATGCCGAAGATTCTCCGCCGCGTCGTGACGTGGGGCGTGCCGATCGGCATTCTCGCCGTCACGATCAAGAACGCGCGCGACGGCGATCGCCAGTTGATCGGGCTCTCGTAAGTGGAGGACAGGCGCTCCTGCCTGTCCCGGACATTTGTCCTCGACCGTTCGGTGTCAGAACGTTTGACCAACGGTTCATTGCAGACGTTCTGACGCGCGCCTACATACAGATCAAGAGGTTTTGGTCTGGTGGATGTCGAGCCGTTGTTCCGGCATGCCGGCATTGTGGTGACGCGGTGGCGCGGCGCGGCGTCCCTGCTCGAGCACCGGTGGCCTGCCGTCGCGTTTGTGCAAACCGGCGCGTGCCTGGCGGATCTCGATGGCGGGACGCTGCATGTCGACTCGACGCGCGTTCTTCTGACGAAGCCGCACCGGGTGACGCGGCAGTTCGGGCCGGAGGCCACGGGGAGCGCGATCCTGGTTGCGCCGGAAATGGCGCCGGAGTTCAACGGAGGCCTGCTGTGCGCCGAGCGGACGCCGCGCGCGCTGCTGATCCAGCAGCTGATCCTCAGGAAGATCGAGGAAGGCGCGCCGCCGTCCGCGATCGCGGATCTCGCTCTGGCGCTGGCCGCCGAGGTGTTTCGCGACGCCGCTCCTCTGTGCATCACGAACCGGCGCGACGACGTGGTCATGGCTCAGGCTCTCCTCGCCGCCAACTACAAGAAGCCGATCCGGCTGGAGGCGATCGCCCGCGCGGTCGATCTTTCTCCCTGCCATCTCTGCCGGCTCTTCAAGCGCATGACCGGCATGCACATGCATCAGTACCTCAACCGGCTTCGCCTCCTGGCGGCGCTCGAGCGCGTCGTCGAGCCGAGACCGGACTTCGCGGAGATCGCCTACGAGTACGGATTTTCCAGTCATAGCCACTTCGCCGCCGCCTTCCGGAAGGAGCTCGGGCTCACGCCGTCGCAGGCGCGCCGGCTGGCCACGAGCAGCTTCGCGGAGCTGCATCGCATCCTCGAAATGCACAGATGAGTCAACGGCGTGCAAAGGGATTCGCACGTTCTTCCGGATCACAATTTCCTGATAGAACGACCCTCCTCCTCACGCGCATCGTGGCCTCCATGACACTTCGGAGGTTGCACATGTTCATGAGAAGGGTAGGCATCAGCGCACTGTTGTTTCTTCTGGCCGGCCTGGCAATGGCACAGACCACCGGCATGATTACCACGAGGCCGACGTGTACCCCGCCTAACGGGGCGCCGGACCCGATCAACTACATCCAGGGCCCCGATCCGATTCTCCTGCCGAACGGCGACGTCGCCATCCTCGTCAATGCCGGCAACTGTTGCACCGGGCATTGGGAGGGAATCTTCTCCCTGATCTACCCAGGGGCAGGACGTGCGGCGGTGCCGCGCTTCAGCGGGATCTGGGCGGCCAACAACTGGGACACCGAAGCCCGCGGGGAGCACGAGGTGGCATATCCGTCCGCCATTTTCTCGGGCGGAAAGTGGCGCATCGCCTACACCGCGACCTTCAAGAACGTCACGTCCAACCGCGATCGCCTGGGACGGCTGGATCTCAACAACCTGACCTATCGGGCCACGACCTCGCAGGTCACCAACCAGTGGATCAAGCCGGTCGATCCGCTGTGCCGGAATCTCGGCACCTGCGCTCCCAAGAGGGGCTCGGGAATCCTGGGGACGTTCGTCTCGCATCCCAACGGCGAGCTTTACGCGTATCACCCGGACGGCTCTGCCAACTGCGCGTCGGGCTGGCTGCGGCACAAGATCAACGCCGACATGTCGGTGGCGAATCTCGCCGGGAACGGCTGCATCACGCTCACCGGCAGGACGACCGCTCCCGTGTGGCTCTCGGACATCGGCCGAGGAGCGGACGGCAACCTGTACATGCTCACCACGGACGACTTCCGGCACATCGAGGAGTGGATTTCGTCAGACCCCAACATCGGGCTCACCTGGACCAAAACGACACGCCGCCGGACGGCTCCGGCTCATCCCAGCCCTCCGACCTTTTACGCGGTTTGGGATGCCGGCTATCTCAAAGACCAGAATCGTCAGATCGTCGAGCCGCGCGTCGTCGTGTCCCAGATCGCCGACGGCGCGACGTGGGAAGAAACGCAGAATGTCCAGCTCGGGCGCTGGTACCTCTATTACTGGGCCGACGCCGGCGCGCCTCTTCCGCCGAACTTCGGCACCGCCGCGAGCTCGTGCGGGATGCAGGGTTTCCACGATGCCGCGACGTGTACGAGCATCGCCGGCTGGGCCTACGATCCGGCGTTCCCCAACTCGCCGATCAGCGTCGACATCTTCGACGGCGCCACATTCATCGCGACCGTCGCGGCCGATCGGTTCCGCCAGGATCTCGTCAACGCCGGCAAAGGGAACGGCTTCCATGGATTCTCCTGGCCGGTCCCGGCGAGCCTGAAGAACAATCAGCCCCATTCGATCACGGTCAAATTCGCGGGCAGCGAGACGGCGCTGAACAGCACCCCGAGAACGATCACCTGCGCTCCGCCCGTCGTCACCTACGCGCTGACGGTTGGCAAGTCCGGCAGCGGGAGCGGGACGGTGACGAGCAGCCCGGCGGGAATCAACTGCGGCGCGGACTGCTCGGAGAACTACAACTCCGGGACGGTGGTCAACCTGACGGCGAGTCCCGCCGCCGGCTCGACGTTCGCCGGCTGGACCGGCGATCCCGATTGCCAGGACGGCAGCGTGACGATGAGTGCCGCGCGCAGTTGCACGGCCACGTTCAACGTGGTCTCCAACGTGACGGCCCGCACGATCTGGATTCAGCCGCAGCGCACGGCCGGCTTCGGCCCTCCGGGAAGCCTGGTGGTGGCCGGCAGCGCGTCCGGCGCTCCCGCCGGCACGGGAGTGATCCTGACGTGGCGGAATCTGAGCACGCAGGGACCGTGGACCACCGAGGCCTGGGCGCCGCCGCCTGACGGCTCCGGCATCTGGTACAACTCGATCGCGAACGCAAACTCGTTCCAGCAGTACGAGGTGTACGTCACGTACAGCGGGTTCCAGTCGGCGCACTGCATTTATCAGGGGACGGACAGCATTACGTGGTGTCCGTAACGAGGAGCGCGGGCGTCCCGCCCGCCCCACGGGGGGCGGGCGGGGACGCCCGCTCTCCACCTAGCGAATGCGCACATACCGCGCTCCCGGCAACGCGCGAATCCATCCATCCAGCTCCAGTTGCAGCAGCGCTTCCGGCGGTGCGGCGAGGGCGTCGACGTGCGTGCCCTCGTCGAAGCTGAAGCGCGACAGCAACGCCGGCTCGGGCTCCGCGGGCGTTTGCGCCACGTGCAAATGGCCGGGCAGCTCGTCGAGGATGTCGTTCACGTCGTGCACGAGCTTCGCGCCGTACTGAATCAGACGATGCGGTCCCTCCGAGCCGGCGGAGAAGATCGAGCCGGGGACGGCGAAGACTTCGCGGTTCTGTTCCGCGGCCATGCGCGCGGTGATCAGCGATCCGCTGCGGCGCGTCGCTTCGACGATGACCGTGCCGTACGCGAGGCCGGAGATCACGCGGTTGCGGATCGGGAAGTGCTCGCGCTTCGGCGGCGTCTCCGGCGGAAACTCCGTCACGATCACGCCGTCCTGTTCGATGCGCTTGAAGAGGCGCGCGTGCGAGCGCGGGTAGATCACGTCGATCCCTGTGCCGAGGACCGCGATGGTCTTGCCGCCGGCCTCGAGTGCGGCGAGATGCGACGCCGCGTCGACGCCGCGCGCGAGTCCTGAGACGACGGCGAGGCCAACGGCGGCGAGCTTGCCGGAGAGATGATGCGCGGCGTTGATCGCGTACGGCGACGCGCGGCGCGAGCCGACCATGGCCACGCTCGGCCGCGCGAGCAGCGACACGTCTCCGCGGAAGTGCAGCACCGGCGGCGGGTCGGCGATCTCCAGCAGCAGCGGCGGATATTCGGGATCGATGCGCGTGACGACAGTCGATTGCAACCGCGCGACTCGCTCGCGTACGGCGAGCGATCGTAACGGGTTCTTTACCTCGTCGGCCTGCTGCGCGGTTACGCTCAACAGGCCTTGCAGAAGTTGGGGTGACGCGTTGCAAGCACTCTCGATGGAATCGAATGCCTCCAGCAGCAGGCGGGTTCGATTCGGTGTCAGGAACGGGAGCAGCGACAACGCGATCCACAGATCGCGGGCAGGGGAGTCGTGCATGATGATGCGTTGGTGCCGGGAGAGCGCGAGTCGCGGACGGGCGTCCACGGACGGTGGGAACCCGCGCAGTATAATCGCCGCGCTCTCATCAGCCAACGTGTTCCAGAAGGAGATGAAATGAGGCGGGCGTTCACCGCGACGACGTTGTCGATCCTTCTTTTCATGGTGATCCTCTTCGGCTGCCGTTCGAGCGGCGACACGGAGAAGGCCGAGACGCAGAAGCAGTTCGGCGTCCGGATGGCGAAAATGAATCTCTGGCGCGAGGCGATGTTCCGCTTCAAGCGCGCCATCGACATGGACCCCGACGACGCGATGGCGCACAACAACCTCGCCGTCGCCTACGAGGCCAACGGCGACTTCGACAACGCGGCGAAGGAATACCGCGAAGCGCTGCGCCTCGACCGCTCCAACCAGTACATTCAGAAGAACTACAGCCGCTTCGTCGAGTTCACGCAGAAGGCGAAGAAGCGGCAGCAGCCGGGTGCCGCGACGACGACGTCGACCAGCGGTACGCCGGCGACCACTCTGACCGGGGCCGGCTCGTCGACGACTCCTCCTCCGGCGACCATCCCGCCGCCGCCGCCGACCGACACTTCCGTCACCACTCCGCCGCCGCCACCACCGGGAGACCTGCCATGAAACGACTCGCGTTCGCTCTCACGCTGCTAGTCCCGCTCACCGCATTCGCCGGCGTCATGGAAGTGAAGCTGAAGCTTCCGGTGAAGCCGAAGCTGCAGATCACCGGCGACGAGAAGGTCGCCATCGCGCCGTTCATCATCGCCTCGCGCGGAGAGAAGAAGAACGACCGCGCGGCGAAGGTGGACGTGCAGCAGGAGTTCAACCGCTACCTGCGCAAGCAGCTGACGAAGTCGACGAAGCTGCGTCTCGCGGACGTGCCGCAGACGCGCCTTCCCGGCAACGACATCAAGACGCTCGAGGCGGCGCGCGACTACTGGAAAGATCTCGGCGCGCGCACCGGCGCGGATTTCATCGTCAGCGGCATCGTCGACTTCGACATCAATGACAAATCGGGATACCGCACCGAGGAGTACACCTCGCCCGCCGACGGCCGGACGTTCTACCGGCAGGTGCTCGTCGAGTCGACCGGCTTCGTCTTCGACATCGACCTGGCGGTCTTCAACGCCGACACCGGCGAGCTGGTGATCGAAGAGAACTTCCGCGACTTCAAGGAATTCGACCAGCGCAACTACGACGAGATCCTCGGTCTCTTCGAAAACCTGCGCGCGCTCGAAGGCCAGCTCGTCGGCATCTTCGTCTCCTCGGAGACGTCCGCCGCCCGTTACGTGTTCACCGAATGAGATCGGAGGTTGTCATGAAGCGAGCCTTTGCCCTCCTCGTCTTTCTCCTCCTCGCCGCCGCGCCGGCGTATCCGTTCGGGCAGAACAAGATCGTCTACGACACGTTCAAGTGGAGCGTCTACCACTCCACGCACTTCGACTTCTATTTCTACGAGGAAGAGCGCGATCAGCTCCAGCGCGTGGTCGACATCTCCGAGAGCGCGTATCTCGATCTCTCGCAGAAGTTCAACTTCCAGATCTCGAAGAAGATCCCGATGATCTTCTACCACACGCATTCGGCGTTCGAGCAGACCAACGTCATGCTCAATTTCGTCCCCGAGGGCGTGGGCGCGTTCGCCGAGCCGATCAAGAACCGCATGGTTCTGCCGATCGACATGCCGGACGAAGAACTGCTGGAGCTGATCCGCCACGAGCTCACGCACGTCTTCGAGTACGAGATCCTCTTCCAGGGAAAATTCGGCAAGAACATCACCGCCAATCCGCCGCAGTGGCTGATGGAAGGCCTGGCGTCGTTCATGGCCCAGGACGAAGACTCGCGCGACCGGATGGTGCTGCGCGACGCCGTGGTCAACGACCGCATCCCGCCGATCAGCCGCAATCCGCAGGGCTATTTCGCCTACCGGTTCGGCCACTCCGTGTTCAAGTTCATGCAGGAGTCGTTCGGCTGGGAAGGTCTCCGCGATTTCATCTACGAGTACCGCAACACCCTCGGCAACAGCATCGATCGCGCCCTCAAGCGCGCGTTCAACCTCACGCCGGATGAATTCGACACGCGCTTCCGCACCTGGCTGCGCAAGCAGTACCTGCCGGCGCTCGTGGCCA
>DATFHJ010000035.1:0-9061 GCA_035248585.1 Thermoanaerobaculia bacterium
CCATCTTCAGCGGTGCGCCGCCGTCGTTCGCGAATGCCATTCGCGCGCATCACAGCGCGTCGCTGAGCAAGATCGAGAACGCGGCGAAGCACGGCGCGGTTGGGCTGATCACGCTCGAGTCGGAGAAGGAAGCGCAGCGCGCGCCGTGGACGCGCGTCGTGCGGCAGTCGAAGCTCGGCACGATGCACTGGCTGCGCGCCGACGGCACGCCCAACGCCGTCAACCCGCAGCTGACCACCGGCATCGGCGCCGATCTCGAAACGACGAAGACCATCCTCGGCGACGAAGCCGAGGCCGTCTTTGCGGCGCTCGATCGCGGCCAGCCGAAGGCGAAGCCGCTGAAGCTGCGCGCGCGCATCCAGCTCGTCAGCGCGCATCGCGACTTGAAAAGTCCGAACGTGATCGGCGTTCTCCGCGGCTCCGACCCGAAGCTGCGCGACGAATACGTCGTCTACTCCGCGCACCTCGATCACCTCGGCATGACGGAGCCGGTGAACGGCGACGCTATCAACAACGGCGCGCTCGACAACGCCACCGGCATCGCCGCGATCATCGAGATCGCGAAAGCCTTCGCCGCGCTGCCTCAGCGCCCGCGCCGCTCGATCCTCTTCCTCGCCACCACCGGCGAGGAGAAGGGGCTGAAAGGCGCCGACTACTTCGCGAACAATCCCACCGTGCCGTTCGACTCGATCGTCGCCGACATCAACATCGACATGCTCCTGCTCCTGCACAAGACCAGCGACGTAGTGGTCTTCGGCATCGACAACAGCGACCTCGGCGACATGGCCCGCGCCGCCGCGCGCGACATGAACCTCGAGATCAGCGCCGATCGCGCGCCCGAGGAAGTCGTGTTCGTGCGCAGCGACCAGTATCCGTTCATCAAACGCGGCATCCCGGCGATCTTCGTGAACAGCGGATACAACGCCGTCGAGCCGGGCGTGAACATGGCCGAGGAGATGAGAGTGTGGCGGCGCACGCGCTATCACTCGCCGACGGACGACCTGCAACAGCCGATCGATTACGAAGCCGCGCTGCTTCCGATCGAGCTGGACTATCGCATCGGCCTCGCCGCCGCGAATCGCGACGAGCGTCCGAAGTGGAAAGCGGGGGATTTTTTCGGACAGATGTTTGGAGTGCGGCAACGCTAGTTGCCGCTCTTCGACAGGCAGCTACCGCTGCCGCAGTCCAAATATGATATGCAGCGCTTATGACGATCACCGCAGAACAGCGCCAGGTCGACCTCGTCGACCGGCTGGCGGCGGAGGCTCGAAAGCGCGTTTCATCCGACCAGGCTGAGAGCGCCGAGCACTTCGTTCGCCGTTATTTCGCACACGTCGCGCCCGACGACGTGATCTACACCTCCTTCGACACGCTCCTCGGCGGCGCGCTCTCGCTTTGGGAATTCGGCTCGCACCGCACGCCAAACATTCCGCGAATCCGTCTCTTCAATCCCACCGTCGACAAGAACGGTTTCGAGACCGAGCACACGGTCGTCGAGATCGTGAACGACGACATGCCGTTCCTCGTCGACTCCGTGACCGCGGAGCTCAACCGGCGCGACCGCAAGATCCATCTCCTCCTGCACCCGATCATCCACGCGCGGCGCGACGCGTCCGGCAACCGGCTCGAAGTCATCGACACCGGCAGCGCCGGCACGAGCTCGATGGTCGAGTCGTACATGCACGTCGAGATCGACCAGGAGACCGAGCCGGGCGAGCTCGAGTCGATCCGCGCGGCGCTGGAGAACATCCTCCACGAGGTTCGTCTCGCCGTCGTCGACTGGCGCGCCATGCGCCAGCGCCTCACCGATGACATTGCCGAGCTCGAGACCGCGGCACTGCCGATGCCCGCCGAGGAAGTGCAGGAAGCGAAAGCCTTCCTGCAGTGGCTCGACAACGGCCACTTCATCTTCCTCGGCTGCCGCCGCTACACCTTCGAAACGCGCGACGGCGCCGACTACAACCGTCCGCTTCCCGAAACGGGACTCGGCATCAACCGCGACATTCGCAACGAAACGATCGCGCGCGCCGAGCAGCCGCTCCCCTTGATCGAAGGCGAATACGCGCGCCGCAAAGACCTCATCATCATCACCAAGGCGAACCGCCGCAGCGCGATTCACCGGCCGGTGCGCATGGATCGCATCGGCATCAAGCGCTACGACGAGCAGGGGAACCTGATCGGCGAGGATCGCTTCCTCGGCCTCTTCACGTCCGCCGCGTATCAACGCAGCGTGCGCGACATCCCGATGCTGCGCCTCAAGGCCAAGCGCGTCCGGGACCGCGCCGGGCTCGATCCGCATTCGCACAACGGCAAGGCCCTCGACGACATCCTGGAGACCTTCCCGCGCGACGAGTTTTTCCAGATCACCGACAACGACCTCTTCGAGATCGCGCGCGGCATCCTGCTGCTGCAGGAGCGCCAGCGCGTCGCGCTCTTCGCGCGCAAGGATCTCTTCGAGCGATTCGTCTCCTGCTACGTCTTCGTCCCGCGCGACCGCTACACGCCCGAGTTCAAGGAGCGCGCGAAGGCCATTCTCGAAGAAGCCTTCGCCGGCCGCGACACCGAGATCTACGACCACATCACCAACTCGCCGCTCGCGCGCGGACTGTTCATCGTCCGCACCACGCCGGGCCAGCTGCCGGACGTCGACGCGCGCCGCGTCGAGGCGTTTCTCGCCGAGGCCGCGCGCACGTGGAGCGACAAGCTCCTCGACGCGCTCGTGCAGGAGATGGGGGAGGAGATCGGCATCGATCTCCACCATCGCTACAAAAGAGCGTTCCCGATGGCGTACTCGGAGCGCTTCTCCGCGGGCGCCGCGCTGTACGACATCGGCCACATCGAGCACGTGCTCGCCACGGGCGAGCTGGTCGTCGATCTCTACCGCCACCGCACCGAGGAGCGGCAGTTCCACTGCAAGATCATTCACGCCGGCCCGCCGGTGCCGCTGTCGGAGATCATGCCGCGGCTCGAGAACATGGGCCTCAAGGTGCTGGCCGAGGAGCCGTTCGAGATCCAGCCCCTCGGCGCGCACGATCCCGTGCGCATCCGCGATTTCAGTCTCGACGCGGAAGGGATGCAGGACGACCTCACGCCGGTCAAAGAGAAATTTCAGGATGCGTTCATCCGCATCTGGACGCGTCAGGCCGAGAACGACGGCTTCAATCGTCTCGTCCTCGGCGCGGAGCTCGAGTGGCACGAGGTCGTCATCCTGCGCGCGTACGCGAAGTACCTGCGGCAGGTCGGCGTCACGTTGTCCGAGGCGTACATCCAGCAGACGCTGGCGAGACATCCCGGCATCACGCGCAACATCATCCAGCTCTTCACGAACTACTTCGACCCGTCGATCGGCGACGTCGGCATGGGGCGCAAAGGCGCCGCGCTCGGCATCCGCTCGCAGATCGAAGACGCGCTCGAGCGCGTCACCGCGCCGGATGAGGATCGCATCCTTCGTTTGTACGTGCGGCTGATCGAAGCCACGCTGCGCACGAACTACTTTCAGCGTGGAGCGGCGGGCTTTAGCCCGCCGATGTCGGCCGGCGGGCTAAAGCCCGCCGCTCCACAAAGCACGGACAACGGCGATCGCAAGCTCTACGTCTCCTTCAAGCTCGACTCGAGCGCGGTGCCGGAGCTCCCGTCGCCGCGGCCGATGTACGAGATCTTCGTATACGCGCCGTGGATGGAAGGCATTCACCTGCGCTTCGGCAAAGTCGCGCGCGGCGGCATCCGCTGGTCCGATCGCCGCGAGGACTTCCGCACCGAGATCCTCGGCCTGGTGAAAGCGCAGCAGGTCAAGAACGTCGTCATCGTTCCCGTTGGATCAAAGGGCGGCTTCGTCGTGAAGAATCCGTCCGCCGACCGCGGCGTGTTTCAGCAGGAAGGGATCGAGTCCTACAAGACCCTGCTGCGCGGCATGCTCGACATCACCGATAACCTGCACGGCGATCAGCTCATCCCGCCGCTCGACGTCGTGCGCCGCGACGGCGACGATCCGTACCTCGTCGTCGCCGCCGACAAAGGCACGGCCACGTTCTCCGACATCGCCAACGGCATCTCCGCCGATTACAGCTTCTGGCTCGGCGATGCCTACGCGTCCGGCGGCTCCGTGGGCTACGACCACAAGGCCATGGGCATCACCGCGCGCGGCGGCTGGGAGGCGGTGAAGCGCCACTTCCGCGAGCTCGGGATGGACACGCAGAGCGAGGACTTTTCGTGCGTCGGCGTCGGCGACATGTCAGGCGACGTCTTCGGCAACGCGATGCTGCTGTCGCATCACATCAAGCTCCTCGGCGCGTTCAACCACTCGCACATCTTCGTCGACCCCGATCCCGATCCTTCGGCGAGCTTCGCCGAGCGCAAGCGGATGTTCGACAACCGCCTGAACTGGAACGGCTACAACACCGAGCTGCTGTCGAAAGGCGGCGCGATCTTCGAGCGCAGCGCGAAGACGCTCACGGTGTCAGAGGAAGTCCAGACGCTGTTCGAGCTGCCGAAGCGCACCGTGACGCCGGCGGAGCTGATGCGCGCGATCCTCCTCGCGCGCGCCGACCTGCTCTGGCTCGGCGGCATCGGCACGTACGTCAAGGCGAGTTGGGAAGACCAGGCCGCGGCGCGCGACCGCGCGAACGACGCGATCCGCGTGAACGGCAACGAGCTGCGCGTGCGGGTGGTAGGCGAGGGGGCGAACCTCGGTTTCACGCAGCCGGCGCGCATCGAGTTCGGACTCGGCGGCGGCAAGATCAACACCGACGCCATCGACAACTCCGCCGGCGTCGATACCTCGGACCACGAGGTCAACATCAAGATCGCGCTCTACGACGCCATCGCGCGCCGCGAGCTCTCCGGCATCGAGGAGCGCAACAAGGTGCTCGCCGAGATGACGGACGACGTCGCGCGCCTCGTGCTGCGCGACAACTACGAGCAGACCCAGGCCATCTCCGTCACGCACGCGATCGGCGAGGCCCAGCTCGACGCGCAGGCGCGCTTCATGCGCGGACTCGAGAAAGCCGGCAAGCTCAATCGCGCCATCGAGGCGCTGCCGGACGACGAGACGATCGGCGAGCGTCACGCGCAGAACCTCGGCCTCACCCGCTCCGAGCTCGCCGTGCTCCTCGCGTACGCGAAGCTCGTGCTCTACGAAGACCTCCTGAAGTCCGATCTGCCCGACGACCCGCAGCTCGTCGACGATCTGATTCTCTATTTCCCCGACGATCTCCGGACGCGCTTCCGCGCCGCCATCGAGCGGCACAAGCTGCGCCGCGAGATCATCGCCACCGTCGTCACGAACGCGATGATCAACCGCGTGCGGCCGACGCTGGCCTGGCAAATGTGCGACGAGACCGGCAAGCCGCCGGCCGACATCGCCCGCGCGTTCATCATCATGCGCGACTCGTTCGACCTCCGCACGGTCTGGGCGGAGATCGAGTCGCTCGACAACAAGCTGCCGGCCAGCGTGCAGACCGACATGCTGATCTCCGTCGCCCTCCTGCTCGAGCGGGCCATTCTGTGGCTGCTGCGCAGCACGTACGAGAAGCTCGACATCGCCGCGTACGTCGCGGAGTTCCGTCCGCGCATCGCCGCGATCCAGCAGAACCTCGGCGAGATCCTGCCGCAGTCGATGCTGCAGGCCGTGCGCGTGCGCGAGTCGGAGCTGACGGTCGACGGGATCCCCGAGGATCTCGCGCGGCGCGTGGCCAGTCTCGACGTCATGACGTCGGCGATGGACATCGTGCGCATCGCCCGCACCGACGCGGCGCACGGCGTCGACGAAGTCGCGCGCGTGTACTTCGGCGTCGGCGCGCGGCTGAGCCTCGATCGTCTTCGCAGCGCCACCGCCTCGATTCCCGCGGAGACTCCCTGGCAGAAGAGCGCGCTCAACGCGCTGGTGGATGATCTGTTCAACTACCAGAGCACGCTCGCCTCGCGCGTGATCGCCGAAACGAATGCCGAAACGAACGTTGCGCCGAATCCGGTCGACACCTGGCTCGCGACACGCCCGCGCGTTGTCGAGCGCGTCGATCAGACGATGAACGAGCTGCGCTCGTCGTCGAGCGTCGACCTGGCGATGCTCACCGTGGCGTCGCGGCAACTGCGGGCGCTCGTGGAGTCGTGAAGGCGTTTCTCCGCGCGAACGGACCGCTGCTGGCCGTCGTCGCGGTCGTGGCGGTGCCGATCCTCCGCGTCGCGGCGGTTCAGTACATCGATTACGACGGCTGGTGGCACATCTTCGTCTCCCGCGCGGAGTCGTTGCGGATGTTCCACCAGGACTGGCACAAGACGACCCATCCGCCGACCTTCTTTCTCCTGCTGAAGGTGTTCTCGTTCCTCGGGACGTCGCTGCTGGCGTACCGCGCCATCCCGATCGTTTCGGGGCTGGTGTCGGTGTTCCTGGTCGGCAGAATCGCCGAGCGGATCACCGCGAGCCGCACGCTCGGCGTGCTGGCCGCGGCCGCGTTCGGCCTTTCGGTCCCGACGCTGATCGTGTCGTGCGAGGTGCGCTCTTACACGCTCGCGATCGCATTCGTTCTCGTCGCGCTGGATCGCTACGTTTCGATGATCCGCCTGCAAAGCACGACGAAGGATGCGGTGATCTTCGCGACGGCGACCATCGGCGCGATCGTTTCGCTTTACGCGACGGCGTTGTTCCTCGTCGCCGCGCTCCTGGTGCCGTTCTTCATCGCTGCAGTTCGCGCGGACTATCGCCGTTCGCTGCTCGCGCATCTCCGCGCCCGGAAGTGGATTCTTGCCGCGGCGTTCGCGGCGCCGGCGCCCGTGCTCGCGGCCGCGTACGTCCATCACATGTGGCAGTGGACGCGCCCGCTCGAATACAACCCGGGGCTCTATTTCGAGCCCGCCGCGGACTCGTGGAGCAGTTACCTCATTCGAGGAGTGTGGAAGGAGTTCGGACTCTTCTCGCCGGTGGCGATCGCATCGCAGTACGCGCTACCGCTCGCGATCGTGCTGCTCGTCGTGGCGATTGCAGTGCTGATCGTGACGCTGCGCGCGGCGGACGTGTCGGTGGCGACGCCGGCCGTGCTCTTTCTGGCGATTCTCAGCGGGATCGTCATCCTCTCCTACATGGGGAAGTTTCCGTTCGGCGGGCACCTGCGGCATCAGTTCCTGCTCTTTCCGTTCATGGTTCTCACCATCGTTTCGGCCGCCAGCCTCTTCGCCAGGAGACGGATGGTCGTTGCCGTGCTCGCGGTATTGATCGCCGCGAATGCGCTCACCGGCTACCGGCATTACCCCATCGTTCGACAGCCGCTCTATCAGGAGGCAGTCCGGAAGTTCCGCGCCGTGGTGCCGCGGGCGGATCTGCTCTATCTCGACGAATTCAGCACCATGGCGTTTTTCAGCGAGCATCACTCGTGGCGCTGGCATCTCGCCGGAGCGGACAGCATTCACACGCTGCACTATGACCTCACGAAGGACGGGCGGACGATGCGGCTCGTCCGCGTCCGGGATCATTGGACGTTCAATCTCTTCGACGCCGCGCTCTATCGCGAGCTGAGACGGACGATGGACTCGCATCGCGCCACGGTCGCGGGCTTGTTCGCCCTCGGCGACATCCCCGCCGGAACGGCGACGGAGGACGTGCGGCCGCGCATGGTGCAGGCCGCAATGGGACAGCGGCTCGGGATCGACGCGGTCGTGGTTGACGGCCAGAACGTCTATGCCCGCGTGTCGGCCCTGCGCTGAGTATGCGATCCGGCCGGCTGATTCCCATCCTCGTCGCGGCGATCGCGCTGCTGTACGGCGCGTGGATCCTGCACTACGGAATCCTCTGGGGCGCGGACATCGACCGGCTCTCGGCGTGGGCCGACGCGCTGGTCGCGCATCATTTCAATTTCGCGTCCTACCTGCGCGACACGCCGTTCGTCGCACCTCCGATCCTCTACCTCGGATTCATCACCGTTGTCGCGGTGGCGAAAGTCATCGCCGGCAGCCACTGGCCGGCGCTGATCGTGGCCCTCAACTGGGCAGCCGTGATCCTGACGGCGTCGCTCGTGCTTACGACCGTCCGGCGCGTGACCTCTTCCGTCTTCGCCGTGCTCGTCGCGGCCGTGCTGCTCGTGAATTTCGAAATGCTCCAGTTCACGACCTTTCCGATGACGGACGTGCTCTTCCTCGGCATCGCCACCGTCGTAGTGGTGATGTCGCTGCGCGTCGCGGAGCAGCCGTCCCCGCGCGCGATCCTCGGCGGCACGATCGCGCTGCTCCTCGCGTGCGTCTTCCGCCCCGCCGCCGCGCCGCTCGTGGTGGTGTGGATCGTGGCGCTGCTCTGGCCGCGCGTCGGCCTGCGCACGATCGCCGCGCTCATGATCCTCGCGATCCTCGTGTTCGCCGCGCTGATGCACGACGTCACGCGCTGGCCCTTCGCCGCGCTGCGCTCCTGGGTCGTCTACCTCCACGGCAGCTACGCCGCCGGCACGATCGTGACCGGCCGGCCCGAAACCTGGGTCGCGCCGCCGGTGGGCTATCTCGACTACCTGGCGATGATCGCCCGCCGCTGGCTCGCCTTCTTCGCGCCGGCGATGAGCGGCTATTCGACGCTGCACAAAGCCGCGAATCTTCTCTACTTCATTCCCGTCTACGCACTGGCGCTCGCGGCGGTGTTCTTACGCCGCAGCGCCGCGACGACCCTGCTCCTGATCGCGATCCTCTGCACGTCGGCCTTCCACGGAATGCAGGAAGTCGACTACGACCATCGCTATCGCTTGCCGGTGTTGCCGCCGCTGATCATGCTCGCCGCCTGCGGCGCGGCGGAGATCGTGCGGCGCTCGACACTGACGAGGGAGACGTCGCGCCATCCGGCATCGCGGGCCGCGGCAAGTACCTCGGCGACCGCGCCATAGAGCGCGCGCTTGTCGCCGCGCACCGCGACCGGCCGCGCCCCCTCCGTCGCGTGCAGCCGCTGCAGCTGCGATGCGACTTCGTCGCCGCGCACCACGAGTTTGTCGAGATACACCGTGCCGTCCGCCTTCACCGTGATCGGGAGCACGCCTTTGCCGACCTCCGGCGCCTTGCTCGTTTCCGGCAACTGCACCGGCACGCCGTTGATCAT
>DATFHJ010000036.1:0-3604 GCA_035248585.1 Thermoanaerobaculia bacterium
TCGCGATGCGCGCGGCGTCGTTGAAATAGTAGACCGCGTACCACGCCTTGCCGGAGCCGCGCGCGAGCAACTGCTCGATCCGCTCCGGCTGCGAGAATTCGATGATGTCGAAGAGATGCCGCTGCGCGGCGTGCTCGTTGCGATCGAGGAACTGCCGGCGGAAGCTGTCGCTGCCGTCGATCACGCGGGCGGTCACGCGGTCGATGAGAATGCCGGGCTGCGGCGACGCGTGCAGCACCGCCTGAAACAGATTCTCGGCGCGCCGCTTCGCGCTTCGGGCCTCGGCCTGATGCAGCTCGCGCGCGACGGCCGCCGCGAGCCGGGTCAGGCGATGCTTGAGCAGATAGTCGTGCGCGCCGGCGCGCATGAGCTCCACCGCCGTCTCCTCGCCGATCGCGCCCGAGACCACGATGAACGGCACGTCCAGCCGCGCCAGCCGGTACTGATCGAGCGCCGCCGGCGCGCTGAAGCGCGGCAGGTGATAGTCGCAGATGATCGCGTCCCACATGCCGTCGCGCAGCGCCGACGCGAACTCCTCCGGCAGCTCGACGCGATGAAACTCCGGCTCGAAACCGCCGCGGCGCAACTCGAGTCCGAGATGCGCGGCATCGAGGTCGGAGTCTTCGACGAGCAGGACGCGGAGGGGCTTTTTCATGCGCTCCTTCGGATCGCCGGCGGCCTCGCCGGCTGATCGGGCGGCGTCTCGCCGCCCACCCCGGTGGCGGCGCGGGACGCCGCCACATCAGCCGCCGGGACGGCGGCGTTCCATCCATCAATCGTGAAGTAGATCGTCGCGCCCTGCTCCACCTCCCCTTCCGCCCACGCCCGCCCGCCGTGGCGCTCGACGATCTTCTGCACCGTCGCCAGGCCGATGCCCATTCCTTCGAACTCGCGGGACGAATGCAGGCGCTGGAACGGGCGGAACATCTTCGACGCGTGCGACGGGTCGAAGCCGGCGCCGTTGTCGCGCACGTAATACGCGCCGCCGGAGCTGCCGAACTCGATGCGCGCCTGCTTGCGCTCGCGCGTGAACTTCCAGGCGTTCGACATCAGATTCTCGACCACCGCGTGCAGCAGCCGCTCGTCTCCTACGGCGCGCACGCCGTCGTGGATCTCGAAGTGCACGTTGCGCGCGGGGTCGCGCTGTTGCAGGTCGCCGGCGACGTTGCGCGCGATCGCGGAGAGATCGACCGCCTCGCGCTGCACGTCCGCGCGCGAGAGCCGCGACATCTGCAGCAGGCCGTCGATCAGGTCGCGCATCTGCGCGCAGCCTTTGCGGATCCAGCTCAGGTACTCGCGCGCGGTATCGTCGAGACGGTCGGAGTAATCGAGCTCGATCGCGGACGAAAAGCCGTCGATCGAGCCGAGCGGCGCGCGGAGATCGTGCGAGACCGAATAGGCGAAGGCCTCGAGCTCCTTGTTCGCGGCCTCGATCTCCGTCGTGCGGCGGCGCAGCTCGACGTCGCGCTCCTGCATCTGCGCGAGCAGTTGATTGACCGACGCCGCGAGCGGGCTCGATTCCTCGACGCGCAGCGAATAGGCGTACTCGCGCGCCGCCTTGTCGAGCACTTCCGCGATGCGGCGCTGCGGTGCCGCGACCGCGCGCGCGAGCGCGAGACCGCCGAGCCAGCCGACGGCGAGGCCGAGGATGGCGGAAACGAGGAGGAGCGTCGCGGCGCGTTGGACGGTCGGCGCGATCGCCGCCGGCGACGACTCGACGCACAGCGTGTATGGAGCGGCGGGCTTTAGCCCGCCGGCGGCATTCGGCGGGCTGAAGCCCGCCGCTCCACTGTTGCACGTGACTTCGCTCGGAGCGAGGCGCGCCGCGAGCGACGCGAACGGGACGGACTGCGCCGGCCGGACGTACTGCGAGACCAGGGCGCCGTTCGCCGTATAGACCTTTGCCGAGGCGATGGCCGGCAGATCTTCGACCGCGGCTCCATGGAGCGCCGCAGACACTTCTCGCGCTACGCCCGTTTGCGCGTCACGCACCATCCACCAGGAAGCTGCGCCGCTTACGAGAACAGCCGCGGTCAGTGAGAGAGAGATCACGACCGGGACTATCTTCATGGTCTGACTGACACAGTTCTTGCAAGCGAGCCCTGCAAGAACCTCGCCGATGTCAATACGAACATTCGTCGCGCTCGCCGCGCTGCTCCTATCGGTGCGCTGCAACGACGAGCAGGACGCCGTCGCCGCGGGCGTTCCGCAGCTGGAGCTGCGCGGAGAGATCGCCGCCGCCGACACCGCCGCCGCGATCGCGCCGATGGACGGCCGCGTGGCCAGCCTCGCCGTCCAGGAAGGCGCGGCCGTGCAGGCCGGCGGCGTGATCGCCACGCTCACGAACGCATCGGTCGAGCGCGATCTGGCGTACACGCGCGTGCAGGTCGCGCTCGCGGAGCAGCGGCTGCGCGCGAAGCCCCCCGCGAATAACGCACGGAAGAAAGCCGCCGCCTCAATCCTCGCCAATCGGGAAGCGAAGCGAAATCGCTATCGCGCGCTGTACCAGACGCACGACATCTCGAAGCAGGAGCTCGAGGACGCGGAGAATGAATACACGGCCGCGTGGCGCGACTGGCTCGCAGAGAAAGAAGCACCTGCCATCGATACGAGCCTCTTGCAGCTCGAGCTCGAGAAAGCGCGCACGGAGCAGGCCATGGTGGTCGATCGCCAGACGCAGCTGACCGTGCTCGCGCCGATGTCCGGCACGGTGACACGCGTGGCCGTGCGCGCGGGCGAGAGCGTGTTTCCGCGCGACACGATCGCGGAGATCACGGACAACACGAAGGCGCGCGTCCGCGCCGCGATCGCGCCGGAGCTGATGCGCTACGTCCGCAACGGCATGCCGCTGCAGGTGAAAGTCTTCACCGTGCCGCCGCGCAATTTCACCGCGCCGGTGCGGGCGATCGTGCCCGCCGCGAGCGGCGCCACGCTGCTCATCGATCTCCCGAATCCCGACGGCGTTCTGCAGCCGGGGCAGCAGGCCATGGTCACGGTGAAGTGATGCTGGCCTGCCTCCTCGCCGCGACGCTGACCTTCCCCGCCGCTCTCGATCAGGCCATCCACGCCCGCGGCGCCGCGGAGTTTTACGAGCAGCAGGCGAAGACGCTGGAGTCCGTCTCGCTCCGCAACACGCCGTCCCTGCGCGCGGAGACGGGGCTCATGAACAACGTCTTTCGCATCGATGCCTTCACGGCGCTGCTGACGATCGACTATCCGCTGCTGCAACACCAGCCGTCGCTGCGCGGTGACGCGGCGCTCCTCCGCTTGCGCGCCTCCGAGGAGAACGACGCGATTTTTCGCGAGACGCTCGATGCCTTCGCGGCGCTGTATCTCGCGGATGCGCGTCTCGAGCTGCTGCGCACGACGTTCGAGCGAGCCGGCGCGTTGCGCGAGCGCTCGCAGACGATGCTGGCGAGCGGCGCGATCTCGAACACGATCGCCGCGCAGTGGGAGGATCAGGCGCTGGCCGCGGAGTCGATGCTCGTCGATCTGCAGCTGCAGCGCCTCGACGCGGAGACACGGCTGAAGCGAGTGATCGGCGACCGATCGAACGAGCCGGTGCATGCCGATCTCAGTGGAGCGGCGGGCTTCAGCCCGCCGA
>DATFHJ010000037.1:0-5895 GCA_035248585.1 Thermoanaerobaculia bacterium
CGGGCCAGTTCACCGGGCGTCCGTCCCGCTCGGACCAGCCGCACCATCTGCTCCTGCAGCTCTGTTGAATATCGTTGTCGCTTTCCCATCGTGGACTCCTCTCAACATCCTCAGGTGTCCACGAAACCGGGTCAACTCCATGCAGGCCCTCATCTGTATTGTAATAGCGAGGAGGACTGGCGGCCTAACTCCGCGTAGAAACTGACACGGCCCGGCGCTGGCCCGCCGGCCGAGCCGGCTAGTCAACTCACAAGGTTGGCGGGCGGCACGCGTCGGCTTCGGCACGTGAGCCCCGGCCGTGCAGCTTAACGCGAAGCGTTAGGCTGCGGTTTAAACTTGAGCGGAAACTCCTCAGGATGTTCAATCGAACGTACAGATAAATCAATATCAAGGTCTGGCCAATAGATGTGGTCTTGGCTTGGCCACTCCACGTTCGTGATCTTTGCGATCGAGGCGTCCACAAACCACGGAAATTCAGAAAACGGTACAAACAGTTTCCTGCCGAAAAGCCATAACCAAAAGCCATGGCTTGAGATGTTCGTTACCTCGACTTCCGAAGTGCTCACGCCAGGCGGCTGCGATTTCATCCGCGCGTCTCTCGATTATTTTAGCAAGAACTGTGATCTCGCGCGAAGGGATTCCGCGATTCTCGGCAAGCTCGATACTGGGCCGAAGCCGGAACTTCGCTTCGCCTTCGGATGAAAAGACGTGGACATGCATACGCGACTCTTCACGCGAAAAGAAGAAGAATGATATGGTCCTTCACGAAAGTTGGTTGGGCCCACCCGCCTCAGATCGTACCGCATGACGGTGGCAATGGCTGGCTCGTCTGTATCTCAAAGTACTCCAACCCCGGCCACCGCCGTCATCGCGCACTACCTTCCGATGAACCGCCACGCTGTCGCACACGCGCCATTCCACGGTTGTAGTATCTTGAGAACGACGCCCGGCGCATACGTGCCGTCAACCGCCGCGGCGCGCCAACCGCATCAGCTTCTAGCCGGAGTTAGGCTCGGTTCACTCGCTCGTAACACTCGACCCACCAGTCCGATAACTCCAGCCAAGCCTGTCATGACGGACCAGCGTTCACCTATTGTCAGAACCGTATTCCTGAGTTTAGCGGTCATGACTAGTAATAATGCCAGCAATGAAGCTATGAGCGCTGCGATACTCAATCGACTGCGAAGACCTCGGTGAAGCCGCAATTGAACCCAGGTCAAGGCGGAACCACCTGCCGTGCGACTGGCCTCCCCGACCATCTCACATGACGGCGTGATGGCAAATCTGCCCTGCATCGATAGTAAGCCACTAGGCAGTGGCTTCCCCTCGCGCGGCCGCCATGAGATTTCATTCGGCAGTCCCCATATCGATAGGCGACCCGTTTCTGAGTCAATAATCGACTCAATCTGGTTTCTCGGGAGAATGCCTGTCGAGACTCATACGACGAATGATCCGAACATCCAGTATGCAACCCCAATGAGCTGACCACCGTAACCCCGCCGTTGCCATGATAGATTCGCTCTCGTGAGAATCGCCGTCTCCGGCGCGCACGGTTCGGGAAAAAGCACGCTCATCGAGGACTTCCTCCGTGCGCATCCTGACTATGCGCACGAGCCGGAGCCGTATGAATGGCTGGCAGAGCTGTACAACGAGCCGATGCCCGCGATGCCGGGCGCGGAGGACTTTTACCGGCAACTCGAAATTTCCGTAGAGCGACTGGCGACGTATGAGCGCGGGGCATGCGTCATTGTCGAGCGCAGCCCGATCGATTTCCTGGCGTATATCCGCGCGCTGAAGGACGATGATCTGGAAACGGAGTCGCTGGCGCTCGTCGAGACAGGGATGCGTCATGTCGATCTGCTCGTCGTGTTGCCGATCGACGATTCACTCACCGTCCCGGACGAGGAAGACCCGGAGTTGCGCGAGGCGATGAACGATCGCCTCCTCGAGCTGATCCCCGGTTGCAGCGGCGATGCTCGGGCGGTGGAAGTTGCCGGGACGAGACAGCAGCGGCTTTCCGCGGTCACGGACGCGATGCTAACGTTCGGACATGGAGATCGTCTCGCTCCTCGCGCAGACTGCTGAAGCCCTGGCGAAATTCGGCTTCAAGCCCGTGGAAACGAGGCAGAAGGTGCCGGCCAACGTCGTTCTTCTCCTGAAACGGCAGACGTTCAATACCAATCGCGCCGTCGTCGTGGTCCGGATGGCCGAGGTGGGCCCGATTTCGAGGCATACCTCAGACAACTTCGCAGCGGTGTCGCGCGCGAATGCGGCTTCATTCCATTCTTTTGGGGGATCGGAATTCAGGTCGTCGTCCTGGCAGACGATCTCGGCGAGGCGAAGGCGAAGCCCTCGAGCTATCTCGCCATGATCGACAATCAATGGGCGATCGTTCAAAGCATCTTCCTGGTCGACCTGACGCGCAATGAGTATTACACCGCCCGCACCTGGGGCCAGCTGATTACGGGAAAATTTCAGGATGCAATCAATGGCGTACTCGCGCAGCAATTTCAGCTTCGCTGAAGCGTTGGCTTTGACGCTGGTGCTGTGCATCACCGGTTGCGTCACGCCGCCAACGCGAGCGTATGCGCTGCGCCTGAAACCGGGCGACGATCTACGCCTGAAACTCGTTGAGCTCGCGCGTCAACACGATTTACGCGCCGCGTATGTGGTGACGTGCGTCGGCAGTCTAAGGCGCGCCGCGATCCGGTTTGCGGATCAGCAGAACACCACGATGATCGACGGTCCGCTCGAGATCGTGTCCCTCGTCGGAACGCTCTCGCCGGACGGGCCTCACCTGCACATCAGCGTTTCCGACGCCGCCGGCCGAACCGTGGGCGGTCACCTCGCGGAAGGCTCCGTCGTCTATACAACAGCCGAAGTAGTCATCGGCGAGTTGACCGGCGTGGCATTTTCACGCGAGACCGATCCCATGACCACGTATGAGGAACTCGTCATAAAGTGATGCTCATGATCCGCCGTCTCTTCACGCTTCTTTCCTTCCTCGTCATCTCCGCATCCGCGCGGGCGAGCTGCGGGTCCTCCTCCTGCCCCCTCGACACGAATGCGCTCAACCAGCCGATGAAGGGACAGTTCACGATCGATCTCTCCTTGCAGTCGATCGATCAGGACCAGCCGCGCATCGGCACGCACGGTGCGCACGTCGGCGAGATTCATGGACCGCATCACGACGAGGTGCGCACGATGAATCGCATCGCCACCGCGCTCCTCGGGTACGGCGTCTCTGATCGCATGCAGCTCAGCGTCGCCATCCCGTACGTCTCGCGCGAGCACAATCACCTCGCCAGCAATCACGTGCACTCCGGCGAGTTGCGCGAGGATCACAACGTCATCCCCGAGTCGTGGGACCTGCACGGCCTCGGCGACGTGGTGCTGCAGGCGCGATGGAAGGCGACGGCCGGCAATCCGCAATCGCACTCCGGCCTCTGGCTCCTCGGCGGCGTGAAGCTGCCGACCGGCGTCGATGACGCGCACAACGCCGACGGCGAGGCCGCGGAGATCCCGGTGCAGCCGGGCAACGGCACGACCGACGGCATCGCCGGCCTCTCGTATCAGAGCGGCTTCTCCGCGCGTTCGCTCGCTTCAGGCACGCTCGGCAACTACGTCCTCGTGCCGTGGTTCGTCAGCGCGACATACCAATTCCGCGGCGGCGCGGCGCACGGCTATCGCCTCGGCAATGAGCTGCAGTTGAGCGGCGGCGGCGTGTATCGCCTCACCTCGCGCTTCGACGCGCTCGCGCAGCTCAACGCCCGCATCCGCCAGCGCGACCGCATCGACGGCGAGCCCGAGGAAGAAGCCTTCACCGGCAGCACCTTCGTCTACGCCAGCCCCGGCCTCCGCTTCTCGCTCGCCCGCGCCGCGGTCTACGCGCTCGTCCAGCTCCCGCTCTATCAACGCGTCAACGCGCTGCAGCTGACGTCGAAGACGAATTACGTGTTCGGCCTGCAGACGCGCTTCTGATCAGAACGACGTCGTCATCCCGATGCGCAACGAGCGCATTGAAGACGTCGACGTCGAGGCGCAGGCGCGGCGTGAGTCCGACCGAGGCCACGCCCTCGATGGCGCCCGGGATGCGATCCCCGTCGCGGAAACGTCCGAGCGAGAACGCGTAATCGGCGTCAACGGCCAGCCAGCCGGCGACGTTGTAGTACGCCGACAGCTCCACGCCCGCTCGGACGCCATGTCCAGGCCCCACAACGACGCCGTCATGTGAAAGCGCGGGATGGGCGTCGTGCGCAGACCGATCTCCGCGCCGCGCGTGCGTACGAGCGGGGTCGCGGAATCGGCGCGCGCGTCGTTGCTGTGAAAGCCGGAGCCCGCGTTCGCGTACAGCTCGGTGTTGCGCCACGGTCCGAAAATCATCGCCAGCTTCGGGCTGACGATCGACGCATCGCCATTGATGCGATAGCGATCGCCGCGGATCCCGGCGACCGTGCGCAGCCAGCGGGACCACTGCAATGGAGTTTGGGCATACACGCCGCCGCTGAACTGGCGGATTTCATCCGCGGAGACGCTCCCCCACCTCGCGAGCCAGCGATGGCTGGCGCGGAATCCGGCCACGAGCCGGTCGTCCGCCTGCTCGAACTGATCGCCGTTCACCGGATCGTCGAGAAAATACGTGAAGTTGGAGAAGAGATTGAGGCGGTACTTGATCGCGTACGCGCCGGCCTGCGTGAGCGACGCGAATAGCGCGAGGTCTTGCCGCCGTCGCTCGGATCGATGAGGCCGAAGCGGGAGAGACGGCCGGAGAGCACCGCGTGATCGGGAATCTGATCGGTCGCGCTCCACTTCGCGTCGTAGCCCATCGCCGTCACGCTGAAGCCGCCGCGCTGATCGCCGCGCGTGTAGCGCACGACGCCGTTCACCTTGCGGAAGTCATCGGGGCGCACCCACGGCCCATCGTTCGTTCCCGTTTCGATGGCGTAGAGCAGGTATCCGTCGCCGATCCGCGGCGACGCGGCCACGAGCGCGCGGCCGAAGCCCGCCGTTCCGCCCTGCAGCAGCGCCAGCGGCCTGTCGAGCAGGTTGACGTAGTTGACGTTGACCGCGCCGGCGCTGGCGAAGTCCCCCTCGTCGGCGGAATACGGACCCTTCTTGTACTGCACGGCGCTGATGAGCTCCGGGATGAGAAAGTTCGCGTCGGCGTAGCCCTGCCCGTGTCCATGCGCCGGCATGTTCACCGGCACGCCGGCGACCGTGACGGCGATGTCCGTGCCGTGATCGAGATTGAAGCCGCGCAGGTAATACTGATTGGCCTTCCCCTCTCCGCTGTGCTGGCCGACGATCACGCCCGGCACGGTCTCCAGAATCTCGCCGGCGCGCTGAAACGGACGGCGGTCGATCTCCCGTGCCGTGATGACGCCCACCGTCGCGGCGTCGGCGATGCCGATGAGATCGTTCACCGGCTCGTCGAGATCCGCGAGATTGCGGAAGGTCCGCTTCGCCGATCGGCATTGCTCTGCGTCACCGGCCGGCCTCGATCGTGACGCCGGGCAACAGGCCGTTCGTCGAATCGAGCACACGGCCCGCGACCGTCCCCTGCTGCGCAAGACACGGCACAGCGAACAGAAGAGCGACTGCGACTTTCCACGCGGCCATGACGTTACCTACGGCAACGCCGGTCCGGCGGATGTCTTTAGAAGGCTCTGCGCAGCGCGACCCCGACCGTCGTTCCCTGCGCAAACGTCTCCTCGTTGAAGCCGCGCGAGTAGAGCTCGCGATAGATCGACGGCGAGATGGTGAGGCTGCCCGCGGGAATCGAGAGCTGCACTCGGAGGCCGCCGTTCACGAAGCCGGTGCCTTCGTCGGTCTCGCCGTGCCAGCGGCCGATGGTCTGATACTGGCCGGCGGCGCTCACGTTGACGCCGACGCGCG
>DATFHJ010000038.1:0-55934 GCA_035248585.1 Thermoanaerobaculia bacterium
TCGATGTCGGCTCATCGCATCCTGGGGCTGGAGCAGGTCCCAAGGGTCCGGCTGTTCGCCGGTTAAAGCGGTACGTGAGCTGGGTTCAGAACGTCGCGAGACAGTTCGGTCCCTATCTGTTGTGGGCGGAGGAGAATTGAGGGGAGGTTTCCTTAGTACGAGAGGACCGGGAAGCACCGACCTCTAGTGTACCAGTTGTCCTGCCAAGGGCATCGCTGGGTAGCTAAGTCGGGAAAGGATAATCGCTGAAAGCATATAAGCGAGAAGCCCACCCCAAGATGAGTTCTCCCTGAAGACCCGTGGTAGATGACCACGTTGATAGGCTGGATGTGTAAGGCGCAGCGATGCCCTTAGCTGACCAGTACTAATCGGTCGTTCGACTTGACCATAATTGCCTTGATTTGATGTGATCGCAGCTACTGTGCATCAATCGCTGCAACCCGTATTCAATGAAACAATCCTGTGGAGCGGCGGGCTTTAGCCCGCCGAAAACGCAACGGCGGGCTAAAGCCCGCCGCTCCACAAGACCGATCAACCGAAACCAAGTTTCCGGTGGTCATAGAGAAGAGGTCACACCCGTTCCCATTCCGAACACGGCAGTTAAGCTCTTCATCGCCAATGATACTGCGCGGGCAACTGCGTGGGAAAGTAGGACGCCGCCGGGATATACCTTTTGAAACGCCGCTGAGCAATCAGCGGCGTTTCGCTTTTAGGGCGCCGGCGTGCGCGGAATGAACGGAACCATGCCGGGAATCTGATCCGCGCATTCGCGGTGGGCCGCGCCGGTCACATTGTTGCTGCCGGTCACGAGCGAGCGGGAATCGCAGAAGATATCTCTCGCCGTATTTAGGGTCACGGTCGGGAACGTGAACGGGTTGCCGATTCCACCGAATCCGACGATGCCCTTGGTCACGGCCACCACGCCGTTGTAGCCATTGTGCGAGATACTGACCGGGCCCGTAATCTGGGCGGACCCGCTGTTCATGATCAGCACGCCCTGCGTCATGTTGTTGTCGATCTGCGTGAGCCCGGTCTGCGGGAGCGCCCCTGTGACTGCCAGAGTGCCGTGATTCACGACGACACCGCCGGTGAGGTCATTGTTCAATTGGCCGTTCCCGCTGATCGTAATGGGCCCGGACAGCGACGCGAGGCCGCCGCTGTTCACGGCGATTCCCGTCCGATTGCCTTGAATCACGACGGGCCGCGTCGCGTCGAAGAATCCCGGCCCTAATACCGCAAACGTTCCTCCCGTGAGAACTCCCTGATTGAAGCCGCTGATCGTGACGCCTTCTGCAAACGCGGTGCTGCCTTCGAAGACGGCGATCCCGATTTGTCCTCGAGGCGCGGGTGCGAGCGTATTGTCGATCGTCACGCCGCGAATATCGGCATTACACGCATTGCCCACAATGATTGCGATCAACACGTCGTGCAGCGTGCTGTCGGTGATGCTGACGTAGCTGGTGCGCTGCAGGCGGATTCCTCCTCCGCCGGTCACGCTCAGGTTTTTCAGCACGCATCCGAAGCTTCCATTGAACTCGGCGACCCACGGGACGGGAGAGCCCGGCGCCGGCGCGGGGATGTTGATGGCGAAGCCCTCGACCGTCACCCGCCGCGAGGAGTTCACGAGCAGGACGGACTTCGAGCTCGCCGACGCCGGATTGAGCGACGCGCCGGGAGCGGCGACGAGCGTCAGATCGTCGAAGCCCTCGATGACGACGTCCTCCGCGCAACTCCCGCTGACCGTCAATACATTCGGGCCGGTCTTCGACAGTTTCGCCAGCTCACTGTTGATCGAGTCGCCTTTCGAACAATCGACTTTCGGCGCTCCGTAGAGACGAAGAGGAGCAAGAAAGAAGAGCAGGAGCCATGTCGCGAATGCGTTTCGGTTCATAACACCTCCGAAACGATCGACTGCCACGAGCGTCGTGGTTCCGATCGCTCTCCCTTGGATTCCTATCCTTCGATCGATCACAAAGGGAAACTGCGCCCAATATTGGTAGCGATTCGTCACCGCATCGTGTGCTAAAACTTTCCCCATACAGCTAACGAGTGAGGGTTCACCGTGCGGAGAAGGTCCCGGTCCGTGCGGCGATGGATTCATGTCCAATACGAAGGAGGCACACGCATGAGGAGAGACGCGATTCATGTCCGCGCGGCAATGGTGGCCGCACTGCTCGTCGCACTGATTGCCGTCAGCGCGTCCGCGCAGTATCAGTCGGGGAACATCTACGGCAGGACCATGGCGAAAGACGGCTCGCTGCTGCCCGGCGTCACGGTGACGCTGACCGGCGGCGGGGCACCGCAGACGACCGTCAGTGACGGCCAGGGCAATTTCCGTTTCGTCAATCTGTCGCCCGCCACGTACACGCTGAAGGCGGAGTTGTCGGGAATGGGCGCGACGACCCGCACCGGCGTCCGAGTGAACGTCGGCGCGAATGCGGACGTCGAGCTCGTGCTCAATCCGTCCGTCTCCGAGGCCATTACGGTGTCGGCGGAAGCACCGCTCCTCGACGTGCGCAAGAGCGGCACCGGCGCCACCGTCGATCAGATCGTTCTCGACAACGTTCCCACGGCGCGCGATCCGTGGATGATTCTTCAGTCGACTCCCGGCGTGTTCGTCGATCGCATCAACGTCGGCGGCACGCAGAGCGGCCAGCAGTCGCAGTACGTTTCCAAGGGCGCTCCGCGCGCGGACGGTACGTGGAACGTCGACGGCGTGAACATCACCGATATGGGGGCGACCGGTTCGTCGCCGACGTATTACGACTTCGATACGTTCGAAGAATTCCAGATCACGACCGGCGGCTCCGACCCGCGCATTCAGACCGCGGGCGTGCAGATGAACATGGTCACGAAGCGCGGCACGAACGATTACACGGGCTCCGGACGCTATCTGTACGTCCCGGGCAGCACGTCGGCCGAGGCCACGGTACCCAGCGACGCGACGGGTTACCTCGTCTCCACGAACAAGGTCAATTACGTGCGCGATTACGGCGGCGAGATCGGCGGCCCGGTCATCAAGGACCGTCTATGGTTGTGGCTCGCGCGCGGCGATCAGAAAATCTCCGCGTGGCAGTCCCAGGGCCGCATCCTCAGCGGCCCGAACGCCGGACAGCCGGCCTTCATCATTCCGGACGACACGATCCTCCGCAACAAGAACGCGAAGATCAACGGGCAGATCGCGGACAGCAACAGCGCCGTCGCGTCGTATACGTTCGGCGACAAATACCGCAATGCCCGCGACCTCTCGCCGCTGCGTCCGTTCGAGACCGCCTATACGCAGACCGGCCCGACCAAGGTCTACAAGGTCGAGGACACGCAGCTCTTCGGACCGAATTTCTATTTGACCGGTATGTGGTCGAAGGTGCAGGGCGGATTCGGCCTGTTCGCCAATGGCGGCCAGGGAGCGGATGCGCCGTCGCTCTGGTTCGATCCGGGCAACGTCGCCCATGACAATTTCAGCACCTATGAAACGGTCCGTCCGCAGAAGCAGTATCGCCTGGACGGCTCCTGGTTCGCAGAAGTGGCCGGCACGAACCACGAATTCAAGTTCGGCTACGGCTATCGCGATACGCCGGTCGACTCCGCGACCACGTACCCCGGCGCAGCCTCGGGCACCTGGGACTGGAGCCTCACGAACAAGACCCTTTGTGAAACCAACGGACTGACCTGGCATGACACGGATCTCACCAAGCGTTGCTCCGTGGCCACGCTCTTCCGCCCGCCGCTGTTCTCGTATTCGGGCGAATACAACGAGCTCTATGTCGGCGACACCATGATGTTCCACAACCTGACCGTCCAGGTCGGCGTCCGCTACGACGATCAGAAGTCGGCCGTGCAGCCGCTGGACGTGCAGCCGAATCCGCTGCTCGCCACGCCGCTCACCTTACCCTGCATCACGACGCTGACCTGCACGGGCGGCTCGCTCACCACGCAGTTGCCGGGACTCTCGTACCCCGGGCAGAATGAAGAGCTGAACTGGAAAGGCATTTCCCCCCGACTCGGTCTCACGTACGCGCTCGGGGCCGAGAAGAAAACGCTCCTGCGCGCCGCATACAACCGCTATATGAGCCAGCTCGGCTCGGCGGTGTCGAGCTCCAGCCCGGTCGGCAACAGCCAGTTCACGTTCCTCGGCCATGACGCCAACGGCGATCACACGATTCAGCGCGGCGAATTGGTGCGCGTCCGCAGCTTCGCCGGCATCAATACCGCGGCGCCCGCGTCGATCGTTTCCACGCGCCGCGTCGACTACGACATGGATCCGCCGGTCACCGACGAGTTCCTGATCGGAGCCGAGCACGAGCTGTGGTCCGATTTCGCAGTCGGCGTGACGTTCACGCACCGCGTCAACAAAGACCTGCCGATCGTTCGTTACGAGAAGACCCAGGGCGCCGGCGACTGGTACACGGCCGCTGATTACGAGCCCGCGTTCATCGTCGGCGGTACTTATACCGGCCAGTTCTACACGGTGAACGTTCCGAACGTTCAGGTGTATCAGTTGAAGGCCGGCCTCTCGAATCCGAACTTCAGCGTCATTACGAACCGGCCGAATTACGAGCAGACCTACAATGGCCTCGAAGTGACGGCGACCAAGCGCATGTCCCACCAGTGGATGCTGCGCGTCAATGCCAGCTACAACGACTACCAGGAAGAGTGCGGCGACGGTTCGTTCGCGAATCCGACGCCCGCGCTGCCGAGCACCGGTCTCATCAACGGCGCCGCCGCGCAGGCGGGTCCGGCGAACTGCCTGGGCGGTCTGATTGCTCCGCAGTCGGCCGGCTCCGGCGCGTTCGGCAACGTCTTCCTCAACTCGAAGTGGAACGGCAACGTGAGTGCCGTCTATGTCGCTCCGTGGGACATCAACATCGGCGCGAACCTGCTGATGCGGCAGGGGTATCCGCATGTCTATCGCGTCACGTCCACGCCGACCGCGCCTCGCGGCGGTACGCCGGCAATCGTGTTCCAGGACCTGGGCGATACCCGCTTCGATAACGTCTACCAGCTCGATCTGCGGGTCGCGAAAGACTTCAAGTTGATGAGCCTCGCGACGTTCACGATCTCCGCCGACATCTTCAACGCCACGAACCAGCGCACGATCCTGCAGCGCAATGGCGTGCTGTCGACCACGTCGACCGCCGATACCATTACCGAGATTCAGGCTCCGCGCGTGTTCCGCATCGGCGGCAAGGTCACGTTCTAGTCCTCAACGCAGTTTCTCCAGCATCTGCTTCGCCGCCGCGATATCGGTTCGATATCGCGGCGGTGGAGCGATGCGGATGAACTCTTCCAGCGCCGCGCGCGCCTCCTCGCGCTGTCCGCGTTGCGCCGCCAAGAGACCGAGGTTGTAGAGCGCGTCGTATTGGCGCCGGTCGAGGCTGAAGGAGCGCTTCCAGGCATCCTGTGCGCGCGCCGGCTCGCCCTTGCGGATGTAGACGACGCCGAGCGTGTTGAGCGCGAGCGGCAGGCGCGGATTGAGCTGCAATGCGCGATCGAGATTCTGTTCCGCGGTTTGCAGGTCATTGCCGCGAAGAGCCGTGATGCCGAGGTTTTGATAGGCGGGAGCGTACTCAGGATCGATCGAGATGGCGCGCTGAAATTGCGCAACCGCTTCGCGCGGACGGCCGGCATCGGACAGCGCGATGCCGTAGGTGTCGAGCGTGTCGGCGTCAGCATTGTTACCGGCGAGCGGCGCGACCAATGCGAGTGCTTCGTCCGCATGACCCGTTTCCGTGAGCAATTTCGCGAGCTGTAATTTGGTGGACGTGGATGCCTGTCCCGACACCAGCAATTCGCGCAAAACAGCAATGGCCTCGGGCACCCGCTCGGATTCCTGCAGGACGAAGGCGAGCAGCTCGCGGCCCGAAGACATGCGCGGCTGTTCGCGCACGACGTCGCGCGCGAGCGCGACCGCCTTCGCCGCTTCGCCGCGCTGGTGCAGGTCGATGACCTCGTGAATCTTGCGATCGACGCCGATGAGATTTTTCGGATCGTCGGCGGTCGTGAAATTGGCGCTCGTGCTGCCCGTCATGTAGCCGAGGCTGCGCAGCCGCGATGCTTCTTCGGGGGAAATGCTGCGGCCCGCATTCGGCGCGACCTGCACGGCGCGCAGCGCCGCCCGCGCCGCGGTGCTCTCGCGCCGGCGCTCCGCGTAGAGGTTGCGCGCCTCTGCCGGATCGCGGGGGAGGTCGTACAACTCGGAGACCGGCAGGTCGATGAATTTCAGGTCGTCGTGAATGAGTCCGGTCAGCGGCGCCCAGCCGCGGTTCAGCGACGCCGACAGCGCTTCGAAATACGTGTCCGATTTTTTCAGCGGATGCAGCAGCGATTGTCCAGGCAACTGCGCCGTGAGGCCGGCGCGCTCGAGAATCGTCGGCGCGATGTCGATGTGCCGCGCGTACGCGTTCTCCCGATGCGGTTGCACGCCGGGAGCGACGACGATCAGCGGCACTTTCAACGTTGCCTCGTAGGCAAAGAGGCCGTGCGTCAGCTCGCCGTGATCGCCGAGCGCTTCGCCGTGATCCGCGGTGACGATGACGGTCGTTTGCTCGTTGAGGAGCGGCGCGAGGGAACGCGCGAGCGCATCGTCGGCCGCGGCCACCTCGCCGAGGTACAGGCGGTCGCGATACTCGCTCGCGAACGGCTCGGGCGGCGTGTAAGGCGCATGCGGCTCATAGAGGTGCACCCACAAAAATCGCTTGCGGCCGTCGTTCGTCCGCCACCAGTTCGCGGCCGATTCGAGCACGGCATTCGCGCTGCGCTCCTGCAGCGCGAAGTCGATCGTCGTGCGGCCCTTGCCGTAGTTGTCGTCGTAGACGTCGAACCCCTGATCGAGATGAAAGCGCGCGTCGAGCGGAAACGCCGCGACGAAGGCGCCGGTCGCGTATCCCGCGGCGTGCAGTTTTTCGGCGACCGTCTCGACGTTCGCATCGAGCACGTAGCCGGCGTTCTCGCGGACGCCGTGCTGATACGGATTCAGGCCAGTGAGGATGTTCGCGTGCGACGGCAGTGTGATGACGTTGTGCGCGTGCGCGTTCGTGAAGACGATGCCGCGACTCGCGAGTCCGTCGAGGAACGGCGTCTTCACGCGCGCGTTGCCGGCGAAGCCGGCCGCGTCCGCGCGCCACGTGTCGATCGTGACGAGCACGATGTCGCCGGCCGGAACCGCATCGGTGGGCGCGGCGGTTTCACGCGCGCGGCACGCGCAGAGGAGAGCGAGCAGACACAGCAGCCGTTTCACAGCAGGCCATTAAAACAAAAACCCGCTTCCCTGGCCGGGGGAAGCGGGGCATCGCGCACGAGCGCGGCGGCTGGGTCGCTGCTACCTTTCTCTCATCGCAGCGACGCTACCCAATGTAGGTCCGGACGCGCGCCGCGTCACCGGTCAAGTTGGGAAAACATCAACGAACTCTGGTCCCGTTCGGCACATTCGGATCGACCGCGACGAGGCTCGGCTCGCCATCGATCGACGCCGCCAGCACCATCCCGTTCGATTCGATCCCCATCAGCTTCGCCGGCTGCAGGTTCGCCACGATCACGACCTTGCGGCCCACCAGTTCTTCCGGCGAGTACTTCGTCCCGATCCCGCCGACGATCGTCCGCTCTTCGTCGCCCGTCGACACCGTCATCTTGATCAGTTTCTTCGACTTCGGCACGCGCTCGGCCGCCTTCACTTCCGCGACGCGGAGATCGATCTCCATGAACTGGTCGATCGACACCTTCGCCAGTCCCGGCGGCGCCGCCTGCGTGGTCTCGACGTTCGGAACTGCAGGAGTTTCTACAGGCGGGGGAGGAACTTGACTCTCATCCATTTTCTTTTCTCCGATGTACTGCGCCACGTCGACACGCGGGAAGATCGGATCCGTCACCCGCACGGGCGCGCCGTTCGGCAATCCGCCCCACTCGAGCGCGCCCGCGTCGATGCGGTCGGGATCCGATCCGAGCCGCGCCAGCGCTTCGCGCGTCGACGCCGGAATGAACGGCGCCATCATCACCCAGACGATGCGCAGACCTTCGAGCGCATTCCAGAGAATGCGCGCCAGCGCTTCATCGGCGCCGTTCTGCTTGAAGTGCTTCCACGGCTCGCGCGTGACGATGTAGCTGTTGATGGCGACGACGAGCTCCCACGCCGTTTCGATCGCGCGCGAGAACGCGAGGTCGTCCATCTGGCGCAGGTACTGCGCCACGACCGCCTGCGCTTTGCGCATCACGTCGTTGTCGTTGCAGGGCGTCGGCGGCGTCTTACCGCCGAAGTAGTCGCTCGACATCTTGATCGCGCGGGAGAGCGTGTTGCCGAGGTCGTTCGCGAGATCGGCGTTGTACCGCGCGAGCAGCGACTGGTCCGAGTAATCCTGGTCCTGCCCGAACACCATCTCGCGCGTCACGTAGTAGCGCAGCGCGTCGGCGCCGAAGTCGTCGAGGATGTTGTACGGCCGCACGACGTTGCCGAGCGACTTCGAGATCTTCTGCTGATCGCGCAGCCAGAATCCATGTCCGATGATCTGCTTCGGCAGCTCGATACCGGCCGCCATCAGGAACGCCGGCCAGTAGACCGCGTGGAAGCGGACGATGTCTTTGCCGACGACGTGCATGTCGGCCGGCCAGTACTTGTCGAGGAGCGGAGTCTCGCCGCCGCTGCCGAATCCGAGCGCTGAAATGTAATTCGTCAGCGCGTCGAACCAGACATAAATCACATGATCCGGATTGTCCGGGAACGGAATGCCCCATTTGATCGACGTGCGCGAGATGGAGAGGTCTTTCAGCCCCTGCTCGACGAACGCGATCACTTCGTTGAGCCGCGTCGGCGGCCAGACGAATTCGGGATGCGTGCGGTAGTGGGTGAGGAGACGCTCGGTGTAGCGCGAGAGCGCGAAGAAGTAATTGCGCTCCGTCAACCACTCGACCTTATGGCCGTCGGCGTCCACGCCGTTCTTCACCTGATTCTCCGGGATGAATGTCTCTTCGCTCTGGCAGTACCAGCCGGAGTGCTCGCCGAGGTAGATGTCGTCGGGCGTGCGCTCCTGGATGCGGCGTTTCAGCTCGAGCACGCCGACGCGATGCCGCGATTCGGTGGTGCGGATGAAATCATCGTTGCTGATGTTGAGACGCTTCAGGAGATCGTGATGGCGGCTCACGACGCGGTCCGCCAGCTCGATCGGCAGAATTCCTTCCTTTGCCGCCGCGCGCTCGATTTTCATCCCATGCTCGTCCGTGCCGGTGAGAAAACGGACGTCGTCCCCCATCCGCCGCCGGTGGCGGGTGATCACGTCGGCGACGATGGCCTCGTACATGTGGCCGATGTGCGGGTCGTCGTTGACGTAGTTGATGGCGGTGGAGAGATAGAACTTCTTCATAGGAACGGGCGCGGATTCTAACGCAGTCGCGCGGGTTAGAATTCGCCGCGTGGTCCTTTCGTGGCTCGTGCGTGCGTCGACGGCGGTATTCGGATTCGCACTCGCCATTTCGCTTGCGCCGCGTCTGCAGCTCGCCGCGCGTCCCACCGATCCGCTGTCGGCCCTGAAGGCTGCAGGTCTGAGTCCGACAGGACTCATTCTTCAGTTCCTGCTCGCCGTTCTTTTGACCGCGCTGTTCGCCATCCTCGGCGAACGTGTTTCACGCCTCCTGTGTGGAGCGGCGGGCTTCAGCCCGCCGAAGGATGACGGCGGGCTAAAGCCCGCCGCTCCACGCTGGGCCGCCCTCAGCTACAGCGTTGCGCTCTTCCTCGCGCCGATCGCGTTGATGCATTTCGGGAATCTGCGCCACGTCGTGCTCCTCGGTCTCGCCGCCGCGGCCATCGTGTTCGTGCGCAGGATCGATCCGCACTTCACGCGCGGCGACGTGGTGCTCATCGTCACGCTGCTGTCGTGTCACATCGCATTTCTCGATCTCGACTTCGGCGGCACGCCGGTGGCGACGATGCTCCGCGCGATGATTGCCGTGTTTGCGTTCCGGTTGATCGTGCGCGACTCGGAGGCCTGGGTACTCACGCCGCTCGCGCTCCTCGTGCAGATCCCGCGTATCCCGCCGGTGGTGAGCGCCGGTCTCGCGCTCGCGATCCTGTTCGGCACGCCGTTTCTGCTGCAGTACACGAAGTGGCGGATCTCGCGGCGGATCATTTATCCGATCGCGGTCGTGCTCTATCCGCTCGCGGTGATCGGCATTCCGCCGATGATCAACGGCGCGAATTTTTTCGAGGAAGGACACAACATCATCGTCGCGAGCGAGATGGCGCGCGGCGAGAAACCGTACACCGACATCATCCCGACACACGGCATCGTGTCGGACGGCATCGTCGATTGGATCGGGATGGAGCTCGGCATCCGCTCGCTTCGCACGCTGATCGACATCCGCCTGCTGGTCGGCTGCCTCAGTTCGCTCGCGCTCTATTTCCTGATGCTTGCCGCAACCGGCCGCGCGGACATCGCGCTCCTCGGCACGTTGCTATCGTTCTGTCTCCTGTCCGGCTCCGCGGTGTGGCTGCGTCCCGCCGGCGCGCTGTTCGCGCTTGCGGCGACGGTCGCCGGCACGCGCCTTCGCTCGCGGCGATGGTTTGTCGTCGCCGGCGTGATGGTGGTCGCCGGCTATCTGATCAGCATCGACTTCGGGGTCTACTCCGCGATCACCGCCGTCTTCGCGGCGTTCCGCGCGCGCATGCTGCGCCCGCTGCTGGTCGGCCTCGGCGCGGCGCTGGCGATCGCGCTCGTCCTCTTCGCGATCTTCGGATTCGCGATCGACTTCGTGCGCGTGAACGTCGTCGAGATCTTCGGCGGCCACGGCGTCTACTTCAACCATCCGCTCGAGGTGCCGGAATGCCTCCGCTCGCCCGCGCTCGTGCACACGCTGTCGCGCTGCATCGAGCCGATGTCGTGGGTGCTGGCGCTCATCGTGTCGTCGGCCGCGCTGGCACGCTCGCCGTTCCGCGCGAAGCGCAGCGACGGGCCGTGGCTGATCGGCGTCTGGATCGTCGTCGCCGCGGCCTCGTTCGTCGAGCGCGGCAACATGCACTTCTATCCCGCCGTCGGTCCGTTCCTCGTCGCCAGCCTGTTCGTGCTGTGGCGGCACGCGCGCACGTTGGCGATCGTGCTGACAGTGATCGTGGTGCTGCGCGCGGAGCCGTTCCGCCATCTCATCACCGTCGTGCCGCAGGTGCGCCAGGCGAAACTGCCGCCGCTGTACGATCCGATCGCCGAGGCGTCGATCAAGGCCGCGCAGAAGTTCAACGCGACGCTGAAGCCGAACGAGACGTTCGTCGATTTCTCGAACTCGTCGCTGCTCTACTGGATCCTGAATCGCGACTGCCCGCTGCGCCAGGCCGAGGTGGCGAACTATCAGTCGATCGAAGCGCAGCGCGAAGTGATCGCGCGCATCGAGCGCAATCCCAATGTCCGTGCCGCGCTGATCGCATTCCCCGGCTCGGTGCAGTACGTCGACAACATCCCCACGTTCGACCGCGCGCCGCTGGTGTGGGCGTATCTGCAGAAACGCTTCACGCCCGCCTTCGAGGAGAACGGGGTGGTATTTTGGAGGAGACGATGAGCACGGACGTGTTCCTGCACAACCCACGTTGCAGCAAGAGCCGCGCGGCGCTGGAGCTTGTCCGCGAGGCGGGTGTCGAATTGCCGGTCCGCGAGTATCTTCGCGAGCCACTGACCGTCGACGAGCTGCGTGGAATCGTCGAGCTCCTCGGCGTCCGTCCGATCGACATCGTGCGCCGCGGCGAGCCGCAATACGCCGCCCTCCGCCTCGGCGACGACACGCCCGATGACGACGTGCTCCGCGCCATGGCCGAACATCCGATTCTCATCGAGCGGCCGATCGTCGTGCGCGACGGGCGGGCGGTGGTGGGGCGTCCGCCGGAGACGGTGCAAGAGATTCTCTAGCCCTTCTCGAGCTCGTCCAGGGCGAAGCGCCGAGAGAGGAACTCAATGAACTCGCGCATGCGGCGGCGGTCGTCGATCGTGACCTCGAATCCCTGTTCGCCGAGGAGCGCGCCGACGGTCGTGTGCAGCCGATCGGCGATGTCCTTGACGGTGAAGATTCCGGGATTGACGACCGCGCTGCGTTTCTTGCTGCTCTTCCGCGGGCGATGCGGCTTGTAGTCGGGATCGTTCTCCAGAA
The DNA here is from genome assembly GCA_035248585.1 of Thermoanaerobaculia bacterium. GTDB lineage: Bacteria > Acidobacteriota > Thermoanaerobaculia > Gp7-AA8 > Gp7-AA8 > QHVT01. The sequence continues at coordinate 12,115 of DATFHJ010000038.1, forward strand.
TCCGCGACACCGATCCGTCGCGTTTGAAGACCTCGCTCTTGTACGTCTCCTTGAACTCCAGCCGCCGCCGGTTCATCGCCTTGGCGAGCGCGATCATCCGTTCGTTCTGAGCCGAGGTGCGCCGCGACATGACGCGGATAAGCTACTTGTCAGCTGGCAAGAAGGGCGGATTTCTTCGTGGAGGAGAGTGCGTGGATCTCTCAGCCTGTTGTGAATTTCCACGAGGCGTAGTTTTGCGAGTAAGAAAGTCGGCTCACTGTCCCCGCAGCACGCGCTCCGAGAGCTTGCGTACGATCGTCGTCTTGTCCTTCGTTCCCTTCTCCCGAATCAGCGCCAGCGCCTCGGGGGTGCCGGCGTTCGCCAACGCGATGATGGTCGCGTAGCGGACATCGTCGTCTTCGGAGGCGAATCGCCGGATGAGGAGCGGCACCTGCTCCTCCGCGCCGAGGCTGGTGAGCGCGTAGACGATTGATGTGCGCGCGTTCTCGTCACGCTCCGACTCGAGCCGCGACGCCAGCGCCGCCGAGGCGCCGCGCACGCCGGAGAGGCCGATGGCGTGCAACTCCGACTCGCCGCGATCGTCGATCTGCTTCAGACCCGCGAGCCGGGTCTCCATCGTCGAGAGCGCCGGCGCATGAAAGTGCTCGCGGTTGAGACGCGCCAGAATCTGCTGCGCGCCGACGACCACGATTTTCGCCAGCGCCGCCTGCACCTCGTCGCCGATTCCCATCCCGCCGTTGTACATGACAAAGAGACGCGCCGGCCGGATGCGATGGGTCACGACCGCCTGCGCATCCTGCTGCGTCACGCGAACCTCGACGTCGAGATACGTGTAGAAGAGCAGCGAGCCATAGCCCATGTGCTGAACGTCGACATTGACCCCATGAATCGTCCCGTCGATCGTCCACTGCGGCGCCCGCGCCTCCTGCTGCGCCATCATCGTGAGCCCGAGCTTCGTCCCCTCCGCCCGCAACGTCTCGGCGAACAACTTGCCGAAGTCGAGCGACGCCGCAAGGTCATAGCTCGGCATCATCGCGTTCCGAAACCCGCCCGCCAGCTTGTTCGCCACCTTCCGATCAAACTTCGACTCGAACGCCCCGATCAGCACCGCCCCACTCTTCGCCCCATCCCAAACCGGCGCCGCGATCTCGATCGCCGTGTCGTCGGTGGCGTTGAGATCGAGGGTCGTGATGGTGATGGCGAAGGCGGGGGTGGAGAGGAGGAGCAGCAGCAGGACGAGGAGGGTGGGTTTCATGGTGGGTGGCATTTTAGGGGGAGTTGCGCCCGTCGCGGCTCTTCGAGTCGTAGAAGGCGAAGGCGAAGGCGAAGGTGTGCATGCGCTTGAGGGACATGATCTTCCCGGCGTAGAAGCACGAAAGCCGCCTTGCGGCGGCTTTTCAAGCGCTTCGACTGGCGCGTACGAAGACACGGAGCACTTTCGGGTCATGCGCGACTTCCTCCATCACCGTGCGGCGATGCAGCGTGAGTGGATGCGCGAGTGACGTAAGATTGCTCTACGTCCGGCGGTTCCATGAGGGGTCGCATTATGGAGACAGTCTTCCTGTCCTTTAGTTTCCGTGACGAAGACCGCGAACTGGTCAAGCTTGTCGAAGGCATGATCGAGAGTCACGGATTGAAGCCCGTTACAGGCGACACTCTTGGCGGCAACCTCCTGAGCCAGGCCATCTCCGACATGATCAGTGAAGCCGATGCCCTCGTCGCAGTGGCCACGCCGCGCGACCCGATCGCCGGTACGAACCGGTTCGTGACTCACCCGTGGGTATTGGCTGAGTTGAACGATGCCCGCTCAAAGAAAAAACCAGCCATCGCCTTTCGTCATATCGATGTCGATTTTCAGGGAATGTTTGCGGAGAACGAGTACATCGACTATGACCCCAACAAGGCTGGCCCCGCCTTCGTCAAGCTCGCCAAGACCCTTGGAAAGTGGGTGCGCGACGACGGACGCTTGATCCGGGTCGTCCTCGATCCTGCCGAGCCACTCGGGGAGCTTGCATCCAAGGCCAGCGTCAAGTGCGAATACCGGCTCGTGAAGAACGGAAAGAAAGGACCGTTGCGCGAAGGGTATCTAACGAACGACCCCCGGTGCGCCGGTCGCACATATCTATAGCCAGGACGGGAAACAGTTCGAGATTTACATCTCAACGGATGACGAGGAGTGGTTCTCCAAAACCGAGTCCGAATGGCTTCGCGTGCAGCTCAAGAAGAAGAGGTAGGGACATGGCTCTGGAGATCAAGCATGAATCTAGATACAAAGGGAGCAAAGGGAGCGATTGGTGGGAGTGGTCCGTGTGGGTCGACGGATCGCCCGCGGAGTTGTCGAAAGTCAAGTCGGTCACCTACAGGCTGCACGAGACGTTTCCTCAGCCGATCCAGGTCAAAAAGAACCGAAAGGAGAAGTTCCGCCTCAATTCCTGGGGATGGGGCGAGTTCACAATTTTCGTGAATATCGACACCGGTGAAGGGAAACCGATCACCAAGAGGCACCACCTTACGCTTGAAGTTCCGCGGCGCAGCGGGATGCCGATCAGTCAGCCGCCGGCCGTCTATGTCTGCTATGCCGCGTCGGACAAGCGGACTGCCTCGGGACTCGAGGAAGCGCTCCGGGCAGCAAATCTCAATGTAATCAATGCCGGTCAGATCAGCGGCTCGTCGTTTCGGGTGGCGCTCGCGGAGTCATTGAAGATGATCGATGTCGTCGTGGCTGTCGTTTCCGAAGATCCGAGCGAGTGGGTATTGTTCGAAATCGGACTGGCGCAGGACGCTGGTGTCCCGGTAATCGTGGTGATGGAGGGAAGCGGTTCTCCGCCGGCTCGCCTGGCAATCTGCCGACCGTACATATCGCAGCGTCGTCGAGCGCGAGCGCGCTGAAGGTACCCGCCGCTCTGCACTCAGAGATCCTGCGCGCCGTCAAAAAGCGGAAGCGCTAGCGAACCACCATTGTGGGGATCCACAGCGATTTTCGATCGCCAAATTCGCGACCTTGCGAGTGACCTTGCGAGTCTGCAACTTTCTGAACGACCCTCTAAAACACGAAACGCCGCGAAGTCGCGGCGCATGAGAGCTTTAGTTTGGCGGGGCCGACGGGGCTCGAACCCGCGACCTCCGGCGTGACAGGCCGGCGTTCTAACCAACTGAACTACGACCCCGCGTCGTAGGAAACCTCGGTAACGCCGGGGGGGTGGGTGGCATTCCACCGAGGAGCGCGCATCCTATGCGGGGGGATGGGGGGTGTCAAGGCGGAAGACGTGGTAGGGCGGCGTGCGCTGGTCGATGTTGTCGTGGAAGAGAGGCATGCGGTGGAACTGTGACGCGGAAAAGAGAAGCACGCCGTCCTGGGTCATGGTGATCGTGTCGGGCCAGAGGAACTCGGGGGCGGTGGCGAAGGTCTCGTAGCGGCCGTCGGGGCGCAGGATTTTGATGGCGTTGTCCTGGAGGGACGTCAGGTAGAGATTGCCCGCGGCGTCGAATTCGAGCCCGTCGGTCGGCTCGGTGACGGCGACGCGCTCGACGAAGTGATCGGGAGGTGCGGACTCGTCGAGCAGCGCGGCGATGGGAACGCGATAGAGCGTGCGCCCGGTAAGTGCCTTGTAATACACGTATTCAGACTGCGGATCGATGGCGATGCCATCGGTGTGCACTTGCGGCGTCTGATGATTGGACGAGAACTTCCACTCGCGTCCGCCGATGATTACGTCGAGGCCGGGCTCCGCTTTCGTCGACGGGTGATGTTCGAGCAGGCGGCGGACCTTACCGGTCGCGAGATTCAGGACGACGATCGCGCCGAGGCCGGAGTCGCTCATGAACGCGGATCCGAACGCGATCCGCACGTCGTTCAAATACGACTGCACCGGCGCGGCGGCGTCATCGAAGAGATAGATGCGTTCGACCGTGTTCGTGGTCAGGCTGACTTGCACCAGCTTCGCGCCGCCCGGGACCACGGCGGCAAACATGGGAGATGCGGGATCGAGAATCCACAGCGTGTCGCCGTCGGCGACGACGCTTTGCACGCAGACAAAATGATTCGCGGCAGAGTCGCCGGGAGCGAGATCCCATTCGTTGATCTCCGCATTCGGATACGGCACGAGCGATCCGTCCGCCGCGACCTCCGCCACCGAGGGCGTCGGCACATCGACCCAGCGCGGGAAGTTGATGAAGAGCCGGCCGGTGTTCGAGATCGTCACGCCGGCCAGCTGCTTCGGAGTCTGCGCGGCGATCGTGAACGCCGTCATCGCTCAATAGCCTTTGCCGGTCAGCCAGGCCAGGAGTCCGGCCGGATCGTTCATCACCGCCTTCGGATCGAACATCGGCCAGATATAGGCGAGTCCTTCGCCGTCGAGACGGAAGAAGTTGTTGAGCGTATAGAGCGTGCCTTTCGTAGTCTTCATCTGCCAGACGCCGGACGCGGTCGGAAAGTCGACGGTCGTCGAGAGGATGTTCACTTCCGCGACGCGCGTCGAAACACCGCTCACGAATTTCCTGACCTCTTCCGGCCCCTTCATCGTGGTGCCGCTGATCGGACTGAGAAATTGAATCTGCGATGAAAACCGCACCGGCGCGAAATCCTTGGTGCCGAAGGCGCGGAAATAGGTCTCGATGATGCGGCGGTACTCTTCTTTGTCTAATTGCTTTTCGCTCATCAAGCCATATTAAAAGATTTCCGCCTCGCGTAGGGGAGGAGCGGCCGCGTCCTTCTCCGCGAGCTGCGGGCTCGCGACCGGCCAGCGAATCCCGATCTCGGGATCGCTCCACAGCAGACTGCGATCCGAGTCCTTATCCCACAGCGTCGTGCATTTGTAGAGCACGTGCGCGTCGGTCAGCGCGACGAACCCGTGCGCGAACTTCGGCGGGACCCACAGCATCCGCCGGTTCTCCTCCGTCAGCTCGACGCCGGTCCACTTGCCGAAGTGCGGCGAGTCGCGGCGCAGGTCCACGGCCACGTCGAAGATCGCGCCGCGGATGCAGCGCACGAGCTTTCCCTGCGGATGCGCCAGCTGATAGTGCAGGCCGCGCAGAACATCCTTCCGGGACTCCGATTGATTGTCCTGCACGAACGTCTCGGGCAGGCCGGCGTCGCGATACGTCGCGGCGTTGTAGAACTCGTAAAACGCGCCCCGCGCATCATCAAAGACGCGCGGCTCGAGAATCCAAACGCCAGGCAGCTCAGTCTCCCGGATGTTCAAGCGGCGCGGATGATACACGTTTGGGCCACAACAGCGACGCCGCGACCGAGCCGCCGAGAATCGTCGCGATCACGGCCAGCGAAACGACCACCGGGATCTTCACCCACTCGACGATCACCATCTTCACGCCGACGAACATCAGCACGAACGCGAGTCCCACTTTGAGCAGGTGAAATTTGTCGAGGGTCCCGGCCAGGAGGAAGTACAGCGCGCGCAGGCCGAGGATCGCGAAGATGTTCGAGGTGTAGACGATGAACGGATCGGTCGTGATCGCGAAGATGGCCGGGATGGAATCGATCGCGAACACGAGGTCGGTGATCTCGATGGCGATGAGCGCGAGCACGAACGGCGTCGCGAACCGGGCCGGGAGCATGCGCGCGAGGGCGCGGAAGAGCGGGTTGCGCTCCGGATGCGGCTCGACTTCCCGATGCATCAGGAGGCGCACGCCCGTCACGACGAGAATCGCCCCGAACACATAGATCACCCAGTGGAAGCGCTCCAGCAATGCCGCGCCGGCGAAGATGAAGATCGCGCGCATGACGATCGCGCCGAGGACGCCCCAGAAGAGGACGCGGTGCTGATCCTTCTTCGGCACCGCGAACGATGCGAACAGCACGACGAAGATGAAGATGTTGTCGACCGACAACGCCTTCTCGATCAGGTATCCGGTCAGGAACTCGAGCGCTTTTTCGCTGCCGAAGCGCGTGTAGATCCAGCCGTTGAAGATGAGCGCGAGCGCGATCCAGACCGCGCTCCAGGTCAGAGCCTCGCGGAACCGGACCTCGTGCGCCTTGCGGTTGAAGACGCCGAGATCGAGGGCGAGCATCCCCAGGATGAAGACCGAGAAGGTGGTCCAGAGCAGGGGAGAGGCAATGGTCTGCATGTCGGGCCGCAACGATGCGAGAACCGTGCGGATTCATAGGAGTGATCGATTGTTTCGATGAGACCCATGGAATTAATCTATGCCCATGGATTGGCTGAACTATCACCACCTGCTCTACTTCTGGGTCGTGGCACGTGAAGGGAGCATCGCCCGCGCGACGCAGGAGCTGAACCTCACCCAGCCGACGATCAGCGCGCAGCTCCGCCAGCTCGAGGAATCGCTCGGCGAGAAACTGTTTGCGAAATCGGGCCGGGGGCTGACGCTCACCGAGTCCGGCAGGATCGCCCTTCGATACGCCGACGAGATCTTCGCCCTCGGCCGCGAGCTCAAGGACGTGCTCAAGGATCGTCCGACCGGCAAGCCGGTCCGCGTGACCGTGGGAATCGCGGAGGTCGTGCCGAAGCTCGTCGCGTATCACGTGCTCCGTCCGGCATTCAACGCGGCGAAGGAAGTCGAGATCATCTGCCGCGAGGCCTCGACCGACGCGCTGCTCGACCTACTCGCGCAGCACGAAGTCGATCTCGTGCTCACCGACGCGCCGGCCGGAAGCCGCGTGCTGCGCGCGTTCAACCATCAGCTCGGCGAGAGCGGGACGACGTTCTTCGCCGCGCCGCCGCTCGTCGCGACGCACCGCCGCGATTTCCCGAAATCGCTCAACGGCGCACCGTTCCTCATGCCGGGCGCCGCGACGCAGCTGCGCCGTTCGCTCGAGCTCTGGCTCGACGCGCACAGCCTGGCGCCGAAGCGCATCGGCGTGTTCGACGACCTCGCGCTCATGGCGTCGTTCGGCGGCGGCGCGGTCGGCATCTTCGCGGCGCCGACCGCGGTCGAGCGGGAGATCGCGAAGCAATACAACGTCGGCGTCGTCGGGCGCGTCCCGACGCTCAAGGAGCGTTTCTACGCCGTCTCGGCGGAGCGCAAGATTCAGAACCCGATCGTCAACGCGATCACAACGGCCGCGCGGCGCGATATCTTTTCCCGATGAACGAGACTCATCAGGAAACCGAACTCGAACAGAAGCGCGAGTGGCGTCTCGCCGGCATCATCTTCTTCGGCCTCCTGGCGGTGCTGCTGCTCTACGCCGCGTTTCTCATTCTCTGGCCGTTCATGACGGCCATCCTCCTCGGCGCCATCCTGGTCATCCTCACGTTCGGCGTTTTCAAGCGCCTGCGCGCGCGGCTGAAGGGAAACTCGAACCGCGCCGCGCTGCTGATGCTCCTCGGCATCACCGTCATCGTCGTCATTCCCGCGCTGATCCTGAGCATCCTGCTCGTGCAGCAGGCGAACGTCGTCGTCGCGAAACTGCAATCGGGCGAAGCACAATCGATGATTCAGAAGATCAACGTCACGCAGCACCTGCACTGGATCAAGCGCATCGCGCCGAACTTCGATCCCACCACGCTGAGCCCGGACAAACTGCTGCTGCCCGCCGTCCGGCAAGTGCCGGGATGGGTCGCCCGCCACGGCGGCGCCGTGATCGGCGGCCTCGCCGGCGCGGTCCTCGGCTTCGCGCTCATGCTGCTCTCGATGTACTTCTTCTACGTCGAAGGCGAATCGATCCTCGAACAGCTCTCGATCCTCTCGCCGATGCCGAAGCGCTACGACATCGAATTCCGCGAGCGCTTCCGCGATGTCATCGAAGCGACGTTCCGCGGGCAGCTCTTCACCGGAATCGCGCAAGGCCTCATGACCGGCATCGGCCTCGCCGTCACGGGCGTTCCCGGCGCCGGATTCTGGGGCGCGGTAGCGGCGTTGCTGTCGTTGATTCCGATGGTCGGCGCGGCGGCGGTGTGGGTGCCGGCGTCGATTTATCTCCTCATCTCCGCATCGATGGGCCAGCGGCCCTGGTGGCAGCCGATCGTGCTGATCCTCTGGGGTCTACTGCCTGTGTCATTAATTGACAATGTGATCCGTCCGTGGGCGATGAAAGGGAAGGTGCAGCTGCCGGCGATTCCGCTTCTCTTCGCGGTCCTCGGCGGGATGCAGGCCTTCGGCTTCGTCGGCCTCGTCATCGGCCCGCTCGTCTTCTCGTTGCTGATGGCGGTGATCGAGATCTACAAGCGCTCGTTCCGGCAGCAGACTATTTCTGCAGAATCCCTCTGATCGTCGCGAGCAGCTCGTCCGCATCGAACGGCTTCTTCACCACGCCGGCGATCTCCTTCGATGCCGTGCGAAGCACCGACTCCGGCGAGGCCGTGACCAGGATGACGCGGTCGAGCAGCGGCGCGTTGTTCTCGCTCAGATGACGGATCACCGTCATGCCCCCTTCGGTCGGCATCATGAGATCGAGCAGCAACACGTCGTACTCCACGCGCGCGATTTTCTCGATGGCCTGCCGGCCCGTGCTCGCGACGTCGACGCGAAACCCCTCGCGCTGGAGCAGCTTCGCGATCACGCGCTGGATGGTGAGGTCGTCATCGAGCACCAGCACGCGCGGTTTCTTGAGCAGTTGGATCATGGATTGGTGCGGGGTGAGGGCCTCGAACCCCCGACCCTCTCCGTGTAAAGGAGACGCTCTACCACTGAGCTAACCCCGCGAAAGGAGGGAGGCGGCGAGAATACCATGCGCCTCTCTAACGCTCATTTCGCGCCAACTTTTCGAGCGCGTCGCCGGTGATGCGATAGACGGTCCATTGATCCATCGGCAGCGCGCCGAGGGAGCGGTAGAAGCGGATCGCGGGCTCGTTCCAGTTCAGCACCGCCCATTCCACGCGGCCGCAGTTGCGTTCGAGCGCGATCTCCGCGAGCCGCGCCAGCAGCGCTTTCCCGTAACCCTTGCCGCGCAGCTCAGGGCGCACGTACAGATCCTCTAGATAGACACCGGGGCGGGCGAGAAACGTCGAATAGTTGTGAAAGAAGAGCGCGAAGCCGACGGGATCGCCGTCCTCCTCGCAGAGGATGACCTCGGCGAAGCGCGGGTTGCCGAACAGCGTCGCCCGCACCGTCTCCTCCGTCGCGACGACCTGATGCGCGAGCCGCTCGTAGTCGGCGAGCTCCCGGATGAAGCGGAGAATCAGCGGCACATCGTCTTCGGTCGCCGTGCGGATGTTCATGCGCCGCATCGTACAATCACCGATGGGTCCGCGCCCGTCATGAAAACGAAACCGCTGGTGATGCTCTGTTGGATTCAGGCCGTCATCGCGGCGTTCTTCGTCCTCCTCAACTTCTACGTCCTCGTCAACCGGCCGATGCCCGGCTTCGACTACTCGCGAGCGAGCGGCAAAGTACTTGACGTCGTTCCCGGCGGACCCGCGGAACGCACCGGAATCACGAAAGGCGACACGATCCTCTCGATCAACGGCCACGCCGTCGCGCCCGGGATCATCCCGCTCTACTTCACGCGCGCCGGCGACGCGGTACCAGTCGTCTTCGAGCACGCGGGGATCCGTCGTGCCGCGAGTCTCACGCTCATCACGCTCGAGGAGCAACGCCACCTCGCGCTGCGCGCCGGCGAGGAGCGCGCGATCTCGGCGATCGCGAGCTATCTCAATTTCCCGCTGCACGTCTGGATGCTCGGCCTCGGCATCGCGCTGCTGGTGCTGCGTCCCGCCAACAAAGACGCGCGCCTCTCCGCGCTCACGCTGGTCTACTGGGCGGGGAGTCTCTTCCTCTATCAGACCTCGGGATTGCCGGCGTCTTTTCTGAACATCCCGATGATCTTGATCGACGCCTGGTTCTGCGCCGCGTTCTTCGCCGCGGTCGCACATTTCGCGCTGATCTTCCCGAGCGAACGGGTCGGGCGTCTGCGTCCGATCTGGGAAGTCGTCCCGTACGTCGTCTCGCTGCCGATCTTCATCGAGACACTATTGAATGATCTGCAGCGATTGCGGGGCGATGTGCGTCCCGCCGCGCTGCCGTTCCGCGATGCGTCATCGAGCATCGGCACGGTGCTGCTCGTCGCCGCGCTGATCACGCTCGGCGTCCGCCTCACGCGCATGCAGGACCCGAACGCGCGCCGCCGCCTGCAGCTCGTGTTCCTCTCGCTGCTGCCGGCCACCGTGACGTTCTCCCTCGGGTTCCTCGGCGACGCGCTGCGCCTCGGCTACACGTTCAATTCGATCGTACGCGTGCTCAACACGCCGATGACGATGCTCGGCGCGGCTCTCTACGGCTACGCCGTCGTGCGGCATCGCCTCTACAACATCAGCGTCCTGGTGCGGCGCAGCCTGCAGTACGCGCTCGCGCGCGGCACGCTGTTCGTCCTGATGTCGCTGCCGGTCATCGGCCTGGCGATCTTCGTCTACGCGCACCGGCGCGAATCGCTCGCCGATCTGCTGACCGGCATGCCGTCCGTCTACCTGCTGCTGATCCTTCCGCTCGTCGCGATGATTCACTATCGCAAGCGGCTGCTCGAGAGCCTCGACCGCCGCTTCTTCCGCGAGCAGTACGACGCGCGGCGCGTGCTGCAGCACGTGGTATCGATCATCCGCGGCGGGTCGGACATGCTCGCCCTCTCGCGCGCCGCGCTCGACGAGATCGACAAGGCTCTGCATCCGAAGCACATCTCGCTCTGGCAGGCCGACCCCGAGGCCGGACAGCTGCATCGCGGGTTCTATCGCGGTGGAGACGCGCCGTTTGAAGTCGTTCCGCTCGCGACGACCGGCACGCTCGCGTCGCTGCTGATCACGGACGACGATCCGCTCGACGTCTTCCATCGCTCGACGCGCGCGCTGCTGCAGCGCCTGCCCGCGGACGAGCGCGAATGGCTGCGCGTCTCGGATGCGTTTCTCATCGTGCCGCTGCTGATCGAGAAGCGGCTCGTCGGATTGATGGTGCTCGGCGAGCGCAAGTCGGAAGAGCCGTACAGCCGCGAAGACCGCGAGCTGCTCCGCACGCTCGGCGCGCAGCTCGCGCTGACGCTCGATTACACGCGGCTCAAGCAGTCGCCGTCGCTGGTCTGGTCCGCGCCGGTGCACGTCTACACCTCGGACGTCGTGCAGCTCTGCCCGAAGTGCGGCCGCTGCTACGCGGCTGACGCGTCGCAGTGCGAGCTCGATCAGGAAGCGCTCGTGCCGGAGTCGGGCGTGCCACGCATCATCGAGGACAAGTACATCATCACGCGGCTGCTCGGCCGCGGCGGCATGGGCTCGGTCTACCTCGCGACGCAGAAACGGCTCAACCGTCCCGTCGCGATCAAAGTGCTGCTGTCGCATCTCGTCGGCAGCGCGTCGATGCGCAGCCGCTTCGAGCGCGAGGCGCGTATCGTGGCGCGGCTGCGGCATCCGGCCATCGTGACGATTCACGACTTCGGCGTCCTGGCCTCGGGGCACGCGTATCTGGTGATGGAGTACCTCGACGGCGAGACGCTGCGCAAAGTGATCGCCGGCGGACCGCAGCCGCTGCCCGCGGCGATGACGATCCTCCGCCCCGTCGGCGAGGCCGTCGACGCCGCGCACAATGCGGGCATCGTCCACCGCGACCTCAAGCCGGAGAACATCATGCTCGTGCGCGATCACGGAAGCCTGCCGGCGCCGCGCGTGCTCGACTTCGGCCTCGCGAAGATGTCGAGCCCGATCGGCGAGGATGAAGCGACGTTCGTGCAGTCAGGGCACAGCGCGGGCGTCGTCGGGACGTTGATGTACATGGCCCCCGAGGTCCTGAGCGGACACACCGCGGACGCGAAGTCGGATCAGTACAGCCTCGGTCTGATCGCGTACGAGCTGATCGCCGGAGAACACCCGCTCGGACAGTCGACCGACCTCGCCTCGGTCGTGCGCGGCCACACCGACCTGCCGCTGATTCCGATCACCGACCGCGTGCCGGACATCCCGCGCAACGTCGCCGACGCGCTGCATCGCGCGCTGGCGAAAAAGGCGGATCAGCGATTCCGGAGCGTGGGGGAGTTCATCGCGGCGATGGGCTGAGCGAGACGAACTTCGTCCCGTTGACGACGTCGGTGTGGCTGTATCGATAGAGGAATGAGTCGATGCGGATGTGGGCGTGCATCCCTTCCTTCGCGACGTTGCGGACGTCCGCGTCGTTCGTGAAACAGAACCACGGCTTCCGCACATCGTTCGAAAATCGCGGCAGTGCGCCGCGATCGGATTCGTCCACGAAAAAGCAAAGCGCGTCGGTGTCGAAATGCTTTTGAAACGTTCCCGGCAGCGTGGCCTGTCCCGCGAAATCGACTTCGCCGATCCAGCCGCTCTCCGTCGGGTCGCTTCGGATGTCGGAACGAACGACGGTCCAGCCGTTGACGGTTTCACCCACGCGAAACGTAGTTGCGGAACTGCATGCGAGCAGAGTCGCGAGCAACGCTGCGGAGACGACCTTCATGCGGGCCTGCGTGCCGGCACCACCATTACCGGCACCGGCGCGTGGCGGATGATGTCCAGCTTTCCTTCGCTCGGCTCGAGCGTGGCGTTGAGGAAGATCGAGTCGGCGTCGGCCTTCGTCGCGTATTTCACGATCTCTTTCTGCGCGTCCGAGCCGTTCACGATCTGCGTTTTCGCATTTGGCATCCCCGAAGCGAGCGTGCGCAGCAGTTCCTCGGCACGCTTGCGCTCCTCGTCTTCGCAGATGGTCAACAAGTGGATCTCTTTCGCGACCTTCGCCGCGAGGTCGAGCGCCGCGTGCGAGGTTTGTTCGAGGTGCACCGGCACCACCACGCGCTTCATGTCGGCGCGCTTGCGGATGCCGTAGCGGATCGCCAGCACCGGCGCGGGCGGATCTTTGAGCACGGAAACGGTCGTCGACCCGACGATCAGATGCGCGACGTGATGCCGCGCGTGCGTGGCAATCACCACCAGGTCGACCTTCTCGGCCGCGGCCGTGCGGCAGATCTCGTTTCCCGGATCGGGCGCCTGCCGCACGATCAGCTGCGTCGGCACGCTCTTATCGCGAATGCGCCCGCGCAGCCGCTCGAGCTCCAGCTTCTCCGCGTATTCGTACATCGAAGGATCGGCGGGGAAGCGAAGCTCTTCCGGATGCGACGCCCACGTCATGCGCACGTGAAGGATGACGATCTCGCCGCCGTTCGCCGCCGCGATCCGCACCGCATCGTCGAAAACCCACTCCGATGCGGTGGAGAAGTCGGTCGGGATGAGGATGCGGCGGAACATGCGTCTCAGTGGAGCGGCAGGCTTTAGCCTGCCGGCGGGCTAAAGCCCGCCGCTCCACACCATCTATGGTGCCACAGACGCCGTTGCCACAGGCGCCGGAGCCGGCCCCGGTGTCACGATGTATCGAATCACCGTCTTCGGCTCCGCCTCTGTCTCCGCGATCTGCAGCGTCACCTGTTTTCCGTTCGGGTTCATGGCTTCGCCGGGGATGAACGGGTCCTGCATGGCCTGATTCAACTGCACTTCCAGCGCGCGCCAGGTCTGCTTTTCCGGCGGGTACGTGTCCTGCGCCGGGAACGCGCGGAACTGCGCGAGGTACGTCGTGTAATAGTGATAGACCTGCGGGAACGAGTCGTCGGTGGCGAGGGTGTAGACCTCGGCGCCGGCGCCGTATTTGTTGCGGATCATCACTTCATCGCGGCGCGTGAGGTCTTCGCGATACTCCGCGCCTTCGTAAATCGGAATCGCCGCGTTGATCGATCCGATCGTTTGCTGCGGATCGACCGGCGTCTGCGCCACCGGCGCTTCCTTCGACGGAGTCTGTTCGACGGCCGCGTTCGATTCCGTCCCGCCGGTGCATCCGGCGAGCATCAGCGCGAGCCCGAATGCTGCTGCCAATCCCTTGATCATCAAGGGTCTGTAGAGCAATGCGTATGCCGCCGGCATCAGTTGTTCTGCGCGTGATACGCAACCGAGCGGAGCCGTTGCGCGTTGCTGCGCAGGCGCTCGAGCGCGGTCTCGCCGCCGTACTTCTCGACGAGCTGTTCGTCGTAGTCGTCGGCAATGCTGGCGACGGAGTCGAGCGAGGCGATCAGTTGCTCGCCGCGCAGGCGCCGCCCGAGGAAGGAGTGGGAGAAGAAAATATCCTGGCCGACCATGCTGAACGCGCCGAGCGGGACCTGCGCATTGAGCTTGAGCAACTCCTGCATGCACTCGAACGTGGGGTCGATGCCCTGCACGCAGAACGCGAGCACGTCGATCACCGCGTCGTCTTCCTCGTACGGATTGATCGAGATCTCCAGCACGGTCGAGCCGTACTTGAGGTAAAAGTCGCAGTGATCGGCATCGTCGAAGTGTTCGTCCACGAGCTCGTCGAGGTACGACTTCACCTGCCGGTACACTTCCTCCTGGCAATGCGTATGGAACTGCTTGGTTCCTGCGGCCATCGCGCGTGATTATAACGATGAACGGAACATTTGAACGCCGCCGCACGCTCGTTTTGAGACGAGGCAAAGAACGCGTCATTGCGAATCGCCATCCGTGGATCTTCGCTGGCGCGATTCATAGCGAGCGCGGCCCCGAAGACGCGCCGGTCGCCGATCTCGTCGACAGCGAAGGCAAACACCTCGCCTCCGGCTTCTACTCGCGGCACTCGCAGATTCGTCTGCGCGCGCTGACGTTCGGCGAGGAAGAGCTCACGCCGCAGCTGATCGCGGCGCGCATCGCCAACGCCATCGCCCGCCGGCGCACGATCTTCGACGAGACCACGAACGCCGCGCGCATCGTGCACGCCGAAGGCGATGAGCTGAGCAGCCTCGTCGTCGATCGCTACGACGACCTGCTCGTCGTCGAGATCGCGAACCGCGGCGTCGAGCAATTGAAGCCGCTGATCGTCGAGACGCTGCAGCGCGAGCTCTCGCCGCGCGCGATCTATTTCAAGAACGACTTGTCCGTGCGGGCACTCGAGCAGCTGCCACTCGAGGATGAAACGTGGAGCGGCGGGCTTCAGCCCGCCGAGGCCTCCGGCGGGCTGAAGCCCGCCGCTCCACAGTTCCTCGAATCCGGCCTCACCTTCCTCATCGATCCGAGCGAAGGGCAGAAGACCGGGTTCTTCCTCGACCAGCGCGACAACCGCCGCCTCGCGCGCACACGCGCGGCGGGCAAGCGCGTGCTCAATCTCTTTTCGTACACCGGTGCGTTCGGCGTCTACGCGGCCGCGGGCGGCGCGGCGGCGGTGACGAACGTCGACGTCTCCGCGCGCGCCATCGAGGTTGCGCGCGAGAATTTCGCGCTCAATGAGCGCGACGCGGAGTTCGTCGTCGCCGACGCGTTCCAATACGTCCGCCAGCAACGCGAGCGCTTCGACTTCATCGTCTGCGATCCGCCCGCGTTCGCGAAGTCGCGCGGCGACGTCGAGCGCGCGGCGCGCGGCTACAAGGACATCAATCTCTACGCGCTCAAGCTCGTCGAGCCGGGCGGAATGCTGATGACGTTCTCGTGCAGCGGCCACATGTCGCTCGATCTCTTTCAGAAAGTGATCTTCGCCGCGGCGCTCGACGCCGGCCGCTGCGTCTCTATCGTGAAACGCCTCGGCGCGGGCGCCGATCATCCGGTCAGTCTCTATTGTCCCGAGGGCGAGTACCTCAAAGGGTTCCTCCTGGAAGTGCGATAATTTCGGCCTCTCTCATGACCAGCACGCTGCACAACGTTCCGATCCCCAAAGCGTCGCGCGAGATCACCGTCGCCTACCTCGGCGATCTGCTGCATGGCGCCGGTTTCATCGACGACCGCCAGCGCGCCGACCTCGAAGCCGTCGACCGCCAGTTCCGCGCGCAGGCGCGCGCGACCAAAGCGCGCACCGAAGAAGAGGCGAGCCCGTTCAAAGCGCTCGCGGCGCTGAATCTCACGGACGCCAGCGGCAACGGGACGAAAATCGACGACTTCCTCCTCGCGCGCCTCATCGCCGAGGACGCGCACCTCCCGTTTTGCAAAATCGATCCGCTGAAGCTCGACGTCGAGATGATCGAGTCGAAGATCTCGCGGCCGTTCGCGCGCAAGCACAAGATGATTCCGGTCGCCATCAAGGACGGCAAAGTCATCGTGGCGATGGTGAATCCGTTCGATCACGCGGCCATGGACTCGTACCGGCCGATGGCGAAGCAGGAGATCGAGATCGTCGTGTCCGCCGAGTCGGACGTGATGGGCGTGATCACCGAGCAGTACGGATTCCGCACCGCGGTGACGAAGGCGGAGCGCGACCTGACGCGCGGCGCGATCGACCTCGGCAATCTCGAGCAGTACATCAAGCTGAAGTCCGGCGCCGAGATCGAGACCAGCGACCAGCACATCGTCAACGCCGTCGACTACCTGCTGCAGCACGCCTACGACTCGCGCGCGTCGGACATTCACATCGAGCCGAAGCGCGAGCACGCGCAGATCCGCTTCCGCATCGACGGCGTGCTCCACGAGATCCAGCGCGTGCCGAAGCTCGTCAATCTCGCGGTGACGTCGCGCCTCAAGACGATGTGCCGCATGGACATCGCCGAAAAGCGCCGCCCGCAGGACGGCCGCATCAAGACCGACCATGACGGGAAAGAGGTCGAGCTCCGCGTTTCGACGCTGCCCACGGCGTTCGGCGAAAAAGTCGTGATGCGCATCTTTGATCCCGACATCCTGATCCGCGACCTCGGCGGACTCGGGTTCTACGACGACGAACTGAAGACATTCGCCGACTGGATCAAGCGCCCGCACGGCATCATCCTCGTCACCGGCCCGACCGGCTCGGGCAAGACCGTCACGCTCTACTCCGCGCTCAAATCGCTGGCCTCGCCGGAGATCAACATCACCACGATCGAGGATCCGATCGAGATGGTGTGGGACGACTTCAATCAGACCGCGGTGCAGAACAAGATCGGGATCACCTTCGCCTCCGCGCTGCGCACGATCCTGCGGCAGGACCCCGACATCATCATGGTCGGCGAGATCCGCGACGGTGAGACTGCACAAAACGCCGTGCAGGCCGCGCTGACCGGCCATCTCGTGTTCTCGTCGCTGCACACCAACGACGCGTCGACGTCGATCACCCGCCTGGTTGATTTAGAGATTCAACCGTTCCTCATCTCCTCGACGCTCATCGGCGCGATGGCCCAGCGTCTCGTACGCAAAATCTGCGAGCACTGCCGCCGCAACCGCCCGCTGAGCGTCGAAGAGGCGTCGATGCTCAACCTCCAGGCGCCGTCGGGAAAACGGATCATCGTGAAAGAAGGCGCGGGCTGCATCCGCTGCCGCAACACCGGCTACTTCGGCCGCACCGGCATCTTCGAGATCCTGCCGGTCGACAACGCCATCCGCGACCTCGTCGACCGCGGCGAAGACTTTTTGAAGATCAAGGAGATGGCCATCAAACGCGGCATGCGCACGCTGCGGCAAAGCGCCTTGCGCAAACTGGCCGAGGGCATCACCAGCTTCGAAGAGGTGGTGCGCGTGACAGGGATCTGACGATGGCCTCAAAGCTCGTCTGGACGAGCGATCCCGAAGAAGCAAAGCGACTGCGCGAGGAAACTCAAACCCCGCGCGACGCGGAGCCCTCGAAACAAACCATTCGCGTCACCCTCGACCGCAAACGCCGCGCCGGCAAAACCGTCACGATCGCCTCCGGCTTCGAGCACACCCCCGACTCCCTCGCCAAACTCGCCGCCGCGCTGAAGAAAAAGTGCGGCTGCGGCGGGACGGCGAAGGATGGCGAGATCGAGATTCAGGGCGATCACGCGGCGCGGGTGGGGGAGGAGTTGCGGAAGCTCGGGTACCGCGTGCGGTGAGCGCCTACGGCTCGATGTTCCAAGGAACTTCCCACGGTTGCAACTCGTCTCCTCGCGCGCGGCGGATTTCGTAGACGATCTTTTGCAGCTCGAGGAGCTGGCGCACCTTTTCGCGCGGATCCAGTGCCCGCTGCGCCGCATGAAGCTCGCGCTTGCCGGCGCGAAGCTGTTCGAGAAGCTCGGGCGTGGGGCGAGGTCTGGACATCTAGAACGTTAGTTTGAAGCGTGTCATCACGTCCTGCAACAGTGACTCATCGATGATGCCCAAATCGCGCAGGGCGGCAGCTCGTTCGCGCCTCTTTGGAGTTTTTGCGGAGCCTTCGAGATACAGCGCGATGAGGTATTCGGGACGAACGACGCGTACCGAAACGCCGCCATACAGCTTCATCGCGGCAGTGTTGATGGCCTCGTCTCCTAGCTCGTTGTGTGTCGGAAGAAACTGAACAGGCGTTCCTTCCACGATGACATGTTCGCGCTCCGTGGGGTAATCGTTCCTTCTTGCCCACTCATAAATAGGCGCGAGCGACAGAATCGGCCCACTCGACGGCAGGAACACCAACAGGTCGAGGTCGTACGTCGGGATCGGCTCCGCCCAAAACAACACCGCCATCGCGCCCGCGACGGCGTAGTTCTCGATCACTCCCTCGTCACGCATGGAGTTGATGACTCGCAACGTTTGCGCGAACGACGGCATCGAGTGAGTATAAGTCTTCGAAAATCAGAGACGCCCCGGCGCGGCGGACAACAACTCGATGAAACTCTTCACGTACTCCGGCTGCTCGTGTCCGCGCGGGGCGAGCGTCGCGGCCAGCCAGGTGCGGCGATAGCCGCGCGTGCCGAGGCGCACGGCGGCGAGACGTCCTGATGTGAGCTCGCTCGCCACCGCCCATCGCGCCGCGACGGTGATGCCGAGGCCGGCGCGCACCATTGCCAGCAGCGCCTCGGTCAGCTTCATCACCGTCACTTCCGGCAGCTTCGACACGCCTTTGAAAAACTGCTGGTGAAACAGATTCTCGGACGGCGGGGTGTACAGCAGCAGCCGTTCGTTGCGGAGGTCTGAGGCGCGCACGAATTTCTTCTGCGCCAGCGGATGCTTCGGCGCGGTGACGAGGAGCATCTCGTCGCGGAACAGCTCGCGCGCGGCGATGCGGCGGTCGCGCGGAACGGTGGTGGCGATGGCGAGATCGATGGCGCCGTTCTGCAGCGCCGCGAGCGGATCGGACGTCGCGTCGGCAACGATGCGCACGTCGACGTCGCGATGGCGTTTGTGAAAGCGCTGCAGCAGCGGCGGAAGCCACTCGTACAGCGTGTAGCACTCGGTGGCGATGCGCAGCGTGCCGTGCCAGCCGGAGGAGCGGCGGCGCAGGTCTTCCTCGAGCGCGGACAGATCGTGGACGATCGGCCGCGCGCGCTCGGCCAGCTCTTCGCCCGCGGCGGTGACCACGAGACGCTTCTTGATGCGGGCGAAGAGCTCTACACCCAAGGAGGATTCGAGCTGGCGCAGCTGATGACTAAGCGCCGATTGCGTGACGTTCAGTTGCTCGCTGGCGCGGGTCAGGCCGCCGCTGTCGACGATCGCCAGCACGAGCCGCAGGTCGCGCAGCTCCATCGCGGACGGGCGAAACTGTTCATCGATCTGATTCATGTTCTTCGAAAAGATAATGAATTGGATCGAAAAGCTCAAGCTCGCTACCTTGTAGCTCATGCGAGTGTTCATGCTTTTGCTGCTGATGACAGACCTGTGGAGCGGCGGGCTTCAGCCCGCCGAAGGTTCCGGCGGGCTGAAGCCCGCCGCTCCACGAGACGTCCGCGCGGTCCGCACGGCCCACGCGCCGGTCATCGATGGACGGCTCGACGACGAGGCCTGGGCCGGTGCGCCGCTGATCGACGGGATGCAGCAGCAGAGGCCCGACAACGGCCAGCCGGGCAGCGAGCGCACCGAGATCCGCCTGCTCTTCGACGACGACGCGCTCTACGTCGGCGCGCGCATGCACGACCGTTCTCCGGTGACCCGCCTCCTCGGCCGGCGCGACACGTTTCTCGAGTGCGACTGGCTCGGCATCCTCCTCGATCCTCTGCTCGACCGCCGCACCGGCAACGCCTTCTTCGTCAATCCCGACGGCGTGCAGTACGACGAGGTCATCTCGAATGACGACTCCGAGGACACGGATTGGGATGGAGTGTGGCAGTCGGCGACATCGATGGATGAAGGAGGGTGGAGCGCCGAGCTGCGCATCCCGTTCTCGCAGTTGCGGCTCGACAACCGTGAGAAGCAGCTGTGGGGCATCAACTTCATCCGCTGGATCAAACGGCGCCAGGAGCAGGATCGGTTGTTCACGCATCCGCGCAATCAACGCGGCTTCGCGTCGCGATTCGGAACACTGGCGGGGCTCGACGGCATCAAGCCGCGGCCGAAGGTCGAAGTCGCGCCGTATGTCGTGTCGTCGTTCGACCAGGCCCGCAGCGTGAGCGTCGTCGATCCGCTCAACGAGCGGCGCTCGCGCGAAGTCGACGGCGGGCTCGACCTCCGCTGGAAAGCGCGGTCGAACATCGCCGTCGCGGCGACGCTGAATCCCGACTTCGGCCAGGTCGAAGTCGACCCGGCGATCCTGAATCTCTCGCAGTTCGAGCTCTTCTTCCCGGAGAAGCGGCCGTTCTTCGTCGAAGGGGCGAAGATCTTCACCTTCGGCGGCATCGCCACCGAATACGCGTCGCCGTTCGCGGTCGCGCAGCCGGTGCTGTTCTACTCGCGCCGCATCGGACGCGTCCCGCAGGGCAACGCGCGCGTCGTCTCGGACTACGTCGATCTGCCGGACGAGACGTCGATCCTCGGCGCGGCGAAAGTGTCGGGGCGTTTGGGGGCGACGACGTTCGCGGTGCTCGGCGCGCTGACGCAGGCCGAGGAGGCGAAGTGGAGCGCGAATGGGACGGTGGGGGAGCGGGTAGTGGAGCCGCGCAGCGGATACCTGGCGCTGCGCGCGACGCGCGACTACGAGCGCGCGCGCATTGGGGGCATCGTGACGTCGGTGACGCGGCAGAACGACGCGGACACGCGCGGCTTTCTCGCATCGCAGGCGACGGTGGCGGGCGTCGACGGATACGCGTGGCTCGCGAAGCGCACCGTGCTTCTCGACTACTTCTTCGCCGCGTCGAGCATTCGGGGCACTCATGAAGCGATCGCGGTGCTGCAGCGCGCGCCGGCGCATCAGTACGCGCAGCCGGATCCGACGCGCACGTCGCTCTCCGGCACCGGCGCGAAGGTCGTGCTCTCCCGCGAGAGCGGGATGTGGCGCTACCAGCTGCAGGCGCAGTCGTACTCGCAGGGATTCGATATCAACGACCTCGGCTTTCAGTCGCGCGCCGATCTTCGCTCCGCGCACGCGCAGGGGACGTGGCTCGATGTCAAGACGCGGAAGCGCACGCGGCAGAACCGCATCACGATCGGTCGCTACATCCTCACGAATCAGAATGGCGATCGCCTCGGCGACGGCATCGCGGCCGACTCGGCTACGCAGTTCAAGAACTACTGGTCGCTCAACCTGCGCGCCTCGCGCGCGTTTGCCGCGTTCGACGATCGCGAAAGCCGCGGCGGCCCGATCATTCGCAAGCCGGAAGGGTGGGCGGGACAGGTCACGCTGTCGACCGATTCTCGCAAGAAAATCTCCGCGGCATTGACGCGGGTGCTGGGCAGTGACGATGACGGCGGCTCGATCAGCACGATCACCGGCACGCTCACGCTTCGCCCGCGATCGAACGTCAACATCTCCGTCGCCGCGACACGGGTCAGCAACGTCATCGCTTCGAAGTGGGTCGCTACGACTGGTGGACAGCCGATCTTCGCGCGATTGCGCGACGAGCGGCTCGAAATCGCGCCGCGTGTCGACTGGACGATCCGCCGCACGCTCACGCTGCAGCTCTTCCTGCAGCCGTTCGCGGCATCAGGCACGTACGACGGATTCAAGCAGCTCGTGCGTCCCGGCGGCGACTACGAGCCTTACACCGGCTCGCTCCGCAATCCGAACTTCGTGTTGCGCTCGATGCGCGGCAATGCCGTGCTGCGGTGGGAGCTGCGCGGCGCGTCGACGCTGTTTCTCGTCTGGAACCAGCAGCGCTCCGATCGCCGCCTGGAGCCGACGCGCGGCGCCTTCGACGACTTCCGCGGCGTGACGAGCATCGAGCCGGACGACCGCTTCCTGGTGAAGGTCAGCCACCGCTTCGACTTCCCGAAGTGAAGTCGCTATTCTTTCGGAATGACGGTCCAAGCAGCGCCTTCCTCTCTGGAACGTGAGCTGGAATTCCGCAAAAAGCTCACCGCGATTGCGAATCAGATCAATTCCGCGGAGTCGATTCCCCACATCCTCATGACGCTCAAGGACAAGATCCTCGAGCTGCTGGACGCGGAACGGCTGACCATTTACGCAATCGACACCAAAAATCAAGAGCTCTACTCGCTGCAGAAAGTCGGCGACCAGCCGAAGGAGATCCGCGTCCCGAAGTCGTTCGCGTCGATCGCCGGATTCACCGCGCTGGCGCGCAAGACGATCAACATCAAGGATGCGTACGACACGGCGGAGCTGCAGCGCTTCCATCAGAACCTCCGCTTCGATCAGCGCTGGGACAAGCAGACCGGCTTCCGCACGAAAGCGGTCCTGGCCGTGCCGATCATGTTCGAGAAGTATCTCCTCGGCGTGGTGCAGCTGATCAACAAACGCCACGGCTCGTTGTTCACGGAGCAGGACGAGGACGGCGTGGAAGAGATCGCGCGCATTCTCGGCATCGCGTTTTACAACCAGCACAAGGTCGCGCGGACGACGAAGCCGTCGCGCTTCGGCACGCTGATCGACAAAGGCATCCTCTCCGAGAAGATGCTCGAGCAGGCGGTCAGCAATGCGCGCATGAACAATACGAACGTCGAGAAAGTGCTGATCGAGGATTTCAGCATTCCGAAGGAAGAGATCGGCGCGTCGCTGCAGGCGTATTACTCGACGCCGTGGTTCCACTACGACGGCACGCAGGAAATCCCGGCCGACCTGCGCGAGCGCGTTTCGGCGGACATCTGGAAGAAGCACGGCGCCGCGCCGGTGGAGCGGAAGCCGGGCATGCTCGTCGTGGCCGTCGATGATCCGCAGGACCTGACGCGCATCGACGGCATCCGGGCCATGAACCTCGCGCCGCGCTACGACTTCCTCGTGGCGATGAAGCACGACATCCTCGACTACATCGCGAATTCGTACGGCGAGTCGAAGGAGAGCGGCGGCGCCGAATCGTCCGGCGATCCGGCGGACTGGGCGAAGATCCTCGGCTCGCTCGGCGAAGGGGAGCGCGTGGAGCTGGAGGACGGCAGCGCGACCGACCAGCCGGAGATCGACGAGACGGACTCCGGCATCGTGAAACTCGTCAACCAGCTGATCATCGAGGCGTATGCGCGCGGCGCCTCGGACATTCACGTGGAGCCCGACGGTCCGAAGAATCCGTGCGTCATCCGGCTGCGCATCGACGGCGACTGCCAGAAGTTCATGGAGGTCCCGGGCGCGCACCGCAACGCGGTCGTGCAGCGCCTGAAGATCATGGCCCGCCTCGACATCTCCGAGAAGCGCAAGCCGCAGGATGGCAAGATCCGATTCAAATATTCACGCGGCACGATCGAGCTGCGCGTGGCCACGATCCCGACGACGAATCAGAACGAGGATGTGGTGATGCGCCTCCTCGCGGCGTCGAAGCCACTGCCGCTGGAGAAGATGGGCTTTTCGGAGCGCAATCTCGAGCGCTTCAAGCAGGTGGTGCAGAAGCCATACGGGATCTGCCTCGTGGTCGGTCCGACCGGCTCGGGCAAGACGACGACGCTGCATTCGGCGCTCGGCTTCATCAACACCGTCGACATGAAGATCTGGACCGCGGAGGACCCGGTCGAGATCACGCAGCGCGGCCTGCGCCAGGTGCAGGTGCAGCCGAAGATCGATTTCACGTTCGCGGCGGCGATGCGCTCGTTCCTGCGCGCCGATCCGGACGTGATCATGGTCGGTGAGATGCGCGATCACGAGACGGCGGCGATCGGCATCGAGGCCTCGCTCACCGGCCACCTCGTGTTCTCGACGCTGCACACGAACTCCGCGCCGGAGACGATCACGCGCCTCCTCGACATGAACATCGATCCCTTCAATTTTGCCGACGCGCTCCTCGGCATCATGGCCCAGCGCCTGATCCGCGTGCTCTGCCCGAAGTGCAAGGAGGGCTACAACCCCACACCGGAGGAGTTCGAGGAGATCATCGAGGCCTATGGCTACGAGTACTGGCCGGAGACGAAGATCACGTACTCGCCCGACCTCCAGCTCTACCGTCCCAAAGGTTGCCCTGCCTGCACGAACAGCGGCTACAAAGGCCGTATGGGCGTGCACGAACTGCTCACCGGCACGGACGAATTGAAGAAAGCCATCCAACACCGCTCCCCGATCGACGAGCTCCGCAAACTGGCCATGCAACAAGGCATGCGCACGCTGATGCAGGACGCGATCGAGAAGGCGTTCAAGGGGCTTACGGATATCAAGCAGGCCCGGGCGATTGCCGTCAAATGATTTGCAATGCGCGATACGATGAGGGTCATGAGCCGCACGTATATTGAGAACATCCTCGAGCTTTCGTTGCCGGAGCGGATCGCAGCCGTTCAGGAAATCTGGGAAAGCGTCATCGAGGATGCTCGAACGCTGCCGCTCACCGCGGCGCAGCGTGATGAGTTGGAAAAACGCTGGCTCGAGCTTCAGCGGAATCCTGACGAGGGTGAACCGTGGGATGAGGTGAAGGTGGCGCTTCGATCGGAATGATCGCGCGCGTCATCATTCGACCCGCAGCGAAACGAGACATTCGTGACGGGCGAGTTTGGTATCGAAAGATCTCGCCCGTCCTTGCCGATGACTTTCTGGAGGCCGTCGATCAGGCGATCACGTTGGCGAGGGAGTATCCGCAGGCGTTTCAGGTCGTGCATCGCACGTTTAGAAGGATTCTGCTCCGCCGCTTTCCATACGCACTCTTCTACGATCCCCGCGAGGATCGGGTGATCGTCGTGGCGGTGCTGCATCAGGCACGGGATCCGGGTCTTCTCGATGAACGGTGAATCAGAGGTTGAGCGTGCCCTACGGCACGCTCAACTCTGGCTCAGAAGCCGCCACCTTCGCTACCGCTTCCCTGAACCGCGCCACGTCTTCTGAATACAACTTGTTGTAATCCGCGAGCACTTCGCGAAGCACCCCTTCGGCGTACGTCAGATACGCCAGCTGTGCCGGCGTGGGCGCGTCCCAGGACGACTGCAGCGATTGCAGCGGGTATTGAATCTTGGAGAGCGCATCCGTCTCCGCGACGATGCCTTTCGTTTTCGGCGGGGACCAGAGACGCTTCTCCATGGCGTCGAGTTTCTTTTTCAGATCGCCGCCCTGTTTGATCAGCGGATCAGGATCGGCGGAGTCGTCGTCCTTTTTCAGCTTCGCGGCGACGGCGTCGATGTCCGCGCGCGTCTTGCGGATGCGCTCGATCGCCTCGGTTGTCTTTTCCTGCAGCGCGCCGGCGCGGAGGATGGCGGCGTATTTGGCCTGGCGCGCATCCGGCGGGATGGTCATGCGCGGGTCGGGCATGACGGTCACGGTTTGCTTGGCTTCGTTGCCGCGGAACTTGATCGTCACGGTGTACGTACCCGGCGGGACCTCGGGGCCGGAGCGGGAGCGGAAGGATTCGCCTTCCGGCTCGTCGGACTTCGGCATCTTGAACGCGTCGCGCGTGAGGTCCCAGTTCGTGCGGTTCAGGCCGAGTTTCGCCGGGCCCTTGAACTTGCGGATCACTTTTCCGCTGGCATCGCTCACTTCGATGTCGACCTGCGGCTCTTTTCCGTCGTCGGGCTTCTTCGCTGAATCCGACGGCTGCGCCTTCACCGGCTCCTTCGGCACGTCGACGGGCACGCCGGTCTCCGGGAACGGTGTTGGCTGTGCGGCGGCGCGCTCCTTCTCTTTTCGCTCTCGCTCTTTCTCTTCGATCGGATGCGGGAGGTTCGGCAGGTTCAGCGAGTAGGTGAGGAGCGCGCCGTACGGCTCGTTTTCGCCGCGGAACTCCGAATCGGCGACGAAGCGCGCGCCTTCCTTCTGCCGCGTCGTGTGCTGCATCGCCTCGCCGGCGTCGAAGAAGTGGATCGGCTTCGCCAGCGTCTCCTTCGTCGCGCTGCGCAGCGGGCGGATGTCGTCGAGGATGTACGCCGCGCGGCCGTGCGTGGCGATGATCAGATCGTGATCGCGCGGATGCACCTGCAGCCCCATCACCGACACGGTCGGGAAGCCGTGCTTCCATTTGAACCACGACTTGCCGGCGTCCGTCGACACCCATAAACCGAACTCCGTGCCGAGGAAGAGGAGATCGGCGTCGACCGGATCCTGCTCGATCGCCAGCGCGTAGCCCTGGATGTCCTTCGTCGCCAGCGATGTCCAGCTCTTGCCGTAGTCGGTCGTGCGATAGACGTACGGCGTCCAGTTCGAGCGGCGGTGATCGTCGAACACGATGAAGGCCGTGCCGGCGTCGTAGCGCGAGGCCTTGATCTCCGGCACCCACGTATTCGCGGGCACACCTTTGATGTTGCCCTCGACGCTCGTCCAGGTCGCGCCGCCGTCGCGCGTGACGTGCACGCGCCCGTCGTCGGTGCCGGCCCAGATCGTGTTGCGCTCGAGCGGACTCGGCGCGACGGCGATGATGGTCGTGAAATTCTCCGCGCCCGTGACGTCGGGCGTGATGCCGCCGCTCTTCGCCTGCTGCTGCCACTCCTTCTTATTGGTCGTGAGATCGGGGCTGATGATCTTCCACGTCTCGCCGCGGTCGCTCGATTTGTGCACGAACTGGCTGCCGTAATAGATGCCGTTCGGATCGAACGGATCGACGGCCATGCCGGCGTTCCAATTGAAGCGCAAATCTGTTTTCGCATCGGGCGCGGATGGACGAATGTCCTTCCGCTCGCCGGTACGCAAATTCCAGCGCACGACATAGCCTTCCTGGCTCATCGCGTAGCCGGTCATCGGATCTTTGGGAATCGGCGCGGTGCCGAAGCCGTCGCCGAAGCCGACTTCCTGCCAGTCCCAGTTGCGAATGCCGGCCGTTTCCCACGTCGTGTTCGGCCCCTTCCACGAGCCGTTGTCCTGCATGCCGCCGTAGATGTTGTACGGCTGCTCCATGTCGTAGCTGATGTGGTAGTACTGACCGAGGGGCAGGGAGGCGATGAAACGCCAGCTCGCGCCGCGGTCCTCGCTCTCGTACACGCCGCCGTCGTTGCCGGCGAAGATGTGCCCGGCGTCGTTCGGATTGATCCACATCGCGTGATAGTCGGGATGCACACGCGAGAACGGCACGAGCGGGCGGAACGTTTTGCCGGCGTCGTTCGACACCGAAACGACGGTCGCGATGTTGTAGACGCGATTCGGATCGGCGGGATCGACGCGGATGTCGGCGTAGTAGAAGGGACGGCTGGCGATGTTGTACTCGGTATTGACGGCGGTCCATTTCACGCCGCCGTCATCGCTGCGCAGGAGCGCGCTCTTCTCCGCTTCGACCAGCGCGTAGACGATGCTCGGATTCGAGCGGGAGATCGCGATGCCCACGCGGCCGAGCGTGCCTTTCGGCATCCCGTCCTCCTCGGTGTACCTCTTCCAGGTGGTACCGCCGTCGTACGTCACGTACATCCCGGAGCCCGGACCGCCGGAGTTGAAGAACCACGGCCAGCGCCGGTACTCCCACATCGACGCAAACAGCTTGTTCGGATTGACGGGATCGATCACGAGCTCCGCGGCGCCGCTTCGCTCGTTGGTGTAAAGCACTTTCTGCCACGTCTTGCCGCCGTCGATGGTCTTGAAGACGCCGCGCTCGGGGTTCTGTCCCCAGGCCTGGCCCATGGCCGCCACCCAGGCGACGTTGGGATCGCGCGGATGCAGGGCGATGCGGTAGATGCGCTCGGTCTTGTCCAGGCCGAGGTGTTGCCAGGTCTTGCCGCCGTCGACCGATTTGTACACGCCGTTGCCGACGGACATCGAATTGCGCACGTTCCCTTCGCCGGTACCGACCCACACGATCTCGGGACTCGGCTGAAAGATCGCCACCGCGCCGACCGCCGCAACGGGCTGGTCGTCGAAGATGGGCGTGAAGCTCAAGCCGCCGTTCGTCGATTTCCAGACGCCGCCCGTGGCTGCGCCGACGTAGACGATGTCGGTGTTCGATTCCACGACGTCGATCGCCGCGACGCGGCCGCTCATCGATGCGGGACCGATCGAGCGCGCTTTGAGTCCGGCCAGGAGATCGGGATCGATTTGGGCTTGCAGGCTGGCGGCGAGAAGGAGTGAGAGAACGAGGAACCCAATTCGTCTCATCATCATTGTGGCGCGAATTCTAAAACCAACACGGGATCCCGACGTACACTCCGGCCATGAAGAAGCTTTTCCTCGCCGCGTTGCTCGTCCTCGTGTCCGCCCCCTCCCTCGTCGCCCAGGAGCTCTCCGCCGCCGATCTCGACCGCCGCCGCAAGGCGCTGAGCGATCTCCTCGACGAGCAGTGGGAGTACGTGATGCGGACGAATCCCGAGTTCGCGTCGATCCTCGGCGACAAGCGGTTCAACGACAAAGTCAGCGACGCGTCGGAGGCGGCGGTGCGCGCGGACCTCGCGGAGTCGCGGAAGTTTCTCAAGCGCTTCGAAGCCATCGACACCACCGGCTTCGGCGAACAGGAGCGGCTCAACCGCGATCTGATGGTGCGCGATCTGCGCGAAGGCCTCGAGTCGTCGAAGTTCAACTGGTGGCAGATGCCGGTCAATCAGATGGGCGGCATTCACCTCGGCGCGGCGCAGCTGCCCTCGGCGCTGCCGTTCCAGACCGCGAAGGACTACGACGACTACATCGTCCGCCTCGGCAAGTTCCCGAGGCTCATCGACGACACCATCACCAATATGCGCAAGGGCATGGCCGCGAAGCTGATGCCGCCGAAGTTCCTGCTCGAGAAGGTGGCGGGGCAGGCGGCGAACATCGGCAACACGCCGGCCGACCAGTCGCCGTTCGCGGTGCCGCTGGCCAAGTTTGCGGACGGCATCTCCGACGCCGAGAAGGAGCGCATCCGCACCGCGACGCTCGCGGCGATCAACAAGTCGGTCATCCCCGCGTACAAGAAATTCGAAGCATTCGTGCGCGACGAATACGCGCCGAAAGGACAGACGAACGTCGGCATCTGGGCGCTGCCGGACGGCAAGACGCGCTACGCGTTCCGCGTGAAGCAGCAGACCACGAGCGACTTCACGCCGGCGCAGATTCATCAGATCGGCCTCAATGAAGTCGCGCGCATCGAAGCGGACATGCTGGCGATCGCGAAGAGCAAGGGCTTCAGCGATTTCAAATCCTTCAACGCGGCGATCGAGAAGGATCCGGCGCTGAAGTTCAAGTCGCCGCAGGACATCATCGACGGCTACACGCACTTCATCGATCAGATGTACGCGCGCCTGCCGCAGCTCTTCGGCCGGCTGCCGAAGGCGAAGCTCGAAGTCGTGCCGGTGCAGCCGTTCCGCGAGAAGGAAGCGGCGGGCGCGTCGTACGAGACCGGCTCGCCGGACGGCTCACGTCCGGGCCGCGTGTACGTGAACACGTACGAGGCGACGTCGCGCAAGACGCTGTCGACCGAGTCGACTTCGTATCACGAAGGCGTGCCCGGGCATCACATGCAGCTCTCGATTCAGCAGGAGCTGACCGATCTGCCGAAGTTCCGGCAGCAGGGCGGCTACACGGCGTTCGTCGAGGGCTGGGCGCTCTATTCGGAGCGGCTGGGGAAGGAAGTCGGCTACTACCAGGATCCGTACAGCGACTACGGGCGCCTGAATGACGAGATGCTGCGCGCGATCCGGCTCGTGGTCGATACCGGACTGCACGACAAGCGCTGGACGCGCGATCAGGTCGTGCAGTTTTTCCGCGATCACTCGGCGATCGACGAGGTCGAGATCCAGGCGGAGACGGATCGCTACATCGTCTGGCCCGGCCAGGCGCTCGCGTACAAGATCGGGCAGCTGAAGATCCTCGAGCTGCGCGAGCGGGCGCAGAAAGAGCTCGGCGCGAAGTTCGACATCCGCGGCTTCCATGACGAAGTGCTGGGCGCGGGCGCGCTGCCGCTGCAGACGCTCGACGAGCGGATCACGAGGTGGATCGCGCGCCGCAAATGATGAAGAAACTCTTCCTGCTGCTACTGCTCGCCGGAGTAGTGCGCGCCTCCGGCGCGCCTCTGACGGCCGAGGATCTCGACCGCCGCCGCAAAGCGCTGCGCGATCTCATCGACGAGCATTGGGAGTACACGCTCCGTACGAATCCGGAGCTGGCGTCGATCCTCGGCGACAAGCGCTACAACGATCGCGTCAGCGACGTCTCCGAGGCCGGCGAGCGCGCGAAGGTCGCGCAGGCGAAGCGATTCCTGAAGCGCTTTGAAGCCATCGGCGCGGCCGGCTTCGACGAGCAGGAGCGGCTCAATCGCGAGCTGATGCTGCGCAATCTGCGCGAGACGATCGAAGCCTCGAAGTTCAACTTCTGGCAGATGCCGGTCAGCCAGTTCGGCGGCATCCACATCGACGCCGCGTGGCTGCCGTCGTCGCTCACATTCGAGAGCGTGAAGGACTACGACGACTACCTCGTCCGCCTCGGCCAGTTCCCGAAGCTCTTCGACGACGTCATGGCGAACATGCGCAAGGGCATGGCGGCGAAGCTGATACCGCCGAAGTTCCTGATGGCGAAGGTCGTCGAACAGGCGCTGGACGTCGCGAACGTGCCGCCGGAGCAGTCCGTGTTCGCGTCGCCGCTCAATCGCTTTCCTGCGGGCCTCTCCGATGCCGAAAAGGAGCGCATTCGCGAGGATGTGATCGCGGCGATCGAGCGCTCGGCGTTTCCCTCGTATAAACACTTCGCGGACTTCGTCCAGAACGAGTACGCGCCGCGCGGGCAGACGAATCCCGGCCTCTGGGCGCTGCCCGGCGGCAACGCGCGCTACGCGTTCCGCGTGCGCCAGCAGACGACCACGGCCCTCACGCCCGAGCAGATTCACGAGATCGGCTTGAGTGAAGTCGCGCGCATCGAAGGGGAGATGCTGCAGATCGCGAAGAAGCTCGGCTACGGCGACGTGAGGAGTCTCAATGCCGCGATCGAGCAAAACGTGGAGCTTAAATACAAAGCCCCGCAGCAGATCGTCGACGACTACGCGCGCTTCATCCACGCGATGTATGCGCGCCTGCCGCAGTGGTTCGGCCGGTTGCCGAAAAGGAAGGTGGCGGTCGTGCCGGTGGCGCCGTTCCGCGAGAAAGGCGCGTCGGCGGCGCAGTACGAGCCGGGAGCGCCGGACGGATCGCGGCCCGGGCGCGTGCACGTGAACACGTATCAGGTGACGTCGCGAAAGACGCTCACCACCGAGGCTACGGCGTACCACGAAGGAGTGCCGGGACATCACATGCAGTTCGCGATTCAGCAGGAGCTGCCGGCGCTGCCGAAGTTCCGGAAGCACGGCGACATCACGGCGTTCGTGGAGGGATGGGGGCTGTACGCGGAAGGGCTGGCAAAAGAGGCGGGCGCGTACGAGGATCCGTACAGCGACTACGGGCGGCTGAACAACGAGATCCTGCGCGCGATCCGGCTTGTCTGCGACACCGGCTATCACATCAAAAAGTGGACGCGCGATCAGGTCGTGCAGTTCTTTCACGATCACTCGGCAATCGACGAAGTGCGGCTGCAGTCGGAGGCGGACCGCTACATGGTCAACGCCGGCCAGGCGCTGGCGTACAAGATCGGGGAGCTGAAGATTCGCGAGCTGCGGCGGCGCGCGGAGAAGGAGCTCGGCGCGAAGTTCGACGTCCGCGCATTTCACGTCGAAGTCCTCGGCGCGGGCGCGTTGCCGCTCGACACGCTGGACGCGCGCATCACGAGGTGGATCGCACGTGCCGGAGCTCCCTGAAGTCGAGACCTATGCGCGCTACTTCGCGAAGCACGCGCTGCATCAGCGGGTGAAGAGCGTGCGCGTGCTGGACGAGCGGATTCTCGCGGACGTCCGCAAGGAAACGTTCGTGCGCAAGCTTCGCGGACGCACGTTCACGGAGGTGCGGCGGCACGGGAAACATCTCTTCGCCAACGCCGGAAGCACATGGCTGCATCTGCACTTCGGCATGACCGGCGACCTCTCGTATTACCGCGAGAAGCCGCCCCGCTTCGCGAAGGTCGTCTTCGACTTCGACGACGGCGCGCACCTGGCGTTCGAGGACATGCGCCTCTTCGGCCTGGCGAATCTCGTCGACTCGCCGGACGCGTTCATCCGCGACCGCAAGCTCGGCCCCGATCCGCTCGAGCTCACGTTCAAGAAATTCGCGCAGTTGCTCGAAGGCCGCCGCGGCGCGATCAAATCGCTGCTGATGTCGCAGGAGATCCTGGCCGGCCTCGGCAATCTGTACGTCGACGAGATCCTCTTCCAAACCTCCATCCACCCGCGCCGCCCCGTCTCCCGCCTCCGCGCCGCGGAGACGCGCGCGCTCTTCACGAACATGCGCCGCATCCTTCGTACAGCGATCGAGCGCGACCTCCCGCCGCGCGCGCTTTTCCACCACCGCGACACGGACGAACCGTGTCCGCGCTGCGGCGGAACGCTCAAGAGAACGGTGGTGTTCGGACGCACGACGTACTTCTGTGCGTCCCATCAGCGCTGAGCGGAGCGGAGGGCAGAGAGGAGAGGGCAGAAGGGCAGAGGGCAGGAACCATTTGTTCTTCCTGCCCTCCGCCCTCTGCCCTCCGCCCTCTGCCCTCCGCCCTCCGCCCTCTGCCCTCCGCCCTCTGCCCTCCGCCCTCTGCCCTCCGCCCTCTGCCCTCTGCCCTCTGCTTTCGCTACAATCCCGCGTCCAACGCCATGGCCGACGAGATGATGCGGATCCTCCGCGGAATGCGGGAGGAAGTCCCGTATGACAGCTGTTCCGTGCAGCAGTTGCGCGAGAATCGCCTCGTCATCGTCTGCGGGATCGGCTTCGCCGATCTCGACGTGATCGTCGGCGAGAGCTTCTCCATCGACAACCTCGAGATCCCGAACGGCGAGGTGATCTACCGCCGCCGCCCGCTCATCGTCGGCGACACGGAGCAATACCGGAACTTCCGCCGCGGGCTGCATGTCGGCGCCGGCATTCGCTCCTGGCTCGGCGTGCCCCTGATTCACGGCGACGAGCTGGTCGGCATGATCGCGCTCGACAAAGAGGAGAAAGACTTCTACCACGCCGGCCATCAGCGCAAGGCGATGCCGTTCGCCGGGCAGTTGGCGGCGACGCTGTCCTCCGTAACCTCGGCGTAAACTTCGGGCCGCAAGATGCATGGCGGAGGAAGAACCCCGTGCATCCACTGCTCCGCCAACTGCAGACCGTCATCCACAATCTGACGCCCCACGAGATCGAGCGCCAGAAGCGCGATCTGCTGGAGATCGTCGAGGCGCTGCGCCTCTATCACCCGAACGGCGACGGCGAACAGCGCCACCTGAAGCTCTCGCCGCGCGAGCGCGAGGTGATGAACCTGCTCCTCGAGGGACAGCGCCTCAAGCAGATCGCCAACCGTCTCGACATCGGCGTGAAAACCGTGACCACGCATCGCTCGCGCCTCCTGCGCAAGCTCGGCGTCGAGGACAGCCTCGGCTTGTATCGCTACGCGGTGCGGAACGGGCTGACGCCGCTCTAGTACCATCACGCGCGCCATGCGCGTCATCGTCGGCACCAGCGGCTACAGCTATAAAGAGTGGAAGGGCACGTTCTATCCCGACGATCTGCCGGCGTCGAAGATGCTGCCGTTTTACGCGCGGAACTTTGGAGCCGTCGAGATCAACAACACCTTCTATCGGATGCCCACTGAGTCGCTGATCAAAAAGTGGGAGTCCGAAGTGCCGGAGGGCTTCACGTTCGTCCTCAAAGCCCCGGCATGGATCGAATCGCGCGCCAGCGCAGAGGTCGTCGGAAAGTTTTTTGACGTCGCCTCGGCGCTCGGATCGAAGCTCGGGCCGGCGCTGTTCCGGCGGCACAAGACAGACGGGCTGCGCGAGTTCCTGGCTCTCGTGCCGAAGGAAAGACGCGTTTGCGTCGAATTCCGAGAGGTCTCGATCGATGAAGACGTGCTGAGCGCGCTCCGCGAGCACGACGCGGCGCTCTGCATCGCCGACACCGACGACGTCGAAGATCCTGACAGTCTCCTCATCGCCACCGCTTCGTGGGGCTATCTCCGCCTCCGCCGCACCGACTATTCGAAGAAGCAGCTCGCTGCATGGGCGAAGCGCATCGCGGCGCAGCAGTGGTCGCACGCGTACGTCTTTTTCAAGCACGAAGACGAAGGGAAGGGACCGGTTTTCGCGAAGCGGTTCCTCGCACTCCTTGGAAACGATTCGCGTTGAAACGTGGGTCGCCGCGACGCCGGAGCGCTGCTTCGACGCCGCGCGCGATCTCGCCCTGCACGTGCGGTCGATGGCGCACACCGGCGAGCGCGCGGTGGCTGGCCGCACGAGCGGCCTCATCGAGCTCGGCGAGGAGGTGACGTGGCGCGCGCGCCACTTCGGCGTGACGCAGCACTTCACCTCGCGCATCACTGCCTTCGACCGCCCACATCACTTCCGCGACGAAATGCAGCGCGGCGCGTTCCGCTCCTTCGTGCACGATCATTTCTTCGAGGTGGACGGAGAAGGCACAAAGATGATCGACACGCTCGTCTTCGCCGCGCCGCTCGGCGTCCTCGGGCGGATCGCGGAGAAGCTCGTGCTGCGGCGCTACCTGACGCGGCTGCTTGCCGATCGGGCGGCTGTCATCAAAGAGGACGCGGAAGCGCGTTGACGCCCGGCGCCCTCCGCGCGTATCTTCCGCGCCGTGGGCTTCGTTCGGAGCGTTCTCGTCTTCACGCTGCTCGTCACTCTCAAATGCCTGAGCAAGGTGTTCTACCGGCAGGACTTCGCCTTCATCGGCGATACGCCGGAAGATCCGTGGGCGAATATCCGCCTCGTGGCGTTTCTCAATCACACCAGCCTCTTCGAGCCGGTGTTCCTCGGCGCGGTCCCGAATCGCTTCATCTGGCGCCTCGCCGCGCACGGTGTCGTTCCCGCCGCCGACAAGACCACTGACCGCCCGCTGGTCGGCCTCATCTACCGCCTCGTCGCGCATCACGTCATTCCGATCACGCGGCAGCGCGACGACACGTGGTTCCAGCTGCTGAGCAAAATCGATCCCGACTCGATGGTCGTCCTCGCACCCGAGGGGCGCATGAAACGCGAGACCGGTTTTGATCTGCACGGAAATCCGATGACGGTCCGCGGCGGCATCGCCGACATCCTCCACGCCGTGAAAGAGGGACGCTTCCTCATCGCCTACAGCGGCGGTCTGCATCACGTGCAGGTCCCCGGCAAAGTACCGCGCCTGTTCAAGACCGTGCGGCTGCGCGTGGAGAACGTCGGCATCGCCGAGTACATCGCGGAGCTGATGGGGCGCGGCGGCGAGGAGCAGTTCAAGCGCAACGTGATCAAGGATCTCGAGTGGCGCCGCGATCAGTACTGCCCCGACGAACGGCCGGCGAAGGTGGCGTGAGCGAGATCTTTCCTGTGCGGTCGAAGCGCATGGACCGCGCGCGCCGCGTGCAGACGGCGCAGCACATCCTCGGCGCGATTCTGTTGATCACCACCGCGGTAGGACATCTGGGCCACGGCATCCTGCCGTATCTCGAACTGCTGACCGGCATCGCGCTGATTGCCACGGCGATCGTGGAAAAAGTGCGCAAGAAGCACACGCGCGTCGGCTGGCTGGAGCTCGCCGGCGCGGCGATGATGTACGTCGAGGCGATCGCGAAGTTCGGCCAGCCGCACCATCTTTCCTTTCACATCCTCACGTTCGTCGCGCCGACGATGCTCCTGCTGTTCGGTCTCTTCGACATGCAGATCAAGCAGGCCATGCGCTTCGAGACGAGCGAGGACGCGTTCTTCGCGCGGATGCGCCTCTTCCGCTCGCATCGCGTGCCGTGGGAGTCGATCCGCTCGTTCCGCGTGACGCCGAAGCATTTCGAGATCGTGCGCCACGACGCTCGCGTGAAGCGGCTGCGGCTCTCAGGGCTGCACGATCACAAAGACGCCGAGGCCTGGCTCGTCGAGCAGTTCACGAAGCGCGGCGTTCCAGGAGGCGAGCAAACGCCTCCGACGGCATCGGCCGGTTGAAGAGAAATCCCTGGATGTATTCGCACTGCAGCTCGAGCAGGAAGTCGAGTTGTTCGCGACGCTCGACTCCCTCGGCGATGACGCGCATGCCGAGGTCGTGGGCGAGGGCGAGCAGCGCGCGCACGATCGCCGCGCAGCGTTCGTCGTTTGGCAGCGATTTGACGAACGCGCCGGGAAGCTTCAGGCCGTCGACGGGGAAGTGCTGCAGATGCGTGAGCGACGAATGGCCGGTGCCGAAGTCGTCGAGCCACAGCCCGACGCCGAGTTGCTTGATCGCGCGGAGCACATCCTCGGTCTGTGTCGGATGCTCGATGTAGTACGTCTCGGTGATCTCGACGTTGAGCTTCGCCGTCTCGACGCCGCACGTCGTGATCAGCTTCGTCAGCCGCTCCACGACGTTCCCTTCCTGAAACTCGCGCGGGGAGAGGTTGACGTTCAGATGCACGTCGCGCGGCCACAGCGCGGCGTCGCTGTACGCCGTGCGCATCACCATCGAGTCGAGCACATACAGATCCGGCAGGCCGCGCTCCTCGGCCGCCTCGGCGATGATCGACGCCTCGCGGATCTCGCCCGACTCGCGCCGCTGCCGCAGCAGCGCCTCCGCGCCGTAAATCGCGCCGCTCTTCGCGTCGTGAATCGGCTGATAGAGAAGGAAGAGCTGCTCGGTTCCCTCCAGCGCGCGATCGAGCGCTTTTTGTGCGGTGCGATCCGTCACGCTACCAGCGCTTGAGCAGCTGCATCGTCGCCAGGATCGCGCCGATCAGCGCGAGCGCGACGAGTGTCTTGTTGCGCTTGAGCACATTGCCGAGCGAGGCCTGGGCGCGCTTGTCGCGCTCGATGACCTGCATCCGCTCGATCTCGCGGCGCTCGCGGATGCGCTTGGAGATGCGCTCCTCGAACTCGCGCAGCGTCGACGGCTCTTCCGGCGCGACGGCCAAGCCGCGTTGCGTGTCGACCAGCACCGCCGCCGACACCGCCGGCCGCACGATGCGCTCGCCGCGGATTTTCTCCACCTGGTACGCGCCCTGGTCGAAGTACAGGACCGTCGGTCCGACGCGCGTGTTCTTCACGAACAGCACGCGATCGTCGCCGGCCGCGAACTTCGGTACGCCGATCGTCTCCTGATGGATCCCGTTCACGACGCCGCCCGGCGTCACGACCGTGATCTCCTGCGCCGGCTCGCCCTTCATCGACTTCTCGATGCGGAACGTCGAATACGTCACGATCCACTTGCCCGCCGCGTCCCAGCGCGAGGCCGTATTGACGCACTCGCCGAGGATGATCGCCGCGGCGTCGTCGACCTTCTTTTCGAAGCCGATCGCTTCGGAAATCGTGGCGTGCGCGCTCGCGGAGCAGAGGAGGGCGGCGGTGAGAATCAGGGCTCGGGGTTTCATTGCCAGCGATCTGTAGCAAAATCGCCGCCTATGAAACGACTCCTGCCGGTCCTCCTCACGCTCGCGCTCGCTTTGTCCCTTTCCGCTCAGCAAACGGAAGCGGAAAAACTGCACAAGATCTTCGCCGACGACTGGGAGTGGAGTCTCGTCGAGTATCCCGAGTTTGCGACGTACGTCGGCGATCCGCGCGGCGCGGACAAGCTCGGCGAGCGGACGCCGGAGGCGTTCGAGCGGGCGAAGGCGCACGACCGCGAGCTGCTCGGGCGCATCCAGGCCATCGATCGCTCGAAATTGAGCGACGACGACAAGCTCAACTACGACCTCTTCCTCCTGCAGGTCCGCAATTCGATCGAGGGCCACCGGTTCCCCGGCGAGCTGATGCCGATGAACGCGCAGGCCGGCGGCGTTCACCAGGATTTGAGCGAGCTCGCGCAGGCGATCCCGCGCAACACGGTGAAGGACCACGAAAACTTTCTCGCGCGCATTCGCGCCTTTCCCCGGATCGTCGACCAAACGATCGCACTTTTGAAGCGCGGTGCGGCGGCAGGGATCACGCCGCCGCGCTCGATCCTCGGCGAGCTCGCGAACAACATCTCCAATCAGCTCGCCGACGATCCGGCAAAGTCTCCGGTCTACGAGATCGCCTTCACGAATTTTCCCGCGTCCATCCCCGCGGCCGAACAGCAGCGGTTGCAGAAGGAAGCGGTGGAGGTCCTGCAGAAGGACTACTTTCCCGCGATCCGCAAACTGCACACGTATTGGGTCAACGAGTACTACCCGAAGACGCGGCAGTCGATCGCCTTCACCGAGCTGCCGGAGGGCAAGGATTGGTATGCGCTGCGAGTGCGGCTCCAGACCACGACCAATCTCACGGCTGATCAGATTCACGAGCTCGGGCAGTCGGAAGTGAAGCGCATCCGCGCGGAGATGGAGAAGGTCAAGGAGCAGACCGGCTTCAAGGGATCGTGGAGCGAGTTCCTCACGTTCCTGCGCACCGATCCGCAGTTCTTCTACACCACGCGCGAGGATCTGCTGCGCGGCTATCGCGACATCGCCAAGCGCATCGATCCGGAGCTGATGAAGCTCTTCGGCAAGCTCCCGCGCACGTCGTACGGCGTGATCCCGGTGCCGTCGTATTCGGAGAAGACGACTACCACCGCCTACTACAACGCCGGCTCGCCGGAGGCGCATCGCCCGGGCTACTTTTACGCGAACCTCTACGATCTGAAAGCGCGCCCGAAATGGGAGATGGAAGCGCTGACGCTGCACGAGGCCGTGCCCGGACATCATCTGCAGATCGCGCTCTCACAGGAACTGGAGAACGTGCCGCGCTTCCGCCGCTACGGCCATTTCACCGCGTACGTGGAGGGCTGGGGCCTCTATGCCGAATCGCTCGGGCCGGAGCTCGGCCTCTTCACCGATCCGTACTCGAAGTTCGGCCAGCTCTCGTACGAGATGTGGCGCGCCGTGCGCCTCGTCGTCGATACCGGCATGCACACGAAAGGATGGACGCGCCAGCAGGCCATCGACTTCTTCGCCGCGAACTCCTCCAAGCCGATGCACGACATCGAAGTCGAGATCGACCGCTACATCGCCGTGCCGGCGCAGGCGCTGGCGTACAAGCTGGGCGAGCTGAAGATCAAAGAGCTGCGGGCTCGGGCGCAGAAAGAGCTCGGCGACAAGTTCGACGTGCGGGCGTTCCACGACACGGTGCTGGCCTCGGGTGCGGTGCCGCTGTCGGTGCTGGAAGTACGGATCAACGACTGGATCAAGTCGCGACGCGCGCAATGAATGCGCGCAGGTCTTCCAGCTCTTCCATCACGATCTGATGTCCCATCGGGTACTCGTGATAGTCGACGTCGAAGCCTTTCTCCTCGAGCACCAGGCGCGCACGGCGGCCGTAGGAGATCGGCACCACGTCGTCGACCGTGCCGTGTGCGATGAAGACCGGGACGCGCGTGAGCGTCTCGGGCAGATGCCGCTCGTACAACCCGCCGCTCATCACGACGAGCGCCGCGGCGCCGGCGCGCAGTCCGACTTCGAGCGACATCATCGCGCCCTGCGAGAATCCGGCGACGATCAGCTTCGTCGTCGGATAGCGCGCCTTCAGCTCGTCGATGAACGTCAGCAGCAGCTCGCGCGACGCGGCGACCGAGGCGGATTCCGGCGGCCAGCCATCGAACCACGTCCACCCGAACGTCATCCCCGGCGCCGCCTCCCACGGCCGCGCCGCGTTGGGAAATACGAAGCGGCATCCCGGCGCGACGTCGAGCATCGGCGCGAGATCGGCGAGATCGTGCATGTCCGCGCCGCGGCCGTGCATGAGCAGAATCGTCGGCATCGGCTCGGTCTCGGCGCGGCCGGAGGGGACGGTGACGATCGAGCGCAGCATCGCGGCGCATTGTAGTTTCTGTCGCGGAATCGGACAGTCAAATCCCAAGGGCGGACACCGAACGGCGACGCGAGCAGCCACGAACATGCGTCACGCCAAGAGGTTGCGTCGAAGCGGCCTGTGGTATCGCGCTTGCGCCGGGTGCGTCTCATGACTTTGCGCCGCAGCCCCGGATTCGTGACCGTCGTCGTTCTCGCCATCGGAGTCGGGATGGCCGTGAATCTCACCGTTCTCGCCACGATCGACATGCTGCTCTTCCGGCCGGTCGCGGGATTCGACGCCCGCGACGTCTTCGCGGTCTACAGCACGAGCCAGGATGACGGCCCCGGCGTCTCGTCGTATGCGAACTTCGTCGACTTGCGCACGCAGAGCCGGACGTTCGAGCGGCTTGCGGCCTGGAAGTCGTTGCCCGCGAGCGTGACCCGGGGAGACGACTCGTTCGGCGTCCGGGCGATGCTCGCCACGGCCGGCTACTTCGAAACGCTCGGGCTGCAGCCGCAGCGCGGGCGCTTCTTCACCGCGGCCGAGGATCGCGTCCCGAACGACGCCGCCGTGGCCGTCCTCTCCGATGCCTTCTGGCGCTCCCGCTTCGGCGCGCGCGACGTCGTCGGCGACGATCTGCTTCTGAACAACCGTCCGTTCCGCATCATCGGCATCACGCCGCAGCGCTTTCGCGGCACGTCGGCGACCGACGTCGCCGAGGTGTTCGTGCCGATGATGATGCAGCCGCACCTGATGCCGTCGTCCGGCTATCTGCTGGAGAGACGGGGCTGGTCGGGCATTTCGATCGTGGGCAAACTGCGCCGCGGCGCGGCCCCGGCTTCGGCGGGCGCAGAGCTCTCCACACTCGCCGCCCGGATCGAGGCTGCCCATCCGAGCTCGGATCGGGGACTCGGCTTCGTCACCGCTCCGATCGCGGAGGCGAGCCTACCGCCCGCCATGCGCGCCACGGCGAAGCGCGTGAGCCTGATTCTGGTGATGGTCGCCGCGTGCACGCTGCTGCTCGTCTGCGCGAACGTGACCAATCTGCTGCTCGTCCGCACGATCCATCGCGCGCGCGATCTCGCCGTTCGTCTGGCGCTTGGCGCCGGACGGTGGACGCTCATCCGCGAATTCGCGGTCGAGTCGTCCGTGCTGGCGTTCGCCGGCGCGCTCTTCGGCCTCGCGCTGACCGCGACGCTGCTGCGCGTGTTGCGCGCGAGCACGCCGCTGCTCGAAGGCGTAACGATCACGAGCGGAACCCTGCTCGTCGCGCCGCTGCTCGCGCTCCTCGTGGCGGCGCTGTGTGCCGCCGCGCCGCTGGTCGTGATGTCGCGCAGCGATCTGCAGAAGACCTTGCGCGGCATGGCCGGCATGACCTCGCGCGGCACGCAGCGGTCGACCAGCGCGATGGTGATCGTCCAGGTCGCGTTATCGGTGATCCTGCTCGTCAGCACGGGTGTGTTCGTCCGCTCGCTGTTCCATCTGCGGCAGGTCGTGGTCGGCTACGACGAACAGCTCGTCGTGACGACGCTCGCGTTCCGTTCCGAGGAGGCACCGGCGGCGGTGGTGGCGTACTACGACAACGTCCTCGCGCGCGTGCGGGCCATGCCGGGAGTGGAAGCCGCGGCGATCGCCAATTCGATTCCGCTCAGCGGAGACTACGACTCGCTCCGGGCGACCATCGACGGCACCGACCGCAAGTTCACCGCGGGATTCCAGATCGCCGGCGCGGGCTTCTTTCACACCCTCGGCGTGCCGATCCGCCGCGGACGTGACTTCGCGGCGTCCGACCGCGGGGGATCGCCGGTCTGCATCGTCAACGAGTCCTTTGCGCGAAAGCTCGCGCCGGACGGAAATCCGATCGGTCTGCGGCTCCAGTACGCAGAAGACAAACCGGCGGTGGAGATCGTCGGCGTCGTCGCCGACAGCCGTTTCCGCGAGTTGCGCGAGGCCTCCGATCCGACGATGTACTTCGCGCATGCCCAGGTTCCGGACAACGAGCTCGCGCGGAACATGTCGATCTTCATCCGCGCCAGCGCTCCCGCGGCGGTCATGCGCGATCTCCGGCCGGTCCTTCGTTCGATCGATGCGCGCGTGCCGGTCGCGGAGATCGGGACGCTCGCCACGATGCGGGATCAGGCATCCGCGAAAGAGAAGAATCTCTCCGTCGTGCTCGGCGCCGTGTCGCTGCTCGCGCTCGGCCTGGCCACGCTCGGCCTGTACGGTGTGCTCTCGCTTTCCGTCGTGCAGCGCACGCGCGAGCTCGGGATTCGCATGGCCCTCGGCGCTACGTCCGGCAGCATCATGCGTCTGACGCTGGGCGGCGGCGCGAGACTCGCGGCGATCGGAACGCTCGCCGCCGTCGCCGCGCAGTGGGCACTGCGCCGCGTCCTCAGCCCGATGCTCTTCGAGACCCGCGTCAGCGATCCGCTCGTATGGGCCGCGGTGTTCGTCTGTCTTGCCGTCACAGTGGCGGTCGCGGGCTTTCTGCCGGCGCGCCGCGCGAGCCGGATCGATCCCGTCGAGGCGCTGAAATATCAATGACGGTCAGCGTACCGCGCGGCGGCGCGACGGCACCGGGTCGAGCGCAAGAGGAGTCGTCAGCACTCCGTCCGGCCGGAGAATGGCGATGAACGGCTTGGGCATGCTCCAGGTGACGATGAAGCTCTTCCCGTCGGAATGAACGACCGCGCCCGGCAGCGTATCGGAGCTCGGCGCCGGCGCCGACCGTTCGATGCGGATCGGCGCGCCGATGGGGCGTTCCCGCTGTGCCGGACATAGAAAATCCCTCGTTCATCGAACAGCACCTTCGCCGGAAAGTAGCCGCCGGGAAGTGCAAACGGCTCGGCCGCCGGATTCGCATCGGCGTCCAGGATCGCCGCGTACATCGGTGCGTATCGGTACGTCACGACACATTCGTCGAGGCGGCAGTGGATTCGCGGGAAGTCGCCGGGCGCGATCCGTTTCCCGTCGGGATACTTCAGCGCGCCGCCCGAAATCGGTGACGCGGCAATGAAGGAGGAGCTCGCCCACAGCGCATGCGCCATGGCGCCGTTGCCGTGTGAGGGCGGTCACGTCCGGCACCTTACGGAAGGACGTAGAGTAAAATCCAGATTTTCCGGCAACCCCCGAGGTGACCCGTGCATATCAATGACCTCCTCAAAATCGCCGCCGAACGGCGCGCATCGGACCTTCATGTGAAGGTCGGGTCCCATCCGGTGATCCGCGTCGACGGCGAGCTGGTTCCGCTCGTCGAGCTGAAACGCCTCATGCAGGAAGACACGATCGCCATGGCTTTCTCGATCATGTCCTCGCGCCAGAAAGAAAAGTTCAAGAACAACTACGAGATCGACATCGCCTACTCGGTCCCGGGCCTCGGGCGCTTCCGCTGCAACATCTTCCAGCAGCGCGGCACCGTCGGCATGGTCCTGCGCGTCATTCCGGTCAAGATCTTGTCCATCCGCGAGCTCATGCTCCCGGTCGTCCTCGAGAGAATCGCCGAAGAGCGCCGCGGACTCATTCTCTGCACCGGCACCACCGGCTCCGGCAAGTCGACCACGCTCGCGGCGATGATCGACTACATCAACGCTCACCGCACCGAGCACATCATGACGGTCGAGGATCCGATCGAGTTCCTCCACCGCGACAAAAAATCGATCGTGAACCAGCGCGAGGTCGAAGTCGACACGAAGTCGTTCTCGCAGGCGCTTCGCTCCGCGCTGCGCCAGGATCCTGACGTCATTCTCGTCGGCGAAATGCGCGACTACGAGACCATCGAGACCGCGCTCACCGCCGCGGAGACGGGCCACCTCGTGCTCTCCACGCTGCACACGATGGACGCGACCGAGACCGTCAACCGCATCATCTCCGTCTTCCCGCCGCATCAGCAGAAGCAGATCCGGTTGCAGCTCGCGGCCGTGTTGAAGGCCGTTGTATCGCTGCGACT
This sequence comes from Thermoanaerobaculia bacterium, assembly GCA_035248585.1. Taxonomy (GTDB): domain Bacteria; phylum Acidobacteriota; class Thermoanaerobaculia; order Gp7-AA8; family Gp7-AA8; genus QHVT01. Next base: position 55,737 of record DATFHJ010000038.1, read on the forward strand.
CCTGCCGCGCGCCGACGGCCTTGGCCGCGTGCCGGCAGCAGAAGTTCTCATCTCCACCGCGTACATCCGCGACTGCATCGAGAACAAGGAAAAGACGAAGCTGATCAAGGACGCGATCTCGCAGGGCACGTCGCAGTACGGCATGCAGACGTTCGATCAGTCGCTCTACACGCTGTACAAGAACGGCCTGATCACGCT
>DATFHJ010000039.1:0-21405 GCA_035248585.1 Thermoanaerobaculia bacterium
GATCGCGGCGACGATCACCGGGAGCAGACAGCCGCAGCCGAAGCAGCTCTCGGAGAAATGCTTGCTCTTGTCGCGCCGCGCCACGGACGCCGGATCGCCCTTGCTGATCTTCACCGAGTGCAGCATCGCCTCGGCGTCCACCACGAGCGCGTTCTTGGCCGCGGAGTAGCGGCCGATGGCGACGACGCGCTCGCCCGGCATCAGCACTTTTTCCTTCAGCGTGAGCGAGTTGACGTCCAGGTTCGCGTCGCGGCGGATGTCGTAGCGCAGGCGCCCGTCATCGTCGGCGAGCATGTTCTTGAAATTCTGGAACTCGCGGCTGACGTCGAGCGCCTGATGCTCGCGGAACTGCGTCCGCTCGAGGTACTCGCGGAAATTCTGATAGTGCTCGAGCTTCGTGTACGTCTTTTCGTCGAACGCGAGCTCCGGCACGGCCAGCAGCCGGATCGGGCCGCGCGGGCTGTCGATCGTGATCGGCTCCAGCGCGAATCCCTCGACGGCCGCAAACTCGTCGGCGTGCGACGGGATGGCCTTGTACTCGTACGCGACGCAGCGCTGCTTGCCGATCGGCGACTCCAGCGTGTCGAACGGCGCGGAGATCGTCCCGGCGACGGCGATCTTCTCGCCGTCATTCGGCCGCCCGCCCTGCTGCGCCTCGTGCATCATCCGCCGCTCCGCGCGCCGCGTGCGAAGCCCCGCGACGTAGCCGAACGACATCCAGAGGAAGAGCCCCGCGCCGAACCCGCAGGCGAGCGCGACGCCGGGATTCGGGAAGCGCTGATAGACGAGTGCCGAGAGCGCCAGGCCGATGACGAGGTAGACGAGCGTCCAGCGGAGGCAACTGCGTTTCAAAGACTGCATGTTCTTTGGATAGTCTTGCACCGGAGGTTTTCATGCAACATCGCACACTCGGATCCCAGGGACTCACCGTCTCCGCCCTCGGCCTCGGCTGCATGGGGATGTCGGAGTTTTATGGCGCGGCGAACGAAGCGGACGGCATCGCCACGATTCATCGCGCGCTCGATCTCGGCGTCGACTTTCTCGACACCGCCGACATGTACGGGCCGTTCACGAACGAGAAGCTCGTCGGCAAAGCCATTCGCGACCGGCGCGACAAGGTCGTTCTCGCGACGAAGTTCGGGAACATGCGCGGCGAGGACGGCGCGTTCCTCGGCATCAACGGCCGTCCCGAATACGTCCGCGCCGCCTGCGACGCGTCGCTGCATCGCCTCGGCGTCGACGTCATCGATCTCTATTACCAGCACCGCGTCGATACGAAGACGCCGATCGAAGAGACGGTCGGCGCGATGGCGGAGCTCGTGCGCGCGGGCAAGGTGCGCTACCTCGGACTGTCCGAGGCCGCGCCGGCGACGATCCGCCGCGCGCATGCCGTGCATCCGATCAGCGCGCTGCAGACCGAGTATTCGCTCTGGAGCCGCGACCCCGAGGACGAAATCTTTCCGACCGTTCGCGAGCTCGGCATCGGATTCGTCGCCTACAGTCCCTTGAGCCGCGGATTTCTGAGCGGCCGCATCCGCTCGATCGACGATCTCGATCCCACCGACTTCCGCCGCCACGCACCGCGGTTCCAGGGCGAGAACTTCCAGCGCAATCTCGACGTCGTCACGCGCGTGGAAGAGCTCGCGCGCGAGAAAGGCGTCACGCCGTCGCAGCTCGCGCTCGCGTGGGTGCTGCATCGCGGCAACGACATCGCGCCGATTCCCGGCACGACCTCCGTGAAGCACCTCGAAGAAAACGTGAAGGCGCTCGACGTCGAGCTGACCGCCGGCGACATGGAACGGATCGAGCAGGTTGCGCCGCGAGGCGCTGTCGCGGGCCAGCGCTATCCCGACATGAGCGCGGTCGATAAATGATTGATCTCGATACCCTCTTCTACAACGCACGCACGCACAACAAGTGGCTCGACAAACCGGTCGACGACGACACGCTGCGCAAGTTGTATGACGCGCTGCGCTGGGCGCCGACCGCCGCGAACTCGAATCCGGCGCGGTTCGTTTTCATTCGCACGAAAGAGGCGAAGGAGCGCTTACGTCCCGCGCTCGCGCCGGGGAATGTCGACAAGACGATGACCGCGCCCGTCACGGTCATCGTCGCGTACGACCTCCTCTTCTACGAGAAGATGCCGAAGCTCTTTCCGCACAACCCCGGCATGCGCGACCTGTACGCGAAAAATCCGCAGCTCGTCGAAACGACGGCGCGCCGCAATTCGTCGCTGCAGGGCGCGTACATGATCCTCGCCGCGCGCGCGTTAGGCCTGGACTGCGGCCCCATGTCCGGCTTCGACAACGCGAAGCTCGACGAGATTTTCTTCAGGGCGGGGCAGGAGTGCGAAGGCTGCGAGCAGGAGTTCTTCCCCGAGGGGCACGTCCGCTCCAACTTCCTCTGCAACCTCGGCTACGGCGATCCGGCCGGACTCCATCCGCGCGGCCCGCGGCTCGAATTCGAGGAAGCGTGCTTGTTGTTGTGATCGCTGGACTTATACGACAGCAAGCACGCACAGAATATCTCCAAATAATCCCAATTCTGGCAAGCGTTACGCAATCACCTCGGCCGGAGGTGAAACGATGCTGAAGAAGGTTCTCGGACTCGTGTCCGTGATGGCTTTCGCGGTGGTTTTACCCGCGGCGGCGGAAGTGAAAGTGCGCTGCGACTCGACCGACGGTCATTATCACGAATGCGTCGCGGGCGCGGCTGAATCCGTTACCGTGGCCCGGCAGTGGAGCAAAACCAAATGCGTGCGCGGCGACAACTGGGGATATCGCGACGGCCTGATCTGGGTCGATGAAGGATGCCGCGCGGATTTCAACGTGGTCCCGAGCTACAACGGCATGCTCAGCAGCAGCCGCAGCGATGATTCGTATGACCATCGCGGCCGCGGCCGGCTGGTGACGCAGAACGTCGTGTGCGAGTCGCTGGACGGTCATCGCCGTCATTGCGCGGCCGACACGGGTGGCGGCGTGAAGATCATGCGCCGTCTGAGCAAGAGCGACTGCGAGTACAAGAAGGACTGGGGCGTCGACGACAACGGCGTCTGGGTTGCGAACGGATGCCGCGCGGAGTTCCAGGTGAAAACCGACAGCCGTCTCCTCTCGCAAAGCATGACGAACGACATCGTGCTGTGCGAGTCGGAAAACGGCCGCAAAAAAACCTGTCCCGCCGACACGCGTTACGGCGCGAAGCTGTTCCGCCAGATGAGCGACTCCGACTGCACGCTCAACAAGACCTGGGGCTACGACAGCCGTGGCATCTGGGTGACGAGCGGGTGCCGCGCGGAGTTTGTTTTGAATCCGAGGTAGGCGTGCTAGCGTTCTGACGATGCGGGATTTCATCGCCGGCTTGCAGAAAGCCGAGCTTCATCTGCACATCGAAGGGACGCTGGAACCGGAACTGATGTTCGAGTTGGCGCGGCGCAATGGCGCCGCGCTTTCTTTTTCCTCGGTCGATGCGCTGCGGCGCGCGTACGAGTTCACCGACCTGCAGTCCTTCCTCGACATCTACTATCAGGGCGCGGCGGTATTGCAGTCGCGCGACGATTTCCGCGACATGGCCCTCGCGTATTTCCGCAAAGCCGCGTCGCAGAACGTGCGGCACGCGGAGATCTTCTTCGATCCGCAGACGCACACGCGGCGCGGGATTCCGTTCGCGACGGTGCTCGAAGGATTGCGCGACGCGCAACAGACGGCGGAACGCGAGCTGCAGCTGACGTCGAAGCTGATCCTCTGCTTCCTGCGGCACCTCAGCGAAGACGACGCGCTGCGGACGCTCGACGAGGCGCTGCCGTACCGCGACGCCATCGTCGCCGTCGGACTCGATTCCTCCGAGGCGGGACATCCGCCGAGCAAATTCGCGCGCGTGTTTGCGCGGGCCCGCGACGCGGGCCTGTTCGCGGTCGCGCACGCCGGCGAAGAAGGCCCGCCCGAGTACATCTGGGAAGCGCTCGACCTCCTCGGCGCCCGCCGCATCGATCACGGCGTGCGCTGCCTCGAAGACCCGAAGCTCGTCGCCCGCCTCGCCACCGACCGCATCCCGCTCACCGTCTGCCCGCTCTCGAACGTAAAACTGCGCGTCTTCGACACGATGCGCGATCACAACCTGCGCGAAATGCTCGAGCGCGGTATCCACGTCACCATCAACTCGGATGATCCGGCGTACTTTGGCGGCTACATCGAAGAGAACTATGTTGCCGCCGCCGAGGCGCTGCAACTGACGCGCGACGAGTTAGAAACGATCGCGCGGAATTCGTTTACCGCGAGCTTTTAGGTTGCCTAACGGCTGTTAGGCGGGGCGGCGACAATAAATTATTGACCGCGCGCCGCCCTGCCGGTACACTGCGCGCGGTCCGATTCGCAGAAATTCACAATACAAAAATATAGTCGCGCTCGGCGAGCTGCGTCAGTAGTGGCTCGCGCGGGCGGGGAGACGATAACGATGTTTGCATCGCGCATCGCGCTTGCGGTTTCTCTTGTCATTTCTTCGCTTTCTGTCATTGCACAAAATCCCGTCGCTCCCATCCGCTCCACGGCACCCGCCGCCGGCGCACGGCCGGGGCCCGCGCAGATGGCGCCGCTGGCAATGATTGGGAGCAAGGATGTCGAGACGATTGCCTGGACTCAGTACTCCACCGTCCCGAATGGCTACGTCAAGCTGGTGACGCCGATTGTTTCCACGCAATACGGAAACATGTTCATGCTCACCATTCGGGGCTATCGCCATGGCTATGGCGACGATCCCATCGATATCCGCTGTACGGGCTATATGGTCGATTGGGCGGGCGGCCTCGGTTTCAAAAAGTGCCAGACGGAGGGGACGGATCTGCCCGTGGAAATGACGACCGAAACCCGTCCCGGCGGGACGGCGCCGGTGGTCGTCATCCGCATCGGAACCCCGACCACGACCTGGAATTTCCCCTTCTTCGGCGGCGAATATGCCGGGGGGATTGACTACGCCGCGTCCGCCTTCCAATTCGTGACCGGCGAAACCACGCCGGCACCCACGGTCAATACCAACAACGTCATCGCCGACGACCAGTCCGGAACGCTGGTCCTCGCGAAAGGGGGACTTCCGTCCTTTGCAGTCAAGGGCGGCGACATATTCGGGATGTTCGTCGGAGTGGGGACGGCCAATCCGCTGGCGCGATTTCACGTGCTTTCGCTGGAAACGTCCCCGTTGCGCGGGATCTTGCTCGAACAATACTCGCCCGATTTCATCGCTCCTCAAATCGCAATCCGCAAATCCCGCGGCACCCCGGAAGCGCCCGCCGCCGTTCAGACCGGCGACAACGTGATGAAAATCGAGACCCAGGGATATGACGGCACGGCCTTTGTCGTGGGAGCGGCCATCCGCGGAAACGTCGATGGCCCGGTTTCCTCGAACAATGTTCCCACGGGATTGATGTTCACCACGGGTGTCACCGGCAGCGGCGTGGAGCGCATGCGCATTACCTCGGCCGGAAAGATCGGGATCGGAATTCCGGCGCCGACCGTGGAGCTCGACGTGCTCGGCAGCGCGAATTTCACAGGCACGGTGACGGGCGGCAATATCAAGGCGAAGTTCCAGGACCTCGCCGAATGGGTCCCCGCCGCCGAAGACCTCGCACCGGGAACGGTCGTGGTTCTCGACCAGTCCCGGGCCAACATGGTCATGCAATCTACGCATGCGTATGACACGTCGGTGGCCGGCGTGGTGTCCTTACAGCCGGGCATCGTCCTCGGCATTGAAGAAGCGTCGAAAGAGGCTGTCGCGACCACGGGCCGCGTCAAAGTGAAAGTCGACGCCGGCGCCGGCCCGATCGCCATCGGGGACCTTCTCGTGACCAGCGACAAGCCCGGCGTGGCCATGCGCTCCAAACCGATCGACGTCGGCGGAGTGGCCATTCATCGTCCCGGCACCATCATCGGAAAGGCGCTGGAGCGGCTGGATCGGGGAGAAGGAGAAATTCTCGTTCTTCTGTCGCTGCAATGACGGAGCGTTTCCGGCGCGCCTACACCTGTTCATCGAGGATGGCTTTCATGCTACGTCGACGTCTTTCCTTTGTCGCGGCCTGTATTCTGGCCGCGCTGGCAGTCTTTCCGGCCACGAATCCCGTGCACGAGCGCGGCTTCCGATCCGATGCGGTCTACCAGTTCAACGGCCTTGATTCCGTCAGCTTGTTCAATGGCAATTTGACGCTGGCGATCCCCATGGGGGCGTCGTATCCGGTGGGGCCGGGACTCTCCTATTCATTTGTCCTGCGCTATTCCGGAAACGTCTGGAAATGGCTGGAATGGGAACGCTTTACGAATCAGGAGCATGGCGATCACCAGCCCACCGGGCATACCTACGATCCGGAAAATGAAAATGCCGGGCTGGGATGGCGGCTGGAGTTCGGTGAATTATCGCCGCCGTCCTGTGCCACGACCGAGCTCTCCTGCGTACAGTGGAAATACAAGACCTCGGATGGTGCCGAACATTACTTCTTCAATACGCTGCACGATCCGCCGTGCTCCACGGCGTCGGTGTGCGATCCCTATAATCCGACAGCCGCGTATACGAGGGACGGCAGCTACCTGCGCCTGCGCCAGGCCGCACCGAGCGTGCGGATCGTCGAGTTTCCGAATGGAGAGCGCCACCGGTTCGAGCCGAACAACAGCGGCTGGCATTTGACCTTCATCTACAACGCGTTTTCCACGTTCAATTCCGACGGCACGCCGGCTACGAATTACGTCCGCTTCGAGCTCGAGCCGCAGAGCGCGACGATCGGGGAGGTGCCGTATACCTGGAACGACTGGAAGATCACCGACAGCCACAACCGCAAACATTTCGTCCGTTTCTCGCCCGCGCCGCGAATCCACGTGACGTCGGTGGAGTTGGCCGCGTTCAACGATACCCGGGCGACCTACACATTGGAATATGAAGTGCCGCAGGGGCAAACACTGCCGAACACGGCCCTCCAGATGCCCTGCCCGAATCCTCCTTCCGGGTCGACGAAGAACGTGACCCTGTTGTCGCGGATCGTCCTTCCGAACAACGAGGAGGACTTTCGACTCACGTATTACCAGCCGGCCGGCGTGAATTGTTTGAACGACCCTCTGGGTGCGGACCATTCGGGCCTCCTGGCATCGCTGCGCCTGCCGACGTACGGCTCGCTGAACTGGACGTACGCACAATACGTTTATTCCGGCATCAGTGAACCGGCCATCGGCGTTAAAGCGCGGTCGGTCAAAGATGCCAATCAGACCGAGGTCGAGCGCACCGAATACGGCGTCGAATTGGGCAAGACCACCGTGACGACGTGCGGGGCCATCACCAACGGCGTGTGCAAGGCCGATTCGCGCGCCGTTCACTATTACATGGCCGACTTCGCGAGCACGGAATTCGGTCTGCCCTTTACGAAGGCCGTCCGCTCCACCGGCCCGGTGCGTAATCCCGATCCGATGGGGAGGTTTCTCTCCAGCGAGACGTTCGACTGCGACCCGGCCAACAATGCGTGCGATGCGACGCCGAAGCGGGCCGCGTATGTCCGCTATGAGATGGACTACCAGCCCGCCGGCACCTGCCACATCGATTTTCCCTGCGCCCGCGACCGCAACCGGCGCGTCGTTTCCGAACGGACGCTCTTCGTCGACGACACCGCAGTCTCGGCAGACGGCCCCGCCTTCGCCGACACCGACTACGACGATTTCGACGGATTGGGACACTACCGGCGCGTCATTCAGAGCGGCTTCACGAAAGACGACCCGAAACGCGTAGCGTTCACGAACTACAACGCGACCCTCCGGGACTTCAGCACCACGACCTGGACGGGATCGAGCGTCGGCACCTATGCGCTCGATGCCTTTGGCGCCCGCAAGCCCGGTTTCACGATGCCGGCCGTTTCGGATCCGTGGGTGCTCAATACGTTCACCGACGCGTCCGTTACGGAGCGCGATGCGACGGTCGTCAGCCGATCCTGCTTTGACGTCACGAACGGTTTCCTGCGCCGCGGCCGTCTTTTGAAAGGAATGCAGGACGGCCCCACCGATCTGGTGAAGGTCTACGAGAAAAACTCTTTCGGATTCACGGCCAGCGAACGTTCCTACGGCGGCGACTGGACGCCTTTGTCCACGCTGGCGAATTTTTGCAAGGACGACCTGCCGGCGTCGGGTGCGGCGTTTCGCATCGATCACACCTACGAGTATGGAGTCCCGGCCTCGGCCCGTTACGTCAAGCCGGACGGCACGGCGGTCGAGTTCTTTTCGGCCGACAACACGATCGACCGCGACACCGGCCTGGTGCAGTCCGCGCGGGACGTGTCGGGTCTTGCAACCACCTTCGTTTACGACGCGTCCGGCCGCCTGACGGCGGTGACGCTGCCGGCCTCGACGTCGCAGGCGGCCGGAGGCGCGCCGACGACGTACACGTATACGGCTGCAACGGCTTCGCGGCGGGCCGCGGTCGATGTCCGTGCCGGCTCCTCGAGCAACGACAGCGCGTCTCTCATCAGCAAGTTCGAGTTCGACGCCCTGGGCCGCGTTGCCCGCGAATCACAGCGTATGCCGGACGGAACCAACAGCGCGCGAGTGACCGAGTACGATCCGGCCGGCCGGCGCAAGTCCGCCTCGGAGTGGGACCGCGACGACGCCACGCAATTCCATCGGACGATCTTCGGAGGCTACGATCCATTCGGCCGCCCCGGAAACGTCACCGCGCCCGATCAGAGCGTCACCTCGTATGCGTATACCGGAGTGCGTCTGGTCACGCGCTCGGCAATCGGCGGCGGAATGACCCCGGTGACGTCGGCTGCGACGGAGACCTATGACCGTTACGGCCGGCTGGTCTCGGTTCAGGATAATTCCGGCGGAAATGGCCAACTGCTCACCACCACCTACACGTATGACGTGGCCAACCATCTGAGCACGGTCAGGATGCGTGACAGCGACGGTGCGATTCAGAACCGGATCTTTTCCTACGACGGCCGCGGATTGCTGCAGTGGGAAAGCCATCCGGAATCGGGAATGAAGGCGTACACCTACGACGCCGGCGGTCATGTCATTACGTCCGAGGTCGGCGCGGCGAAGACGATGTTCGACCTCAAATACGCCTATGACGCCGCCGAACGGCTCACACTCATCAGCGGGCGGAAGCCGTCCAATCCCGATGCGTACCGGCCGCTCAAAGAGTTTCTGTACGGTCAGAACAACGACTTCGCCTCCTCGCCGCCTTCCTATCAGAAAGGCAAGCTGCTCACGGCCGTTCGGTACAACTACATGCCTGACCAGATCTTGCAAAGCAGTCCAGCGTCCAAGCCCGACGTGCGAATCACGGAGCTCTATTTCTACAGAGATGCGGCCGGGCGGAGGACTGGGCGCAGTACGCTGATCGAGGCGAACCGGGACCATCAGAACCCGAACTGGGAGCTGGTGCGCGACATCGATCAAAGCATGATCTATGACGAGCATGGGCAGACCACCACGGCGCTCTATCCCACCTGCGTCGACTGCGGTGCGCCGCCGAGCGATCCCAGGCGCGGGCTGCGCCTTGGGTATGCCAACGGCCGGCTCACGTCCGTAAAGAATCCCGTCCAGGATCTCAGTACGGCGTGGGCCCGCGATTTCGTCAAGAGCATCTCGTACTGGCCGAACGGGATGCGAAAGCAAATTCTGCACGACAATGACATGGCCGACGAGCAAACCGCGGACGGCGGAATGGCGCGTCCGGGCTCGCTTCAGGTCGGCCAGTATCACCGGTGCGAGGGAGCGGCGATCGCCGATCAAACGGTGGCCGCGGTGAAGAGCGGGTCGCAACCGGTCCAGCTCTCCGTCACCGCCACCGGAACGGGGCCGATCTTCTATCAATGGTATGACTTCACCCAGAATTACACCCTCATTCCAGGCGCGACCGGTTCGACGTTCACGCCCTCTCCAAGCGCGGATTCGCGTTACGTGGTCGAAGTGTGGAACTCGTGCCGGAAGGTGCAGTCGAAGACCATCACGGTGAAGGTCGGAGCGTGCGTGCCGGCCTGGATCGAAGACGTGACGGCGATTAAAAACGTGGACGGCACGTACACCTTGCGCGCCTGGGTGGGAGGAAGCGGCACGGTCAATTACTTCTGGACGCGCTCGTCCGACGGGGCCTCGATGGGCTCGGGCGTTGTCAGCGGGTCATCCGTGAGTCTTGGTCCGCTGACTCTGTCCGCGGTGACCGGCTTCGTGATCAGCGCCACCAATCCCTCCTGCAGCACGTCCGCGGCCACACGAAGCGTCTCCGCGGGGACGAGCCCCGCGCTGGCCGCGATGACGCTGACTGCCTCCCAGATCGCTTCCGACAGGATTCGATTGCAATGGAATCCGCTGGCGGGAGTCCGGTATCTGGTGTCCCGGCGCTCGGCCGGCGAGTCGATGATCATTGCGAGCGACCTGACGGCGACGTCCTATGACGATACGGCGGTGATCGCCGGGCGCGCGTATGCCTATCAGGTGACCGCGGTGAGCATTCAGAACAATGCGTTGACCAGCACCTCCAATACGGCGGTGACGACAACTCTGACGTTCTCGTTGATCCGGCCTCGGGAGACGGAAGTGGCCGCGGGCGTTTTCAATGAATTGCTGACCGGCCTCAATGCCGTGCGGGCGATTGCCGGATGGAGCGCCGTTTCGTGGAGCAACATCCTGGCTCCGACGGATCCGCTGCCGAGTCCGGGGACCATTGTGACGGGCCGGCAGATCATGGCCATTCGGACGCGCCTGAATGAAGCGATGCAGGCCCTCGGCGCTCCGATCGCCGGCTACACGGACCCCGATCTGCAGGGCGCGTTCATTTCTGCCCACCACGTCACCGACATTCAGGATCGGATGAGGTAAAGAGAATCATGCTAAAACGAGCAACGGTGTTCGTTTGGATGTGCCTGGCCGTAATTGCGGCCGGAGGAACGGCGCACGCGGATAAACCGGAAAAGCCGCCCGCGGGAATGGCGAAGTTCGTGTTCTTCGTCAAGCACGCGCGGCCGGCGCCGCCGGGACAGGCTAAAAAGCCGGTCGTCGAGCCGGATGTGGCGAAGCTCGGCGGTAAGGTGTTGCACGCGAAAGACGATTACCGCGTGGTCTATCTTCCATTGGCCGCGGCGAAGCATCTGCGAGGCGATGAGAACGTGGAGTACTTGCAGCGCATCTGGATGGGGGAGAGCGCGGAGGAGTGGCAGGCGACGGAGTCGATGGCGCCGCCGTCGTCGGCCTCGTCACCGCGCCGACTGCAACCCACGTCCGATGGCGACGGGCCGGTCTGGGGGCCGAAGGTCTATTCGTACGACGGGACGGGGAACATCAAGCAGATCGCGGAATACAACGGCGGCACGCTGCAGGCCAACGGGTCGGAGCAGTATTGGTACGACCCGGTGTCGCGGCTCACGCAGGCGAAAGTCAACGACGTGACGGAGACGTACACGTATGACGGGTTCGGCAATCTGCGGAAGAAGCAGCTCGCGGGGCAGGCGGCGTACGAGCCGGCCATCGACAGCGCGTCGAACCGCATCGCGAACCAGACGTACGATCTGGCCGGGAATGTGACGCAGACGGCGACGAAAACGATGTGGTATGACTCGCTCGGAATGATGTGCGCCGTGAGCGAGTCGGGTGTGGAGAACGCCCGGCGGATGTATTACACGGCCGATGACGAGCGGATCGGCATGAGCCTCACTTCGAACGTGGGCCGGTGGACAATCCGCGATTTCGATGGACGGGTGCTGCGGGAGTTCCGCAGCGACAACGAATCGAACATGCCGATAGCGGACTGGATGTGGACGGAAGACTACGTGTATGGAGCGGGGCAATTGCTGGGGGGCGAGACGCCAGGTCCGTACTCCGCGCAGTTCGACGACGAACGGTGGCGGCGTCACTATCACGTGGACCATCTGGGAACCGTGCGCCTGGCCACGACGGACCACTCGGAGGCCCTCAGCGTCCACAGCTACTACCCGTTTGGCACGGAACAGACGCCGGTCAACCAGGAGGAAGCGAGCTACGGCGGCGTATCGGCGATTCGTCCGGAACCGATGGCCTTCACCGGCCACCAGCGCGACTTCTTCGGCAGCTGGAACGCCGACAACTCCAATTACCTCGACTACATGCACGCGAGGTACTACGACCCGAACGGGGGGCGGTTTTTGTCCCCGGATCCGGCGCTGGATCTGAAGAAGACGATGGCGAATCCACAGATGTGGAACCGCTATGCATACGTGATGAACAACCCGGTGCGGTACGTCGACCCCGACGGTCGTTTAGTTCGGCTCGAAGGCACGAAGGAGGATCAGCAGAAACTTCTCGACCTTATTCGTCAGAACTTAGCGCAGAAGGATCGGAATCTCGTGACGCTGCGAAAGAACGGCATGCTTCAGATCGCAGCGAAGGCACAAGGTTCGACAATAGCTTTCACAATGTTGAAAAACGCCGTTCGGGACAAGAATGCGACTGTTGGCGTGGCTTTCGCGCAAACAGCGTTAGTGAAACCTGGTCCTGGTCCAGTAAGGCCAATGCAGGTTGATTTACAGAGCACTGGCGGCGGCCTCACCACGAAGGCGCAATATACGATGAGCGGAGATATCGAAGTGCGGATTGATCCGCGAGTGAATCCGCAAGGCCAGCCCATGAGTATCGTGATGGGTCATGAACTGCTAGGCCACGGATGGGACCTTATGTTCGTGGGAACGTCTTCCGAACATAGTGCGACGTTGACTGAAAACTATATTCGACGGGATCTTGGCTGGCCTCTTCGCCATCCTGTACCTAATGATCCGGAGCGCTAAGTGCTATGCGAGGACCGTCTGGCGCGGTGTTGCTTCTCCTTCTGATGACATGCATCGGCCGATCTGAACGTGACGTGCTCGCCGCCGCCACGCGCCGTGGTGCGGCGGTTGATGTTCGAATCACGAATAGGTCGGCATCCGATATTGTTTTGATCTCGCCAAACATCCCCAATCGCCAAGTTGATGAAGAGAGGTGCACACAGCTGCTTTCGACGAAAGTCCAAGAGTGGATACAGCCATATGCCTTCACTCCTGAACTCGTCGAACTCAAAGCTGGCGAAGCACAGACGTTTGCAGTGGAAGTGCAAAAAGGGACTCTCGCAGAGTGTCGCGACTGGCGAGTCGACATCGAATACGCATACGTTCCAAGCAAAGAGGCGCGGGCGGCACAGCAGCAAGGTACCGCGAACTTTCGAGAGTACGTTCTGCGGCATCAACAGATCGCGCACAAGTGAAAGGCCTTTCGAGGGGCGTATGGCGTCGCGAGTTCGCCTCTCCACCGTCCGATCCCGCGTCGCAAATCACGCACTGATACGAAAATGGTTCCACTGGACAACGTTTCGAGTTCAACACGGAAATTGACGGCTGATCCAAGCGTGGTCAGAAAAGCGCAATAGCGAATCCGACTGTGTTGGTGAAATGTAAATCGGCGTTTCTTTCCAGTGACGGCGTCGCCGCTCTGGGCGGTACCGTCCATCAGCAGGCTCTAGACCTAACAGAGCAAGAACTTACCGCGCTTTAGGAATCACGTTTTATGTTGCATCTCGAATTTACGGGTCAGGTGTGTGCGTCGTGATCGAAGACGACTCAGGGCATTTGGTATCAGCGCCGCTATTCTTGTTTGACCTCGTCGATGGGAAATCGTCGCATATTGGGCAAGTCGCTTTTTGGAGGATGGCTCGTTCGCGCTTTGGCCGGCCTCGTTCTTCGACGACTGCGATCACGATCGGCTATCCGAGGGTGTTCCGGAAATCCGGCACGACTACGAAGATGTGCGCGCCAAAATGAGCGAAGAAGCCCGTAGCTTGAACATCCCGCCGGTGCACTGATGCTTCCACGGCGTAAGGAGCTCGTGCACGCGATCGCGTATGCGGCGGAACGACAACTCACGACGACATGAGCGTCGCGCGACACTGACCACGCAGAATTTCAAGTATGCGCGGGCGTTCGGTGTCACAATCCACGAAACGTTCGGGCTCAGGAGATTTTGACCCGCCCGGTCCTGTGGCGAATTTGGGTGATGAATCACGCAATTACACGCGGACGATGGGCGGTGGTAGGACCCATTCCCTTAGAAGAATCCCTGAACGTGAGCCTGCATTTTTAAGCAGGCCCGAACTCCGGCGATGTGACCCTGGATCGATCGCAAACCGAGTATCCGAGCAGCGCAGAAGAGTGCGAACAGTTGCAACGGACTGCTGTCTGGGAACCGGACCATGCCGAGGACCGTCTTCGAGACATCTTGATGGTCGGCCGAACAAGTGGGTTGAACCTCTTGGAGTAAAGAGCTGACTGAACGTCGAGTCCGCGAACAATTCACGGCGAGCTTTGCGTAGGTTCACCCTTTCGCGACCGTTGTCACCTGACCCGGTGTCACAATCACCCCGTGAAGCCGATCGCGCGCTATGAATTCGGGCCCTTCGCGCTGGACCTGACGAGCCGCGTGCTGCTGCGCTCCGGCGAGGCGGTCGAGCTTGCGCCGAAGGCGCTGGAGCTGCTGCTCGCGCTCGTGGAGAAGCCGGGTCGCGTGGTGTCGAAGCGCGAGATCCTCGCGCGCGTCTGGCCCGACACGTTCGTCGAGGAATCGAACATTGCCCAGAACGTGTCGCTGGTGCGGAAGGCGCTCGGCGAGGGGATGATCCTCACCGTGCCGCGCCTTGGCTATCAATTCGCCGGCGCCGTGCGCGCCGTCGCCGAGCCGGGGGAGACGCGCGAGTCGATGCAGTCCATCGCCGTGTTCCCGTTCACGGCCGTTGCCGGAGACGGGGGGCAGGTCGGGAACCTGCTCGCCGACGCGGTCGCCGATGGCCTGCGTCAGCTCTCATCGCTGCTCGTGCAGACACCGCCGGATCATGCGCACGCGGTCGGCGTCGATGCGTTTCTCGACGGCTACTTCCAGCGCAGCGGCACGTGGTGGCACGTTGCCGTCCATCTCGTGCGCGCGCACGACGGCACCATGATCTGGTCGACGAGCGTGCGCGGCGACTTCGGTACCGTCACCGATGCCCGCGACGCGGTGTCGAACGAGGTCGTGTCCGCGCTGCGGGCGCTCCTCGATGACGGATCGCCGCCCGCGATCGATGCCGTCAACCGCCAGGCGTTCCATCACTATCTCCGCGGACGCCATTTCTGGAACAAGCGCACCGGCGCCGCGCTGAAGGAGGCATTCGACTGCGCGGTGAAAGCGATCGAAGTCGATCCGACCTACGTCCGCGGCCACCTCGGCATCGCCGACACGTACAACCTCCTCGGCGGACAGCACGCCGTGCTCGCGCCGGCGCAGGCGTTTCCGCGCGCGCGGGCGGCGGCGTTTCGCGCGCTGGAGATCGACGAGTCGTGCGGCGAGGCCTACGCGTCGCTCGCGTTCGTGAATTGCTGGTACGACTTCGATGACGCGAGCGCCGAGCGGAACTTCCGGCGGGCGATGGAGATCAGGCCGATGTACGCGACGGCATATCACTGGTGGGCGGAGTCGCTCGCGTGCTGCGGCCGCTTCGAGGAGAGCTTCGCGCAGTTCGAGACCGCGAGCGCACTCGATCCGCTCTCCAGCGCGATCCAAACCGATTTCGCGGCGGCGCTGAGCCTCGCCGGCGAGCACGCGCGCTGCGAGGCGATGCTCGCCGACGTCCTGCAGTTCGATCCCGGCTTCACGCGCGCCCTCGGCGTGTGGGCGATGAACCGCGAGCGGATGCGCGACTACGCGTCCGCGGGCGAGTACGCCATGCGCGCGCTCGAGCGCGAGCCGCACTCCGCGGCGCTCCTGGCGATGCTTGCGCGCGCCTCCGCCGGCGCCGGACGAGACGCGCACGAGACGCTGCAACGACTGGAAACGGTGGAGAACGTGCCGCGGACGGAGATTGCGTCCGTGTACGTGGCGCTGCGCGATTACCCGCGCGCCGAGGAGCGGATCGCGGAGGCGTTCGCGCGCCGTGAGGCCCATCTCGCCTGGTCGATTTTCGACAGCCGCTTCGACGCCTTGCGCGCGGAGACGGATCTCATGCGCCGTTGGACGGAAACGCGCAACGCTTGTACGTGATGGCCCGCTCCCACCGCCGCAGCACGTGCGTACAACGCCTGCCGCCGAATCCCTTCGACACTCGCGGCATGTGCAAACTCGTTTGGTTACTCACTGCCTGTCTGATCTCGCTATCCGTCGCCGCTGGTCCCGCCGAGGAGGAAGTGCGCGATGCCGAAACGCAATTCGCGAAAGCGTTCGCCGACCGCGATTCGAATCGCTTTTCCGCGATGCTCGCCTCCGACGCCACGTTCATCGTGCAAGGCAAAGGCGTCACCGGCGCGGAGGCGATCGTAAAAGCGTGGTCGCCGTTCCTCACGCCTGCCGAAGCGCCGTTCTCGTGGCGCGCGGAACAGGCGTTCATCGATGCGTCGGGAACGCTGGGCATGTCGATCGGCGGCGTCTTCGATCCCGCCGGCAGGCGGATGGCCACGTTCACGTCGTTCTGGCGGAAGGAGAACGGCGCGTGGAAAGTGGTCTTTGACGGCCCCGGCGCGCCCGCGTGCGGCGAGAAGAAGTGAGGGAATGCGCCAGACTCTCTTCCTTTCCGATGATTCCTCGCAACTGCGCGGCTTCCTCGTCATCGACGACACATCCCTCGGCCCCGCCTGCGGCGGGGTGCGCATCGCGGCCTATCCGAATCTCTCCTCCGCCCTCGGCGATTGCCTCCGGCTCGCGCATGCGATGACGATCAAGTGCGCGCTGGCGGGCCTGCCGGCGGGTGGGGGGAAGGTCGTGGTCATCGACCATCCCGCGCTCGATCGCCGGCGCGCGTTTCGCGAGCTCGGCGCGCGCATCGAGGCCATGCACGGCGCGTTTCGCACGGCGGGCGACTTCGGCACGACATGCGACGATCTCGCGGCGATGGCGGAGACGACGCGCTACGTGCACTGCAGCGAAGAGCGGCTCGCGGCCGCGGCCGGACGGGGGATCGTGCTCGCCGCGAGCGCCGCGGCGCGGATGCGCGGGCATGACTCGCTCGAGGGGCTGCGCGTCGCGGTGCAGGGCTGCGGCACGATCGGCTCGGCGGCGGCGCGCGCCTTCCGCGATGCCGGCGCGCGGCTCTTCGTTTCAGACTGTGACGGCTATCGCTGCGTCACCGTCGCCCACGAAGTCGGCGCGGTGGCCGTCGACGCGGACGAGATCCTCGAGCTGGACGCCGACATCCTCGTGCCGTGCGCGCGCGGCGGCGTCATCGACGCCGCCATGGCGCCGCGCATCCGCGCGTGGGCGGTGTGCGGCGGCGCGAACAACATCGTCGCCGACGACGAGAGCGAGCGGACGCTCGTCGAGCGCGGCATCGTGTTCGTCCCGGACGTCGTCTCCTCCGCCGGCGCGGTGATCGAAGGAATCGGCGAGAGCGTGATGGGACTGGCCGACCGCACGCCGCTCGTCGATGCGATTCAGGAAACGACGCGCAGCGTGCTCGCCCGCTCGATGCAGACCGGCGAGCTGCCGTCGCACGTGGCGGAGAGCATCGCCCTGGCGCGGATCGAAGGCCACGAGTAGCGCGCGCCTTGGGGGGACGGGGGGCGCGCCGGAGGCGCGCGCTACTCCACGGGCCGCGTCCTGCGCCGGTACTCGATCGGCGGCACGCCGTGCATCTTCGCGAACTCGCGCGAAAAGTGGGCGTGATCGTAGAAGCCGAAGTTCAGGGCGATGTCTTTGATCGGGCGCGCGGTCTGCCGGAGCGCGCGGGCGGCGATGCGCAGGCGGTACTCGCGGATGTACTCGGTGATCGACTTGCCGGTGTGCTCGCGGAATCCGTGGGAGAGGCGCGAGAGCGAGACCGCGCCGACTTCCGCGAGTCCCGGCAGCGTCAGCGGCTGGTGCGCATGCGTCCGGATGTGCGAGGTCACGCGCGACAGCCACTCCGGCTTTCGCTCCGCCGCGTCCATCATCCGCGCGCAGCTGGCGATCAACTGCAGCAGCAGCGCCTCGATCATCAGCGGCGTCGCGTCGTCCTTGCGCTGCAGCTCTTCGTACAAACGCTCCGGCAGCTCGTCGAAGGCGTCGAAGCGGTAGTGCAGCGTTGCCGGCAGAAACTCGCTGGTGAGCTCGGCGATGATCACGCTCGATCCCGCCTGCGAGCGGTTTTCGTGCAGCGTCCTCGGCGGGTGAAAAAGAATCTCGCCCGCTTTCAATTCGTACGAGCGTTGCGCGCGATCGAACCAGCGTCCCGCGAACAGGAGCACGACGTGCGCGCTGTCGTGCAGGTGCCGCGGAAACTCGACCGCGCGGTCGAACTCCATGCGCGCGATCGTGAACCCGCGTCCGGTGATCCGCGAATGCGTTTCCATTGGCTGCATCGACCTCGATCGTAGGAGCGCGCGATCCTGACGTTCCTCAGGACTTCTCAGGATTTCTAAGGGCGCGCGCCCGTCCTAGCGATCACGGGCTGCGTACAAGGGCCGCCGCGCCCGCCGCCCCTATGTTCGAGGGGCAAGGAGGAAGAACCGAATGATCACCCCTCGTGTACCGCTGCGCCGTTTCGGCGCGGCATTGTTCATTGCGCTGATGGCCGTCAGCGCGATGGCGCAACTGCAGTCAGGCAACATTTTCGGCAAAGTCGTCGCGAACGACGGCACGGCGCTGCCCGGCGTCACCGTCATCGTGACCGGCATCGGTGCCCCGCAGACGTTCATCACCGACGCGCAGGGCGAGTTCCGATTCCTGAATCTCTCGCCCGGGCAATATTCATTGAAAGCGGAGCTGGCGGGCTACGGCGCCGCGACGCGCTCGGGCGTCACCGTGAACATCGGCCGCAACGCCGACGTGGCGATGACGCTCAATCCGTCGGTGTCGCAGACGATCACGGTGACGGCCGAGGCGCCGCTCCTGGATACCAGGCGCACGGGAACGGGCGCCACGGTCACGGAGATCGAGCTCGAGCAGGTGCCGAGCGCGCGCGACCCGTGGGTCATCCTGCAGCAGGTCCCGGGCGTGCTGATGGACCGCATCAACGTCGGCGGCAACGAGTCGGGCCAGCAGTCGAACTTCGTGTCGAAAGGCGCGGGTGTCGATCAGGCCACGTACAGCGTCGACGGCGTGAACACGACCGACATGATCGCCACCGGCGCGTCGTCGGATTACTACGACTTCGGCAGTTTCGAGGAAGTGCAGGTCACGACCGGCGGCACCGATCCGCGCGTGCAGACGCCGGGCGCGCAGATCAACATGGTCACGAAACGGGGCACGAACGATCTCAGCGGATCGGCGCGCTATTACCTGGCCGACGGCGAGTGGCAGGCCGAGGCCGAGCCGACGGCGGAGGCGAGAGGGGAGGACCCGAGCCGGAATCCGTCGAACGTGCCGTATCTCGTCAAGGCGAACGAGATCGATCAGAACCGCGAAATGGGGCTGGAGCTCGGCGGGCCGATCATCCGCGATCACTTATGGCTGTGGGGCTCGTATGCCGACCAGCAGATCGATCTCTTCGTCGCCCAGTCCGATCCGGCCGTCTTGCCGCCGGGCAGTAATCCGAATGTCCGCTTCACCGACAAGACCAAGCTCGAAACGATCAATTTCAAGCTCAATGCGCAGCTCAGCAGGAACAACAGCGGCACGTTCTTCTACTCGGACAACGCCAAGGTCAAGTTAGGCCGCAATGCCGGCCCCACGCGCCCGCCCGAGACCACGTGGAACCAGGGCGATTTCGGCGGCAAGGGCACGTACAAGCTCGAAGACACGCACATCTTCTCGTCGAATTTCTATCTCACGGCCATGGCCTCCAAAGTCAAGGGCGCGGGCTTCGGCCTGTGGGCCAATTCCGGCGCCGATTGCAAGGACATGGACTGCGCGATGGCCAATCAGTCCAAATCGTGGACCCTCGACTTCTTCAGCGGCATCAATCGCAACAGCTTCCTCTCCGTGCAGGGCGAGCGCCCGCAGGAGCAGGTGCGTCTCGACGGCTCGGCGTTCTTCAATACCGGCGCGCTGTCGCATGAATTGAAATTCGGCTTCGGCTATCGCAGCGCCGGCGCGCAGGGGCTGACGTTCTATCCCAACAATCAGTTCATCATCGACTTCTCCGGATTCGCCGCCGATGACGCGCCGCGCTGCACGCTGGCGAACGCCGAGATCGGCGCCTGCAAAGGCATCGGCCTCACATATTTCTTCTCCGTCGGCAATTATGACTACGAGTATCAGTACAACGACCTCTATGCCGGCGACACGATGCTGTGGGGCAATCTCACATTGCAGGCCGGTTTGCGTCTGGACAATCAAAAGGCCTCGGCGAACGATCAGTCCAGCCCGGCGAATTCGTTGTTCCTCGACCCGAGCGGCCAGCCGATCCTGCCGTCGATGTCGGTCCCGGGCGGCGACGTCGACACCATGGAATGGGAGGACATCTCGCCGCGCATTGGCCTGACGTACGCCCTCGGCGCGGAGAAGAAGACGCTCTTGCGCGCCGCGTACAATCGCTATGTCGGACAGCTCGGCTCCAATTCCGCCGGATATACGACGGCGATTTTCGGCAGCTATCGCACCGGCGGCGCATATACCGTCGATCTCAATGGAAATGACCGCATCGATCCGGGCGAGATCGACTGGGCGTACACCGGCGGACAGGTGGTTGGTCCGGTCGGCTTCAATCCCGCCGATCCGAGCCGTCCCTTCAAAGTCGTGCGCGTCGATCCCGACGTCAAGGCCCCGTCGACGAACGAGTACATCCTCGGCTTCGAGCACGAGGTGCTCCGCGATTTCGTCGCCGGCGTCAATTACACGCACCGCGACCTCGACGATTTCCTCTGGAACCGGCCCGAGAAACATCAGGGCCAGGGCGATTGGTATACGACCGCCGATTATGTGCAGCTCGGCTCCGTCACTCGTCCGAGCACCGTCTTCGAAGTCGATCCTTATACCGTTCCGTACTATGACGTGAAGCCGGAAGTCGGCCTGCCGGTCTTCTATGCGCTCACGAACCGCGACGGCTATTCGCAGCAATACGACGGGCTGGAATTGTCGCTCGTGAAGCGGATGGCCAATCGCTGGATGCTGCGCGGCAATTTCTCGTGGAGCGATTGGAATCAGAGCGTGGCGCCGGAAGCGATCATCGATCCGACGCATGCGCGCACCGGCGCCGGCTGCGCGGTATGCGACGGCGGCGACGTCGTGCAGGGCTCGGGCACGATCTCGGGCGCGAAGGGCGGGGTGTGGATCAATTCCGAGTGGGCGGTGAACGGCGCGGCGGTGTATCAGATCCCGCTCGTCGAAGCGAACGTCGGCGTGAACTTCACGATGCGCCAGGGCTATCCGATCCTGTACGTGCATGAAACGCCGGTGCTGCCGGTGGCCGCGGTGCGGCGGCAGATCCTGGTCTCCGACAGCGTGACCGAGCATCGCCTCGATAATCCTTATTCGCTCGATCTCCGCCTGGCGAAAGACTTCCGCT
>DATFHJ010000040.1:0-3999 GCA_035248585.1 Thermoanaerobaculia bacterium
CCTGGTCGGCGTCTGGGGGCTCGGTGTGGGGCGGTCGGATCTTGGAGCCGGCGACCGGACGGCCGCCGGCCTCAAGATCGACTACCCGAACGACCTCTGGGACATCGCGATCAAGTACAAGCGCATCGGCGACGGCTTCGATCCCTCACTCGGCTTCGTGCCGCGGACGGGCGTCAACATCCTGACGCTCGGCGCCAACTGGCAGCCCAGACCGAGTCACCCCATCGCAGGTCTGCACATACGCCAGTGCTTCTGGGAGAACGAATTCCAGCTGTACACCGGGCTCGCCGGTGGATGGCAGAGCTACGAGTACTTCATGGCGCCGATCAACTGCCGACTCGAGAGCGGCGACCGGTTCGAGTTCAACATCGTGCCGCACGGGGAGCGGTTCACCGATGCGTTCGAGCTCGCGCCAGGCGTCGTCATTCCCGGCGGCACGTACAACTTCCAGCGCTTTCGGCTGGAGGCGGGCTTCGCGCCGAAGCGCAAGCTGAGCGCTCAGCTCACGTCGTGGTTCGGCACGTTCTACAACGGGTGGCTGAATCAGTACGAGGTGACGGCGGCATGGAAACCGTCATCGCTCTTCATCCTCGAGCTCGACGGCGAGCAGGACGTGGGGCACATGGATACAGGGCACTTCGTCCAGAACGTGATCGGCACGCGCGCGCGGCTCAACTTCTCGCCGAATCTGCAGCTCAGCAGCCTGATCCAGCTCGACGACCAGTCCAATTCCGTGGGGAGCAACACGCGTCTGCGCTGGACCTTCTCGCCGCTGGGAGATCTGTTCGTCGTGTACAACCACAATCTGCTCACGCGCGATCCCCAATCACTCGCGCGGCAGCTCGGCTTCGAGTCGAATCAGGTGCTGCTCAAGCTGCAGTATGCTTTCAGGTACTGACCATCGCGGCCGGGAAGACTTCTCTGCCGAAGGTGTGACGCGGATGAGCGCGGATCGAGCGGAAGAACGCGGATAATCTCTATTGGTTTTTTCCATTCAAGATCTTTCCGCGTTGATCAGCTCAAATCAGCATTCTTCCGCGTCTCCTGTTGACCGAGAAGCTGTGACTTGCTCAGTCCCAGGTTAATGAGCGACGAGCCATACGCCGAGGATGCCGATGAGGCCACCCACGATGCGGCGAAAGTGGCTGACGGACAATCCGAACAGCAGGCGCTCGCCCAGCAGTGTTCCGATCAGGACGCCGATCGACGCAACGGCGATGGGAGTGACGAGCGACGTGAGCTGCGCCCCGGCGCGCCAGACGTAGATCGGCATGCGCGCGGCGTCAACGGCGAGACCGGTGGCTGTCGCGGTCGCGACGAAGGCAGCCGGTGAAAGCGGGAAGGCCAGGAGCGCGGCGGCGCGGAGCCCGCCCTGATTGCCGGCAATTCCACCGAACAATCCCGACACGAATCCGAACGCGTGCGCGACGAATCCGTCGGGGTGCAGACGACGCATCCAGTCGGTGAGCGCCGCGATCGACGTCGCGATGAGCAGCGCGCCGAGGATGACGGTGAGCACGCGGGAGTTGAAGCGCAGGTAGAGAAGTGCGCCGATGAAGCCACCGACGGCGCTGAGCACCCCGAACACACGGATGACCGTCCAGTCGATGGAGGCGCGGAGTCGCCAGCATCGCAGCGACGTGGCGATCGCGTGCGGAATCGAGACGGCGGCGACAGCCAGTGGCATCCCGTAGCGCGTCGCGAGTACGGGTGTGAGCAGGCTGCCGATGCCGAAGCCGGCCACGGTGGCCGTCGCGCCGCTCAGCACGGCGAGCACGAACAGCAGCGCGAGCAGGATCACCGAACGGAGGAGTGCAGGTCCCTCGCGGAGTTTACCCCGAGCAAAGTACAGGTCCCTCGCTGCGCTCGGGATGACAGGTCGAGGGGCTCGGGATGACTCAGGTGGGAATTTGCGCGACGACTGTGACCGTGCGACAGTCGGGCGGGCAGTCCGCGCCGTTCGGCCGCTGGCTCTCGTATGCCAGATTCGAGACCTGTGTTTGTTTCGAGGCCGAACCTACGGTGACGGTTACGATGACGTCCTCCGTGATGAGGCCGGGGAAGAAGATGTCCTGACGACAGTCCGAGGCGCCGGTGCAGTCGAACACGTAGCGCACGTCGCTCGCGCCGCTGGGTTTCACCTCGACGTGGAACGGGCCGCTGGGCAGCGCGGACAGGTGCACGGTCACGCCGCTCTCGCAGCCGATGAGCGTGCATACCGCCGTGGCGCTCGAGCAGGCGGTGGCTGCGGCAAGCGTCGCAAACAACCAGCGATGGTAGCTATGTCTGTTGCGCATGTGACGATTCCCTCAGTGTTTCCCAATAGGATAACCACCAGAATCACCGCGAGCGTCACCGGCGGACAACGTGTCTGTAGCGATGAGACTTACCGACGAGCGCCGAGCAGCGACGCCAACGCGGAGTCAGCGTTCATGCGCCTGCCGATCCGGACGGTTTCGTCGAAGGCGGATTGTCCGAGTTGTTCGCGAGCCCGCGATCTGTATCGGTCGTATTCGACGACGTCGGCGGGATCCGCGATGCGTCCTGTCTGCTCGAGTATCGAGTCATATAGACCGAACAGCGAACCCGCGGAGGCGGCGCGGTGATCGACGGCTTCCGCGGAGGCGCATCCCGCAACGAGAAAGGCCGTGTTCACGCGATCACGATCCGCCAGCGCGTGCTGCAGCGCCTCCCGGAAGCGCGCGCGTGCCTCAGAAACTCGGCCAAGCGCGAGCAACGTGAAGCCGAGGTTATGCGCGATGTCGGTGCGGAAGCGCGGCGACGACAGCCGGGACACTGAATCAGCCGCCGCGTAGTACATCGCCGCCGAATCATAACGCTGGCGAACGCGGGCAGACTCGCCGCGCATGTTGAGGAAATACACCTGGCAGTTGGCGTCGTGGACGCACAGCCGCTGTCCCGTGTCGGCGAGCGACGCGAGCGCGGTGTGATTGCCGTCGCGGAGGGCTGCCTGCACGAGCCGTTCGTATGCGACGCCGGCGGCGGTGGAGTCGTGCAGCGCGAGCGCGAGCGTCACACTTTCCCGCGCCCACTGCCGCGTCCGTGACTGGTCGCCGAGCTGGAATGCCTTGATCGAGGCACGATCGAGCGCACGAACGCGCACGCTCGAGTCGGACGAGGGGGCCGCAAGCGCCGTCGCAAAGTCGTCCACGACGGATGGACCGTTCCAGAACCGACTCAGGACGACGAGCATGCGCAGGCTCTCCGCTGCATGCTGGTGCGAGTCGTTCCATTGCAGAACGTTCTCGATCGTGTCGCGCTCCCGATCGAGACGCTCCTGCCACGTCGCCCGTGACGCGCCGGCAACAGACGCGCTTTCAACCGCGGCGAGGTAGCGGGCGGATATTGCCGGTGCCGCAGCGCCAAGATCGATGGGCTTGCTGCCGGACACGGTCTGCGAAGAGAGGCTC
This sequence comes from Thermoanaerobaculia bacterium, assembly GCA_035248585.1. Classification (GTDB taxonomy): domain Bacteria; phylum Acidobacteriota; class Thermoanaerobaculia; order Gp7-AA8; family Gp7-AA8; genus QHVT01. The sequence goes on from DATFHJ010000040.1 coordinate 3,432, forward strand.
TCTGCGAGAAGGAAGCACAAAGCCGTGCAGAGCGTCGTTGAAGTCATCCGGTCCTCCCGCGGCAGAAGTACGCGGTCGCATCACGTCCGTAGATCGTAACCAACAGCTAATGCACGCGATATGGCGTCGTCAGGGAGAAATTCGCAAACGGCCGCCGACGTGATCTTGCCGTGCGCAGTTGACAAGAATCCTTCCTCCGCGTCCTCCGCGACTCCGCGCCCTCTGCGTTCACGGCAGTTTCAGGGCGACGATGCCAGAGTGCAGATCCCTCGCTGCGCTCGGGATGACAGACTAAAGGCTCGGGATGACAGCCGAGGCTTGCGTGCGCGGACCTAATGCGACATCCTTCCCCGGAACAGTTCCGGTGAAGGCGACATGGCGGACCTCGACCTCCTGCAGGGAACACTCGACGTCCTGGTGCTCAAGACCCTCACGTGGGGGCCGCAGCACGGCTACGCCGTCGCACGCTGGATCAAGGACACCACCGACGGTGGCATCGCCGTCGAGGATCGCGCGCTGTACGTCTGCCTGCACCGGCTGGAGGAGCGGGGACTCATCGGCGCCGAGT
>DATFHJ010000041.1:0-26097 GCA_035248585.1 Thermoanaerobaculia bacterium
CGACGGTCTGCATCGATCCGTTGCGCACCCGGACCGCGGCGGCGTCCGACGAGCACATTCCCATTCGTCCCGGCACGGACGGCGCGCTTGCGCTGGCCATGATGCACGTCCTCTTCCGCGACGGTCTCGAAGATCGTCAATACCTTGACCAGATGACGATCGGCTGGGAGAAGCTGCGCGAGCGCGTGCTGCGCGACTACGCGCCGGAGCGCGTCGCGCGCATCTGCCGCATCGACATCGCGACCATCGAGAGTCTTGCCCATCGCTACGGCACGACGCGGCCGACGTTCATCCGCATGAACTACGGACTGCAGCGCCACGGCGGCGGCGGATCGGCCGTGCGCGCGATCTCGCTCCTGCCCGCGGTCACCGGCGCGTGGAACGACGTCGGCGGCGGCGTTTTGCTGTCGACGTCGGGGACATTCGCGGGATTGAACACGGCCGCGCTGCAGCGAAAGGATCTCTCCCCTCCCGGCACGCGCATGCTCAACATGTCGCAGCTCGGCTGGGCGCTGACGAGGGTCGACGATCCGCCGGTGAAGGCGCTCGTCGTCTACAACTCCAACCCCGGAGCGATCGCGCCCGATCGCGAAAACGTCGTCGCCGGTCTGAAGCGCGAGGATCTCTTCACCGTCGTGCTGGAGCATTTCCAGACCGACACCGCCGACTACGCGGACGTGCTGCTTCCCGCAACGACGCAGCTCGAGCATGAAGATCTGCACAAGGCGTACGGACATCTGTACGTGATGTACAACCGTCCCGCGATCGCGCCGCTGGGCGAGGCGCTGCCGAACACCGAGATCTTCCGGCGCCTCGCCGCGCGCATGGGCCTCGACGATCCCGCGCTGCAGGAAAGCGACGAAACGCTGATGCGGCAGGCGCTGAGCAACATGCCGCTCACGCTCGAAGAGCTGCGCGAGCGCAGTTTCATCCGCCTCGGCGTGCCGTCGCCGCATCTGCCCTTTCGCGCCGGGGAGCGCGTGCCGACGGCCAGCGGCAAGATCGACATCGAATCGCAGCGCGCGGCTCAGCACGGACTCGATCTGATTCCCGAGTACGTGCCGCCGCATGAGTCGGAAGAGCGCGATCCCGAGCTCGTGCGCCGCTACCCACTCGCGCTGATCTCGCCGCCCGCGCACTCATTCCTCAACTCGACGTTCGTGAACGTGATGTCGCTGCGCCGCTCCGCCGGCAAGCCGACGCTGGAGATTCACGCCGACGATGCGTCGTCGCGCGGGATTGCGGCCGGCGCAAACGTGACGATCTTCAACGACCGCGGCTCGTTCCGCGCGGAGGCGGTGATCACCGACAAAGTGCGGCCCGGAGTCGTGTCGGCGCCGTCGATCTGGTGGGCGAAGCTGTCCGAGGACGGACGCAACTCGAATCACACCACCTCGCAGGCCGTAACGGACATCGGCGGCGGCGCGACGTTCTTCGACAATATGGTAGAAGTGCGGGCGTGATCGCCTTCGCCGCCGCCTTCACCTTCGCGCTCCTCGTCTGGATCGCGATCATCGTTCTCAACGAGAAGTACAACCTGCTGAGCTGCGATCGTTTTCCCAACATTGCGGCGAAGGTCGTCGCCTATCTGCTCCTCGGCTTTCTGGTCATGCTGCTGGCGGTACTCGTCACCGGCTCGGCGCTCTCGCCGCCGACGGCGAAGCAGCTCGCCGGGGCGCCCTTCTACTCGGTCTTCAGTCTCCACGCGCTGCTGACGCTGTTTCTGATCGGCTGGTGGTTTCTGACCGGACGTCCGCCGATCCGCGAGTACCTCAACATCCGGCACGAGCGGCCGGTGGAAGTGGTGGCGATCGGCCTGAGCGTCGGCGTCGGCGGCTGGATCGGCACGATCGTCATCGCGCTCGTGGTGGCGCTGATCCTGCGCGCGACCGGCGCGATCACCGAGCCGTCCGATCCGCCGGCGGCGATCGGCTGGATGGCGGCGCTGCCGATCTGGAAGAAGGCCGTGATCGTGCTTTCGGCGATGACGGTCGAGGAGGCGTTCTTCCGCTCGTTCCTGCAGAAGCGCATCGGCCTCATCGCCTCGACGATCCTCTTCGCGCTCGCGCATTTCACATACGGCAATCCGCTGCTGCTGATCGGCGTGACGATCATTTCGCTGATCATCGGCATCGCCTTCTATCGCACGAAAAACGTCGTGCCGGGCGTGATCGCGCACGGCGTGTTCGACGCCATCCAGCTCTTCGTCATCGTGCCGATCGCGTTCAAGATGATCGGCGCCGGCTGATGTCGACGTACGCCGAGGCCGTGCGCCATCTCGACGGCGACGAAGCCGTCGCGCGCGACGACGTGCGGCGCTGGATCGACTCCGGCGACCTGCTCACGTGGGGCGCGGTGTACGCGCTCACGCGTTCGCATCCGCAGCTCCTCGACGACGCCCAGCACCTCGAGTTCGCGCGCCGCTACCTGCTCCGCTGCATCGAAGAAAATCCGCCGAGTGGCGACTACCTGCACGGCGGCTACGAAGCCGCCTGGGAGCTCGCCGCGTGTTTGAAGGAGTGGCGCGTGCGTGCCGCGAACGTGCTCCGCGGCATCGCCCTCGATCTCGAGAAGATCTACCGCCGCGGTGACCACGCCACGCGCAACCGCATCCTCTGCGGCGTCCTCGAGCACGCATTCGAAGACACCGCCGTGCGGCAGTACTTTTCGACCTGGGAGCGCGACGAAGAGCTACGCGAGGCGTACCGGCTTGGAATGGAGTGGGGATCGGCGCACGAGGAGTAGCTAGCATCCATCAACTACCGGCTACGGGTATGGTTTTGAATCCTGCTTGCACTCCTTCGTCAGAGGATCTGGCCTAACAGTGCAGGATAGAAATGCCGGTGAGAGGCTTTTCCTAGAACAACTCCAAACGATCGAGCGGGCAATTCGCTACGCCTGCTGGCGCGGTTCGCTGGCCGATGAAGACGCTGAGGATTTTGCTTCATACGTGAAGTTGAAGCTCATCGAAAACGACTACGCGATGATCCGCAGCTACGAACAGCGGGCAAGGTTCGGAGCGTTCATTTCCGTGGTGGTTCAGCGGTTGCTGCTCGATTATCGGATCGCGCAGTGGGGGAAATTTCATGCGTCCGCGGCAGCGAAACGAATGGGCGATAAGGCGGTCACGATTGAGGCGATGCTGGTTCGTGACAGCCGCACACTGGACGAAATTCTGCCCGCACTGCTAAGGCGATGGCCCGACCTTTCTCGCGAGACAGTCGAGCAGATCGCACGGCAACTGCCCTCACGAGCAACGCGTACCCGAACCGTGGAGCTGGACGCCATGGGCGATACGATCGACGTGTGGAGCGCCGTAAGCGGAGATCATCACATTCTTGCAGCAGACCGTGCCGAGATCGCGAAACGCATCGAGACCGTCATTCGCACCACGCTGCATGAAATGGACGAGCACGATCGGCTCCTGTTTCGTCTCCGTTTTGAAAGCACCATGAGCGTCGCGGAGATCTCCCGGATGCTTCGCATCGAACAGAAACCGCTGTACCGTCGATTGCAACGCCTATTGCAGACTCTTCGAGCACGGCTGGAGGCGGTGGGAGTGACAGCGGCCGATGCGGACGAGCTGACGACGAACCGCACAGATCTCGATTTTGGATTCGCCGTGCTGGACATGGACAACGATCGTTCGTCGGCGGGGAAAGGAAGCGAGTGAGCGGGCCGTCACGTATCGCCGCCTGTCCCGACGCCTCGATCCTCGCTTCGCTGATCGAAGGAACACTCGATCAGCACCTTCGGCTTCAGGTCGAGCATCACGTCGCTGACTGCCCGGAGTGTCCGATCGTCATCGGACAGGTCGCCGGGTTTCTTCGGCGCGGATCGAAGGAACTCGAGTTCGAGCCCTTGGCTACCGGCATACCGTGGCGACGGATCGCGGCCGCGGTGGCATTCGCGGCCCTCTCGATTCCTGCAGCGGTGTGGCAGCTCTCCCTGCGACGTGACCCTTTGCGGCATTTAAAGCAGGTGGCAATCCGATCGCCAGTCCGGCAAATAGAAGGGTGCCTGGCTGGCTTTGGTTACCAGCCGTTTGATGCGCGACGCACCGGATCTGTTGCGCCGATCGACCTGGCCGTCCGGGCGGAAGCAGCCCGTATCGAGGAGCAGGGCGGGACCGACGCACGCAAGCTGCACGCCCGCGGAGTTGCCTTCCTGCTTACCGGAAATTCGGATGCTGCCGCTTCGCTCCTTTCCGCAGCCGCACGTGCCGCCCCGCAAACACCTGAATTCTGGTGCGACCTTGCTGCAGCACGATTCGCCCGAGGCGAGGTTCACGCGGCGCTCTCCGCTGCCGACAAAGCTGTCGCGCTTGCACCAAACCTACCCGCGTCTCATTTCAACCGCGCACTGGCGCTGCAGTCCATGGGCCAACCCAGCGAAGCAGCCGCCTCCTATCGGAAGGTGCTCGCACTCGATCCGGACTCGCGCTGGCGAAATGAAATCGTACAGCGCCTCGCGGCACTTGGCGGCTGAGAAAAATTTCTTCGCGTCCGTCTTTGTGTCGGGGCCACGCAGTCGGTGAGCGCTCGCCGAACACAATCCAGGCTCGAACGAGGCAAAGATGACTAAACGTGCAGTCTTGGTGGGCATCGATACGTATCCCCGACCTGCGGATCCGCTTCGAGCAGCCGTCAAGGAATCGATCAATTGGGACCGCATTCTGCGGACAGAATGCGAGTTCGACCAGGTCACGGTTCTGAACGAAGAAAAGGCCACTCGTTTGGACGTGTTACGGGAACTAAGAAGTCTCTTCTCAAACGCGCAAGTTGGCGATCATCTCGTTTTCGGGTTCTTTGGTCACGGCGGGAAAGCTCGTGGCTGGGATTCGGATACAGTAACGAATGACAACGTCGAGCACGCCTTGATTTGCTATGCGGGAGAAAATTCCACCGGCAATTTTCAACAGGCGGCCCTGACGCCAAGCGATGTCGCGCGCATTCTCAAAGAGAAGGAACCGCTTGCGGGCGTGATCATCGTGGTCGACCTCGATTGTTGTTTCGCAGCGAAGTTCGCGGGCAGGAAATTCGACGCGCCAAGCCCGATCAATCCGACGGTACTCTTCATCGAGGACGCTGTCCCCGGAGTCGCAGACCTCAACGCGCTGACGTTCGACGCCATCGCAGCGATGGTCGCCGACAAAAGGATCGCCGCCCCCATCATCCTGGCTGCGTCCCTCTTCGATCAGCCTGCGCACGAGGTGGGGCCTGATAACGCGCGACGTCTCGACTACAGCTATCACCTGCAAGAAAAAGTGGAGGAGTATTTCCCCGACCAGGACCTGACGTACGCCACCGCGATCGCTGAGATCAACCCGATCAGTGACGTGCAGTGCGCTGCGATCGCCGGAAACGCCAATCTGGAAAATGAAATGTTCGGGGGCGGGTTCGCAACGCAATCGCTCAACCCTGCTGTGATGCAAGTCTCGGCCCTCGAGGCGGCGAAACCGCATACGACCGCCGCCGTCAATTGGCTCAATGTACGGCTGTATGGACTTCTCTGTCTAACGAATTTGACGGGAAAGGAGCCATACCGAAACCGCATCATCGCGCCGTACGATAATTGGGGGAACGGTGCCAATATGCATCACTCGTTCGTCGAGGTCGCCGACCGGGATCTTCTCCAGGACCCGTCTGGACTGCCTACGAATGAATACGTCCGCAACGGAATCAAATATTCGCGATGGCAACTGAACCGGCATCGCGTCACGTTCGAGAACGTTCAAGACACGGGCATGCCAGTTGAACGGTCTGCGATGTTCGATCGACATGTACCCTCTCTGCCAAAGGTCACTCCAATTCTCGATCCTCTGTATCCACGTCAGGAGGCGCGCGAGCCCAACTTCCCTGACCCAACCCTCTTCAGCGCATTCTTCGACGTGCAATGCGGTGAGATCAACGTCTCCGATCCGGCTGATCTCGAGCGACACCGCACGGTGTTTAAGAAGCGCTACACGCACACGACCACATGGGGTCCTGAGTACACGCCGATCTCAGTGCTCCTGAGAATACCGCTGGCGAGTGACTACGCCGTCGTAACGATCGAGGATCGGCCCAGCCACATCGAGTCTGCACTTTTCGTCAAGAGTGGCAGCACGATCGCGATCGGAAACGCACGGGAGCTGGACATCAACGGCCCGGGGTCTGGAGAAGGTCCGAGGGAGCATTTCCTAATTTATTATCTGCTCGCACCCGAGATGCCTCTGGATCCTGGACTGCCCGAGACTGTACAGGTGCCAATCAACGCCTGCACTGTGACCGATTGGCCGTAATGGGATCCGGTATGCGGTCCGCACGTCCCCGTGCGGACCGCATAATCGCGCTATCCTTGTCGCATTCCGCAATCACGCGTTTCGCACCGCACACGCTTCGTTGCCGCATTAGGGGCTGCTGTCGCCATCGCCTGCCTGCTACCGACGATCAAACGGCGGGTTCTGGAAGCGCGCCTGGTAATCATGATCAGCCGTGCAAGGACCTCTCTCGACTCACCGAATCGTCTGCCGGCGCGCATCATCCGTCCGGCTTCCAATCTGCTGGAACGATACGGAAATGCGCTGCCAAAGCTGGAGCGAGACTCCCAGCGCTTGCAACTCGCATCAACCCTGCTCGGTCTCTCGACGAATCTTTCGGACGACGAATCAGCGCGCACGGCGGGCGTCGCATACCTGCTCGCAAAGCGATACGAAGACGCCGTTGCAAGTTTTACTCTCATCCGCCTGCGCACTGCCGCTGATTGGAACGACCTCGCCGCCGCACACATCGCTGCGGGATCAGTCGATGGGCGACCCGAGCGCTGGCTGGATGCACTGGCGGCTACCGATGCAGCCCTGAACACGACGCCCAATTCTCCGGAAAGCCGCTTCAACCGCGCGGTGATTGCGCATGCACTGCGGATCACGCCGCTCGCGCGTGCAGCGTGGCAGCGTGCATTCAGACTCGATGCGGCATCTCCATGGGCCCTCATCGCCAAGCGGCGGCTCGCGGACCTCGTACCGTCCGACATGGAAGCATGGAAAGCCAAAGTCTTCTATCCCGAACGATTACCGCCGGATGAGCTTGCCCGTCTCGCACAAGCTCACCCGCAGACCGCGCGTCGTTATGCGGATGCCGTGTATCTATCGAATTGGGCAACCGCCATGCGGAGCGGCGACAAGTCGACTGCTGAAGCGCAGCTTGCTGTCGCGCGCACGATCGCTCGAGTGGTGTACCAGCGCGGTGAGCCGCTGCTGCGAGAAGCCGTGGCTGCAATCGATACCGCAAATGCTCAACACTTGCAGTCGATCCTCGCCGGTCAGCTCGCCTATTACGAAGGACGCCTCGCACTTCAGGGCGGACAGGTCACAGCTGCAGATAACCTGTTTCGCAGCGCCGCCTATTTTTTTGATCAAGGCCGCAGCCCGATGTCGTTCGTTTCACGATTCTGGCTCGCAAGCGCGCTCGCTGAACGGCAGCATCCTGAGGAAGCACTGCGAGTCCTCCACTCCCTGCTCTCTTCAGAGACCGCGCCGTTTTTGTCGCTGCGCGGTCACGTCCTTTACGAAATCTCCCTCCTCGATGCGGCAAGAGGGCACTGGTCTGCCTCTCTCGACTCAGCGAATCAATCGGCAATGCTATTCACCACCCTTGGCGAACGTGGAAATGTGGGCAATGCCCATGCGCTCCTCAGCGAGGACTACGATCTTCTCGGACAAGCCGACCTGGCACGGCAACACGCGCTCATGGCCTTGCGCGAATCCGCAGCCGAGGGCGCATTCAATCGAACGCGGGTAACGTTAGCCGCCTTGTGTCGCACGGAATTGCGCGCCGCCCGTTGGGAACGGGCGCGGGCGTTGACACTGCTGGAAGGCGAGCTCGCTCTGGTGGCGCGCGATGCGCGCCTCAATCCGGATATGTTTCTCCGACGGGCGACGGCCGAGTGGCACAACGGCAAACGCACACAGGCACGTTATTGGATGCGTCTCGCCCGTACCACCGCCGGCGACGTCCACGATGAGGTCTTGCGAGGAAAACTCCTTGCAGACATAGACGGGGTCGAAGGCGCACTCGAGCGGACTGCAGACCCTCAAAAAGCGATCACATTGCTCAGCGCCGCGATCGTGTTTCAAAACCACGCCGTTCGGCCGATCGTCCTGCCGGAGCTCTACCTGGAACGAGGTCGTACCCGAATGTCATTGGGCGACTTCGCATCAGCCGAGGCAGACTTTGAAGCAGGAATTTCAGAGCTGGAGCGACAGCGCGAGCATACATCTGACGTAGAACTGAGACCCGGGATCTTCGAGAGTGCCTCCGCGCTCTTCGATGTCGCCATCGAACTGCAAACGCAGCTCGGACGACCTCCAGAATCGATCTGGAGATACGTCGAGCGAGGGCGCGCCCGAACGGTACTCGAACAGATCGACGCGGTAGGCGACAAACGATTTTCACCAGAATCGTCGATTCCATCGATCCCGAAATTGCAGCGACGACTGCCTGCCAACACGGCTCTGGTCGAATACGTTCCGCTTCCGAATACGCTCCTCGTTTTCGTGATCACGCGGGATAGCGCAGTGGTGCATCGGGTAACGATTGATCGCGCCGGTCTGCAACGTCTGGCGGACCAGTTTGTGGAGAACAGGGGCGCAGGCGGAAGCGCACTCTACGACATCCTCATCGCCCCGTTGCAACCAGACCTGAGAGACGTTTCAGCGCTGAACATCGCGGTCGACGATGTCTTACAGCGCGTTCCCTTTGCGGCGCTCTTCGACAGCAAGGTTCGCGAATTTCTGATTCAACGTTTTTCCCTCGCAACCACGCCAAGCGCTGGTGTTTTTTTGACGACGCTCGCGCGAACCCGAAGCCTTTCCATGTCGTCGGTACCTCGCATTGCAGTGTTCGCCAATCCCAAAATTCCTCGAGATGAGTTCGGCGACCTCCTGCCCCTGTCCGCTGCCGAATCCGAGGCGAATGGCATTGTCAAAACGTACTCCGAGGCTGCGACGTTCATCGGCGATGCTGCGACTGCCGAAAAGTTTTGCTCAATCGCACCACGGAGCGAGATCGTTCACTTCGCCGGGCATGGTGTCATTCAGGAACGCGAACCATATGCATCCGCTCTCGTTTGTGCGGCGACCTCGCGACGGCGTGGTGCCGTCACCGTCCGCGATATCGCCCAACTCCGTTTCGATTCCACCCACGTCGTCGTTCTAGCGGCGTGTAGTACCCTGACCGGCCGCAACGCGGCCGTCGAGGGTGTGCCGAGCATTGGACGAGCCTTCATTGTCGCTGGAGTTCCCGCGGTCATCGGAACGCTGTGGGACGTCGAGGACGCGAATGCTGCGCCGATCATGCGTACATTGCATCAGAATCTGGCGCGTCATGCTTCGGCGGATCGTGCGCTTCGCGACGCGCAACTCCAAGCGATTAAGCACGGCGTCGCTGTCGAGCATTGGTCCGCCTTTTCCTTGTTAGGAAGTAGCGGTCTCGCTCACGCGCCTACTGCTCCGACACCACCACCCCATCCCCCTCGAACCGGATCTTGAATCCCTGCACGCCCTCGGTCTCGATCATCACGTTTTCCAGGGATTGATCGTCGACGACGGTGGGGATGAGGTTGCCGGTCCAGGCGACGAGGGCGTTCGAGGAAATCGAGAGCGGGTATTCGCGGGTGACGCGCAGGGTGAGGGGTTCGATCGACGTGGAGATGGCGAGCGAGCCTTTGCCGAAGATCTTCACGGTGTCGATCTTGCGCTGGTACGAGGCGTCGTAGATCGGCTCGACGCGGTACGTGAGCGAGTCTTCGAGCGCGAGGAGGTTGCCGCCTTCGACGTAGATGAACTCGTCGTTGAGGTCGAGCAGAAAGGTCTTGCGGCCTTTTTCGTAGACGAAGATCTTGCCCTGCCCCACCGCCTTCACCAGCGTCTGCGCGGTGGTGCCGAGGAGGATGGACTCGGCGATGAATTTCAGGTTGCCGGAGTAGCTCGAGACCGTGCCGCGCTTGACGTGCACGCTGCGCGCGAAGTTGATCTCGAGGAATCCGTTTTCGTGCAGGGCGAAGGTCTTCGAGGCGCCTTCGATCTTGCGCGTGACGTCGATGACCTTCGCGTCGATGTGCGTCGTTTCGTCGACCGCATCCTGCAGTTTGCGCGCGGCGGTCACGGCCGCGGGATCGGGCAGTGTGATCTTCGGGATCTCCGCGGTGACAGGAGGCGTCGCGACCGGGATCGCGACTTTGCCGGGCTGCGTGCGATGCTCCATCGCCGAGCGCGTGATCTCGTCGTCGGGTTTGAAGGCGACGATCTTTTCGGTGATCACACGTTTGGGAGGCTCGGGCGGTGGTGGCGCGGGCGCCGGCGGCTTCATCTCCGCTTCCACTTCGCGCACGAGCTTGTCCGCGCCGGCGAATTTCAGATGCTCGAGCGCGAGCGCGAACTTTTTCTTCTGCCGGTACAGCAGGCCGAGGTAGAGATGCGACTTCGCGTAGTTCGGGCGCAGCTCGATGGCGCGGCGGAGGAACGTCTCCGCTTCGTCGTGCTTGCCTTGTTTGAAGAGGATCAGGCCGAGGTTGGAGTGGAGGATGAAGACGTTCGGGTTCTCGCGGATGAGTCTCCGGTAGATGACTTCCGCCTCGGGGAACGCGTTGGTCTTGAAGTAGACCAGGCCGAGGAGATTGAGAACGTCGGCGTCATCCGGCCGCATGCGCTGCGCCGACTCCAACTCGCGCCGCGCCTCGGCGTAGCGTCCTTCCTGAAACGCTTCGCGCCCGCGGTTGTAGTGCAGGAGAAAAACGCCCTGATCGAATGGCGGCGCGACCGCCGGCTGACGCTCAGGCATGCGGGGCGGATTGTACCGTTCTAATGCGTCCCGAGATACTTTGCGCCCGGAAGTAATGCCACGGCCGCGACGGCGGCGCCGAAGCCGCCGCGCAGTTTCGCGCCGCCGCGCTTTCCGGCGAAGGAGACCGCACCTTGTCCATACGGGCGGCCGTAGTACACGGTCAACGCGCGGTTCACGTATTCGGTCGTCTCGCTGTACGGCGGAATGCCGCCATGCTTCTGCACCGCGCCTTCGCCGGCGTTGTACGCCGCGAGCACGCGCGGAAGATCGTCGTTGAACATCTCCAGGAGATCGCGCAGGTAGCGCGTGCCGCCGTGGATGTTCTGCTCGGGATCGTGAACCGACTTCACGCCGTAGCGCTCCGCGGTGGCGGGGATCAGCTGCATCAGGCCGCGCGCGTTCTTGTGCGAGACGCACTTGGGATTGAAATCGGATTCGACCTGGATGACGGCGCGCACGAGGACGGGGTCGACGCGGTATTTCTCCGCGTAGCGCTCGATGATCTCGTCGTACTTCGAGCGGCGATCGTGGCGCTTCGCGAGCCAGTTGTAGTCGGTGGTGCGCCCGCTGCCGCTACCGCCGCGGCCGACGTTGTAGATCAGCTTCGTGCCGTCTTTCTTGACCTTCAGACGGACATCGGCCTGCACACTCGCCGCGAGCATCAGAACCGCCACCCCTGCCCCAATCAATCTCATGCGTGCGATCAGTCTATCCTATCGACATGTCGTTCGCACCGATCCAAAAGGAAGTCGACGCGTGGATCTCGCAATTCGAGGAAGGCTATTTCGCGCCGCTGCCGATGCTGGCGCGGCTCACCGAGGAGACGGGCGAGCTGGCGCGCGTGCTGATGCATCGCTATGGCGGGAAGACGCCGAAGGCGGGCGAAGAGCTCGGCGACGTGGGTGAAGAAATCGCGGACGCGATCTTCGTGCTGGTCTGTCTGGCGAACTCGCTGGACCTCGATCTCGATCAGGCATTCGGCGCCGCGATGAACAAATATCGAGCGCGCGACGCGAATCGATGGACGAAGAAGTAACGCTGCGCTACAATTGTTTCCATCCAAAAAAAGCTGGGATCGGTCAACCCGGAAGTTTCCCGGGCGGGCAGGTCATCCAACGCAACGGTCGTCAAGGAGAAGCGTATGGACGGGCTCCTGCGTTCGCTCATCAAAACGGTGCGCCGGCGGCTTCGTGCCGACGAAGAAGTGACGGTGGAAGCCGTGACGAAGGAGCTCGGCTACACGCGGCAGTACATCTCCGGGCGCTTTCATCGCATCACCGGACGCCTGCTCAGCCAGTTCCTGAAGGAAAAGCGGCTGGAGAAGGCGGCTCGGCTGCTCAAGGGCGGCAACCTGCGCGTCTCGCAGGTCGCGCGGCGCTGCGGATTCGACTCCGAGAACTACTTCCGCCAGCAGTTCCGCATCCGCTACGGCATGTCGCCGCGGCAGTTCCGCTCGAACGGAACGCTGCGCGCCGCGCCGCGACGGCCGCAGATCGCGCTGGCTACGGCATAGCGAAGCCCGCTTCGATCCAGAGGTACTGCAGCGTGTTCGCGTCGAGCGTGCGGACGCCGAGGAGATAGCCGGCGAACGTCAGCACGCGCTTGACCACTGAGCGCCGGCTCGCGTTCTTGGCGAGGTGCTCGCGATGCTCGTTCGCCGAGGCGAACGTGATCGAGCGAAGCGGATTCGCGAGACGCATGATCGTTCCCTGCACCGTGAGCTCGCCGCGGCGCAGCAGATGCCGTCGATGAAAGAGGCGCAGCTCACCGTCATCGCGGGTTAGATGCAGCGGCTTGCCGGCATAGAAAGGGATGGAGCGGATGCGAAAGCCTGGCGCTTTTGCATCCGAGGCGACGGCGTGGATCTCCGTCGCCAGCGCGTCGTCGATCACTTCGCGCTCGCGCACGATCAGCAGCCAATCCGTGCTCGCGGCGTCGACGGCGCGATTGAACTCGGCGCGATGGCTCGAGAGCTCGACGCGCGGCGGGATGTCGAGGACGAGTTGCTCGAGATGCTCGAAGCGCGTCGTGAGCGGCGCGAGATCTTCGCTATGAACGTGGCCGAGCGTGACGATCGAGAGGCGCACTATTCGCCGAGGTGCTCGGAAATGCGCACGATGCGGTGCGCGCGGCCCGTCTCGTCATCGATCTCGACGAGCGCGCCGGAGAGGCGGATGTCGCGCTTCGCGACTTCGAGCTTGCGCGGCGTGTTCATGAGGAAGCGATGCAGCGCTTCTTCCGGACGGAAGCCGATCACCGAGTCGTACGCGCCGGTCATCCCGACATCGGTCTGATACGCGGTGCCGTTGGGGAGAATCCGCTCGTCGGCGGTCGGCACGTGAGTGTGCGTGCCGAGGACCGCCGAGACGCGGCCGTCGAGATAGCGGCCCATGGCCTGCTTCTCCGAGGAGGCCTCGCCGTGGATGTCGACGATGATGACCTTCGCCGCGCTGCCGATCTCCGCCAGCTCGCGATCCGCGCAGTAGAACGGGTTGTCGATCGGCGGCATGAAGACGTTGCCCATCAGCTGCAGCACGGCGACGTTCACACCGCCCGCGGTCTGGCGGATGACCTTGCCCTTGCCTGGATTGCCGGGCGGATAGTTCGCCGGCCGCACGACGTGCGGGTAGTGCTCGTAGTTGTCGACGAAGTCTTTTTTGTCCCAGATGTGATTGCCCGAAGTGTAGGCGTTGATGGGGAGCTCGGAGAGCTCTTCCATGATGGCCTCGGTGACCCCGAACCCGCCGGCCGCGTTCTCGACGTTCACGATCGTGAAGTCGACCTTCTCGCGGTCGATGACCGACTCGAGCTTCTGATGCAACGCGCGCCGGCCGGGCTGGCCGACGACGTCGCCGATGTAGAGGACTCTGATCATATCGAAACATGTGGAGCGGCAGGCTTCAGCCTGCCGACTCGGCGGGCTAAAGCCCGCCGCTCCACTATTTTGCGTACTCCGTAGCCCGCATCTCCCGAATCACCGTCACCTTGATCTGTCCCGGATACTGCAGCTCGCTCTCGATCTTGCGGGCGACGTCCTTCGACAACCAGATGGACTGCTCGTCGGTGATCTTTTCCGCGTTGACGATGATGCGAAGCTCGCGCCCTGCCTGGATGGCGAACGATTTCGAGACGCCGTCCATCTGATTTGCGATCGATTCGAGGCGCTCGAGGCGGTGGACGTAGTTCTCGAGAATCTCGCGGCGCGCGCCCGGCCGTGCGGCCGAGAGCGCGTCGGCGGCGTTCACGAGCACAGCCTCGACGGTGGTCGGGTCGTAGTCGCCGTGGTGGCACTCCATCGCGTGAATGACTTCGCGCCGCTCGCCGTATTTCTCGAGCACCTGCCGGCCGAGCTCGAGGTGCGTGCCTTCCATCTCGCGGTCGATCGACTTGCCGATGTCGTGCAGGAGACCACCGCGCTTGGCGATCGTGTCGTTCACGCCGAGCTCGACGGCCATGAGCGCCGCGAGCTGCGCGACTTCGAGCGAGTGCACGAGCACGTTCTGCCCGTACGACGTGCGGTAGCGCAGGCGTCCGAGCAGCTTGAGGATCTCGGGATTGATGTCGGTGAGGCCGAGGGAGAAAGCCGCGGCTTCGCCTTCCTCGAAGAGCTTCTGGTCGAGCTCCTGGCGAACCTTCTCGACGAGCTCCTCGATGCGCGCGGGATGGATGCGTCCGTCCTGCATCAGGCGCTCGAGGGAGATGCGCGCGATCTCGCGGCGGATCGGGTCGAAGCCCGAGAGGATGACGGCTTCGGGCGTGTCGTCGACGATCAGGTCGACACCGGTCGCCAGCTCGAGCGCGCGGATGTTGCGCCCCTCGCGGCCGATGATGCGTCCCTTCATGTCCTCGCTCGGGAGATCGACGACCGAGACCGTGTTCTCGGCGACGTAGTCAGAGGCCATGCGCTGGATGGCCATGCCGAGGATCTTCTTCGCCTTCTGGTTCCCCAGCTCGGTCGCTTCGCTCTCGATGCGCTTGATGATGTTCGCGGCTTCGAGCTTGGCCTCGTTCTCGATGCCGCGGATCAGCTCGCGCTTCGCTTCGTCGGCGGTGAGTCCGGCGACCTGTTCGAGCTTGTGCCGCTGCTCTTCGACGAGCGCGTCCAGCTCCCCTTCCTTCGCCTCGACGCGCTTCTCGCGGTCGCCGACGGCGCGGTCGCGCTTCTCGATCTCGCCCATCCGCGAATCGACCTGCTGCGTCTTCTTGTCGAGGCTTTCTTCTTTCTGCTGCAGGCGCCGCTCGACGGACTTGATCTCGTCGCGCTGCTTCTGCGCGTTCCGGTCGAAATCGGAGCGCATCTGGAGGAGCTTTTCCTTCGCCTCCAGATCGGCTTCCTTGACGCGCGCCGCTGCCTGCTTCTTTGCGTCTTCGACGATCCGTTCGCCGGACTGACGCGCCTCATCGAGCTGAGCCTGGGCCCGCTTGCGAGAAACGGCGGACCAGATCAGGGCCAGTACCACGGCGCCGGCGATTCCGACGGCGACCGCAATCAACACTTGGATGATGTTCAAACCGCACCTCCGCGAGGGAGGCTTGCGCAGTGAGGAAGGATTTCGGAGATCCCCGCCTGAGCCGTGTGGTGATTCTTACCTGAACCTGTACAAGACAGGTGGGCGCCCTACTCGTGCCGTTTAGGCTACCTTCTGAGCTCCCCTTGCGGGGACGAAGGTGTGCACGCGACCCGAGACGCGAGCTACCCGGGATAAGAAGTACGGTTCAAGTGCTTGATCTAGCATCACGAACTCTGCAGGGGCTCCGAAAACGTACGACTTTCGTAAGTTGCTCAGCCTAATACCTCGCTGAGACGATCCGTTATTTCCTCCGTTCTCTCGATCCAGATTCCCGCGGCATCCTCCCGCTGTTTCCGATATCTCGAGAACTCGTCGGCTATGTTCAGGGCCGCCAGGATGGCAATTTTCATGGGGTCGACGGTCGCAACCTGGGCCGCCACCTCGCGCATCCTGGTGTCTACTAACCGCGCAAGCTCCGCTAAATAGTCTGGGTCCCCATCTCCCCGGACGTTATACGTGTGACCGAAGATTTCAACCCCGATCGAGTCGTATTTCGCGTCCATCGAGAAGGTTACCTCTGATTTCGCGGCGGATTATAGCAGGGGTGACGAACGCCACTCGCGCTGGACTTTCTTCACTTTCCAGGTGGCCACTCCCGCGCCGACCGTGAGCACGAACAGCGCCGCGAGCACTTTCACCAGGCCGCTCGCCGCTTTCGCCGCGAGGCTGAACACGAACGCACCGATGACCACACCACCAACCGTGAGAACGCCGGCCCGGACGGCGATGCCTTTGGCGGTGTCGCGAAGAGAGAGGGGCTGTGTCTCGTCCATGCCTCGAAGAAGAGCAACCGCCACGCCTATCCGCGGCGGCGAGGACGCCGCCGAGCCAGCCGGCGGGGACGCCGGCGTTCCGACGCCTTTGGGAACGCCGGCGTCCTCGCCGGCTGATCGGGCGGCGTCTCGCCGCCCGCACGCCTATCGCAGGTTCCCCAGCGCGTCGCGAAGCTTCTTCACCGACTCCCGGCCGTTCTCGACCGTGGCGTCGAGCCGCTCGCGCACGAGGGCGGTGTGATCCTCGCCGTTGCGGAGCAGGTCGCTCGCGGTCTTGATGGCCATCAATAGATTATTCATCCGGTCCGCGAGCGCGTCGTGCAGCACATCAACGTGCTGATCGCGCTCCCGGACGGCGGCGACCATCTGCGCCAGCCGTTTTTCGACCTCGCCGATCAGGAACCGTCCCGGCTCCGGAAAGGAATCCGTGTGTGCCGCCAGCCTTGCGTGCGCATCCTGCGCAGCAAGCGCGAGCGTGAGAAGGGTTGTCTCCGCCATGTGCCTCTCTCTCGTTAGGTGAGGTGGATGGCGCCATCTTACGCAAATCCTGAACGCCAGCAAAGAGGAAAGCAGGATTTAGGCGGCGTGGTGCAGCGGGACAAGGACGTGGAACTCGCTCCCCTTCCCCACCTCCGTCCGCACGCGCACGACGCCGCCGTGGGCGCGGACGATCTGCAGGACGACGGGGAGTCCGAGGCCGATGCTCGCGCGGCGCGTGGAGACGAGGGGCTCGAACATGCGCTCGCAGACCTCGGGCGTGATGCCGGTGCCGTGATCGATCACCGCGAGATCGAGCATCTCCGCTCCGTTGCGCGTCGCCGTCGCGCTCCTGAGCACGATCGGCGTGCCGGAAGGCGACGCGTCGCGGGCGTTCGTCAACAAATTGACCAGCACCTGATTCAGTTGCAGCACGTCGGCGCGGATGCAGAGCCGCCCCTCGATCTCCAGCACCACCCGTCCCGCGGTCAGCGCGTTCGCCTCCGGCAGAAACCCTTCCAGCCAGAGCCGCACGTCGACGGGCACCAGCGACGGCGGCCGCGTCCGCGCGTAGCGGAGGATCTCGCCCGTCACGCTCTTCCCGCGGCGGATGGCCTGGCCGATCCGCTCGGCGGCGTTGCGCGTGCTCTCGTCCGTCGAGCGCCGCTGCACGTATTCGGCGAACGTTCCGATGCCGGCGAGGATGTTGTTGAACTCGTGCGCCATCGCCGCGGCCACGCGGCGCGCGGAATCCTGCGTGCCGAGGAAGACCGTCGTGAACTGGAGGCCGCCGGCTTCCCACGTGTCGAGATTCGGAAGAGTGTCGAGGAACGCGGAGACCGGCTCGTGCAACAACTCCTCGGGCGTCCGGCCGAGGAGCGCCGCGGCGGCTTCCGTGGCGTAGACGATGCGCTGCCGTGCGTCGAGAATCAGCACGGCGTCCGCGGCGGGCGCGGGGCCAGCGGGAGATCGAGCCGAAGCAGTCATGAGGTGGCAGGCCTACTTCGGTGCGGAAGTATACACTGCCGTCCCGTTCAGGTCTTGCCGTCCTTCAGCCGCGCGTAGAGCGTGGACGGGCTGATCTGGAGCTGCCGCGCGGCCTTGCGGATGTTCCCGCCGGTCGCTTCCACCGACGCCGCGACATAACTGGCGATCACGTCGTCGAGCGGCTGGATTTCCCACTCCTCGGCCGGCAGTCCGCCGCCCTGCGCGGGCATCGGTCCCGCCGCGCTCTCGATCGTCACATCCTCGCTCCGGATCTCGTCGCCCGGCAGCGTGAGCAGCGCCCGCTCAAGCACGTTGCGCAGCTCGCGCACGTTGCCCGGCCACGGGTACGCCTCGAGCTTCTTCATCGCCCGCGCGCTCACCTTCGGCATCGGCCGGGCCATCTCTTTGGCCAGCGGCCGCAGCACTTCCTCGACCAGGATCGGCAGGTCTTCCATCCGCTCGCGCAGCGGCGGCACGCGCAGGCGGACGACGTTGAGCCGGTAATAGAGGTCATTGCGGAACCGTCCCGCCGCGACCTCGGCCGGCAGATCGCGGTTCGTCGCGGCGAGCAGGCGGAAGTCGGCACGCAGGTCGCGGATCCCGCCGACGCGCCGGAACTTCTTCTCCTCGATCGCCTTCAGCAAGCGCGCCTGCACCGTCGGCTCCATCTCCCCGATCTCATCGAGGAAGAGCGTTCCTTCGCCGGCGATCTCGAAGAGGCCCGGCTTCGTGTTCGTCGCGTTCGTGAACGCGCCGCGCTCGTGTCCGAACAGCTCCGACTCCAGCAGCTCCTTCGACAATCCGGCGCAGTTGAGATCGACGAACGGCGCCCGCGCGCGCGGCGAGCGGTTGTGAATGAGACGCGCCAGCACGCCCTTGCCCGATCCCGACTCGCCTTCGATGAGGACTGGCGACTGCGCGCGCGCGATGTGCGGCAGGATCTCGTTCAGATGCGTGATGGCCGGCGAGAGTCCGGGAAGGCGCTCGACGTTCGACGCACCGCCGCGGCGCAGCGCCATCAGCTCGCGGCGCGTGGCGATGATGCGCGAGACCTGCTCGAGCGTCGCCGCGAGCACGTCGTAGTCGAACGGCTTCTGCAGAAACGTCTCGGCGCCGAGCTTCATCGACTCGATGACGCGCTCCAGCGAGCCGTGGCCCGACATCATGATCACGGCCACGGTCTCCGAGTACATCTTGAATTGATGCAGGAGATCGATTCCCGAGATATCGGGAAGCATCACGTCGAGCAGCACGACATCCGGCGAGAACTCGCCGAACGCCATCACGGCCTGCTTCCCGGTGTCGGCGATCCGTACTTCCCAGTCGTCTTCGAGCAGCGCGGCCAATCCGCCGGCCACCTGCTGGTCGTCGTCGACGATCAAAACGCGCTTCCGGAAGTCAGTCATGACCAGAAATCACACACCTGTTCGACCCGCGGACAACACAGCAAAGTGCAGACCAGCAGCTAAGCAGCTTCTTTTCAACACTTAGGCGCCTTGTGCCAATCGGCACCGTCCTTGGACTAGTCGGCGGCAGGTCCAACGGCTCCAAGAAGTCCAGAAAGGAAACACCATGTTGCTTGCTGCTGCCACGCTCACGGCCGCGATCTCGCTGGAGATCGATCTCGGCGCTCTCTTCAACGCCCAACGCAACCGCGGTCCGGGAGTGACGTGCGGGATCCGGACGGTCGGCTATCGCTTCTCTGGCAAGCCGGGACAGACGTTCCGCTACGCCGGCGACAACTACACGATTCCGGCGGAAGGCTGGGTCGAGCTGATCGCCGACCGCCGCAAGGACACCTACCGCGTCAACAACACCACGCTGCCGCTCGACGGCTATCCGCTGAATCAGTTCGGCTTCGGCGAAGTGCCGCTTCCCACCGGCTCGGAAAAGGAGATCACGCGATGAAACCCTTTCTTCACGACACCCTCGTCGACATGCGCAACGGCCGCGAGACGTGGCGCGTGTTCACGATCTTCGGCACGTTCGCATTCACCGTCACGGTCGCGCTGCAGTGGATCTGACATGACGCAAACCCGGCTCACGCTGATCGCGTGCAGGGACGCGCACCGGACGGATTGGAACGATCGTCCGGCCGCGCCGCGGCTCGCGTTTCTGCGCGGCGACGCGCATCTGCACCTCGAGGTGCAGGCGGCGCTGAACGAGCCGACGCTCGACGCGGAGCGGCTGATCCTCGATCGCGCCGCCACGGCCGACGCGTTCCTGGACGTCCTGGCGAGCCTGCCAACGGAGTTCTCCGGCGACGTGCTGCGCATCGACGACTCGGGCGGCGGCTTTCTCAGCGCGGCCGGCCGCGGCGGCGACCGCGTGCTGTATCGCCTCAAGCCGGACGACGTCCGCTTCTACCTGGAGATGATCGCGTGAGCCGCGAGACGATTCTCATCGCCGACGACAACGAGGACGTCACCGCCGCGCTGGCGATGCTGCTCGAGCGCAAGGGGCGCACGACGATCGTCTGCGCGGACACGGAGTCGGCGGAGCTGATGCTCGCGCGCGCGCCGATCACGCACGTCGTCACGGACGTGCAGTTCTCCGGGCCCTTCGGCTACGAGGGTCTCCACTTTCTCGACCGCGTGCACGCGAAGCTTCCCGAGTGCCGCATCGCGCTGATCACCGGCCAGCCGAGCGACACGCTGCGCACCGCGGCGATCGCGCACGGCGCGGTGGCGATGCTGGCGAAGCCGTTCACGCTCGCCGAGCTCGAATCGACGCTCGGCGCGCACGGCTCGAGCGACGAAGGCGACTACGAAGTCATCCGCGTCGCGTCGCTCGACGAGATCCTCGCCGGCGACGATCTGCAGACCGCGTTTCAGCCGATCGTCGAAATGCGCGACGGCGCGGCCGAGATCGTGGCCTTCGAAGCGCTGGCCCGCATCCGCGGCAACTGGCCGGCCGGCGGTCCCGCCGAATTGTTCGAGTACGCGTCGCGGCTGGGACGTCTGCGCGAGTTGAACCTGATGTCGATCGCGCGCGCGCTCGAAGCGGCGGCGGCGCTTCCTGCTTCCGCATCCATCTTCATCAACGTCGATCCGCTCGCGTTCGGGCCGGAGCTGCCGCACGTGGTGGAAGGAGCGGCGGCGCGCGGCGGCATCGAGCTCACGCGCGTCGTGCTCGAGGTGACGGAGCGCAGCGAGTTTCACGAGACGGCGCGCATCGTGCCGCTCTTCCACGCGCTTCGCGAAAAAGGAATCCGCTTCGCGCTCGACGATCACTGCTCCGCCTATTCGCATCTGTCGCTGATCGACGAGCTGCGGCCGTCGTTCGTGAAGATCAGCAACACCTTCGGCACGAATCTCGAGGATGACGAGACGCACCGCCGCATCGTGCGCCACACCGTCTCGCTCTCCCACGACTTCGGCTGCAAGACCGTGCTCGAAGGGATCGAGTCCGCCGAGACCGCGGACGCCGCCGCGCGCCTCGGCGTCGACTTCGCGCAGGGCTATCACTTCGGACGGCCAAGCCCCGCATCGCATTGGTGCGCCACCACCCCACAGCTTCAGGAGACCTGTTGAATGAGCGCAATCGAAGCACTCCCACCCGCCGCAGAGCGCCGCAATGCGGAACGACTCTCTCCCGCACACAGCATTCGCGTGACCGTCGGACGCGGCACCGGCCTCGTCGTCGACGTGAGCCGCACGGGCATCCGCGTGCGCCACAGCGCGGCGGCGATGCGCGGGTCGCATCTGCGCGTGACGTTCGAGTGGGAAAAGGAGCGCTTCGATGCGACGGCCGAGGTGCTGGCCTCGCGCGTGGCGAGCCTCGGCAAGACCACTCTGTTCGATACGCGCCTCCGCTTCACGAGCATGAGCGAGAGCTCGCTCGCGCTGCTCGACCGCGTGCTCGCCGCGATCCGCGACTCGGAGCTGCGACGCTGGGTCTCCAACCTGCACGGCTGGACGGAGAGCGCGCAGGCGTCCGAGGAAACCGACGATCACGGTGCCTTTCTGCGCTGCCGCCTCATCGGCATGCGCTGGCGCACGACCTGGACGCAGGATCCGACGCAACCCGACAACGGCTTCGCCGTGCCGGCCACGATCAAGCCGCTCGAGCTGGAGCGCCTCTGCAACACGTTCCGCGAAGCGGACGCCGAGGGACGCGTACTCATTCGGTTGATGGCCGAGGAAACGGTCAGCGAATCTTCTTCGCGCGAATCCGCGGCTCGTTCGGTCCCAGGTCGAACTCCAGCTGCGTGACCGCATCGCCCTCGCGGATGAATCGAATGATCGTGTCCGTCACCTTGAAAAAGAACTCGCCCTCCGCGAAGGGAAACATCTCCGTTCGCTCGCCGGTCCCGAGGTCGATGAACATCCGTGTGCCCTCGCGCGTGATCGTGTAGGGCGGCCTCTCGCCCAGCTGATACTCACCGGCGTACGACGCGAGGAGCGCCGCGTCGAGCGCGATCTCCGTTCTCCTCACACGCCAGTTCCGATCGCTCAGCCACTTGCTCGTCACGGCCGCCGCGGCTTCCTGGCAGGGATCGTCGCCCTGGAAGACGACATGCCGCAGAAACGCGCACGCGAACGGATTCTTCTCGCCGGCCCCCGGGAGGTGGAAGCCGTCGGCCAGCGCTTCGCTGTTCGCGAGCAGGATCAGCGAGAGATTCCTCCCCGGCACTTTGAAATACAGCGCGGAGAATCCCGAGCCCCAGTTTCCGGTATGCCAGATCAGCCGCTCGCCGCGATACGTCTCGACGAACCAGCCGAGCCCGTACGGGAGCGGCTGGCCCGCGTTCGACACGAACGGCGCCCACGCGAGCTCCTGCGTCTGCGGCTGAAGCAGGACGTGGCGATCGATGGCCGCGTCGAATTTCGCGAGATCCCGCACCGTCGAGAGCAGACCCGCCGAGGCACCGATGTCTTTCGGCGGGTACGCGGCGGGGACGACCTCGCCGTGGGCGTAGAGCGTGTAGGGCTTCGCGAAGCGCGCGAGCGCCGCATCATCGATCACGTCGTGGCCCGGAACGCTCTCCGTCATTTGCAAGGGATCGAGAATCCGCTGCCGGAGCACGTCGCGAAACTTCGCGCCGTACAGCTTCTCGATGACCGGCGTGATCGCGTCGTAGCGATTGCCGTCGTACGCGAATTGCTCGCCCGGCGTGCCCGCGGACGTATGACTGAGGAGGTGCCGGATCTGCACGCGCTCGTCGTACTTCGAGGGCAGGTACTTCGAAATCGGCTCCTCGAGCGAGAGCTGCCCCTTCTCCACGAGCTGCATCAGCAGCGTCGAGCCGAACGTCTTCGTCACCGACGCGACGTGGTAGAGCGTGTCCGGCGTCGCGGGCACGCGATTCTCGACATCGGCATATCCGAAGCCGCGCGCCCAGACGACTTTCTGGTTCTGCACGATCGCCGCGGACATGCCGGGGATGTAGAGCGTGCGGCGGATCTCATCCGCCTCCCGCTCGAAGCTCGCGACGCGGCCGCCGTTCGAGGCGCAGCCAACGAGAAGAAGCAGCCAAAGTGCCCGTTGCATATCTGTTTGGACTGCATGCGCGTCCCGCGGTTAGGAGTCGTGCTAACCTCCGCGCAGTGCAACTGTGGACTGCGTTTCAGGACACGGGATGGGTGGGGCGGTCCGTCCTGGGCATCCTTCTTCTCTTCTCTGTGATCTCGTGGGCGGTGATGATTGTGGTGTGGGCGCGTTTCGCCCGCTCGCACACCGCGTCGCGCCGCTTCGTCTCGGTGTTCCGGAAAGCGAAGCGCCTCGCGGACGTGCAATCCGCGCTCGGCGCGCTCCAGCATTCGTCGCTGGTCGGACTCTTCCGCGCGGGCTATGCCGAGATCGAGGCGCAGATCGCGCACGGCGAGGGCGGGCGGCAGACGGTCAAATCGCTCGACAGCGTCGAGCGCTCGCTGATGCGCGCCACGCGCATCGAGTCGGCGCGTTTGTCGCGATTCGTTCCCTTCCTTGCAACGACCGCGGCCGCTACACCGTTTATAGGATTGTTCGGAACGGTGTGGGGAATCATGGACGCCTTCGGCAGCATCGGCGTGAGCGGCTCGACTTCGATCACCGCCGTCGCGCCCGGCATCAGCGAAGCGCTGATCAACACCGCCGCCGGCCTCTTCGCCGCGATCCCCGCCCTGCTCGCCTACAACCATTTCGTCCAGCGCTTACGTCAGGCGCGCGGCGAGATGGAGGATTTCACGCTGGAGTTTTTGAATCTGACGGAGCGAAACTTTACCTAGCCGCGTCTAACCAACAATGGCCTTCCGATTACGCGACAGCGACGAGCTCGGCGACATGGCGGAGATCAACGTCACGCCGCTGGTCGACGTCATGCTCGTCCTGCTCATCATCTTCATGGTCACGGCCCCGATGCTGCAACAAGGGCTCGACGTTGCGCTGCCGCAGGCGGAAGGGAAGAGCTTCGAGCTGGCCACGAACAATCCGGCGAAGATCACGATCAACTCTGTCGGCGCGGTCTACCTCGACGGCACGGCGGTGGGCTCGGCGAATCTCGAGCAGAGCCTCGGACCGATGCTGCGCGCGCGGCGCGTCAAGCGCGCGCTGCTCGAGGCCGACCAGGGCGTGCCGTACGGGAAGGTGGTGGCGGTGCTCGACGTCATGAACCGCGCGGGAGTGGAGCAGCTCGGAATGATCACGCAGCCAAAGGAGCGGAATGCACGACCGCGTCGCTGACGTCCTCGCCCAGCGCGCCGCGCTGGATCGAGGCGCCGGCGTCGGGATCGCGATCTCCGTGCTGCTGCACGGAGGCCTCGCCGCGTTCGCCGTCTACGCCGCGCTGCACGCCACCCCGCCGCAGCACGCGACGATGGTCAATATCCAGTTCGCATCTGTGAAACCAATCAGCGGGCTAAAGCCCGCCGCTCCACCCGTCGCGCCGAAACTCGAAGAAGTCAAACCGAAGATCGAAGAGCCGAAACCCGCGCCGAAACCGGAAGAGCCGAAGAAGCCGGAGAAAAACACGGTCCCGCTCTCGCCGTTCGGCCGCTCCACGAAGAAGGGCTCCGAGACTCCTGCTCCCACTCCCCCAACTCCTGCCCCCCAGCCCCTGCCCGCTGCCACCGACACCGGTCCCACGGTCGGCACGTCGGGCGTCACCGGGCTCGAAGGCGGCGATTTCCCGTACAGCCTCTATCTCACCGGCATGATCCGCAAGATCGGCGGCAACTGGTTCCGCCCGCAGGTCAGTGCCGGCGTGGAAGTCATCATCTATTTCCGAATCCTCCGCAACGGCACGATCGTCGAATCGCGTGTGGAGAAATCGAGCGGCAACCCGACGTTCGACCGCGCCGCGCTCAGCGCCGTTCGCTCGTCGAGCCCGTTGACGCCGCTGCCGTTCGGCTTCAACGGAAATTACTTAGGAGTGCACCAAACTTTCCGATGAGACTCGCAACCGCATTCGCCTGCATCCTTTTCGCGGCCGCCGCATTCGCGCAGACCGAAGTCACGACGACGATCGGCCAGGAGAACGCGGCCCAGGTCATCCGCATCGTCGTGCCGTTTCCCGAGCTCGCGCCGTCGAGCGCGTCGACGCCGAACGTCGCCGTGAACGCGAACGAAGTGCGCGAGCTGTTCTTCGGCCCGCTCACGCGCGACATCGCCTACTCCGGCATCTTCGCCATCGCGCCGCCGCCGCCGGGGGTTCCGATCACCCCCGAGGTGCTCAAGCGCATCAACGCGCAGTATCACCTCAAGCTCAACGTCTGGAACGAAGGCGGAGAGTACGTGGTCGAAGGACGTCTCATCGATGCCAGCGGCGCGACGCAACTGGCGAAGCGCTATCGCGGGCAAGCCGCCGCGCTGACGCGCACCGCGCACTTTCTGGCGAACGAGCTGCTCAAAGCGCTGAACGGCCGGCCGGGCGTCTTTCTCTCGCAGATCGCGTACGCCTCGAACCGCACCGGCAACTGGGAAATCTGGCTGATGGATTGGGACGGCGCGAACCAGCGCCGCATCACGTTTCACAACGCGCTCTCGATCCTGCCGAGCTGGTCGCCCGACAACGAGCGCATGGTCTACACGTCGTTCGCGCGCGGCACGAGCGAGATGTACATCATCAATCGCCGCGGCGGCGGGCGCGTGAGCGTGCAGAGCAACCTCGCGCTCAACACGTCGGCGACGTTCTCGCCGGTGAGCAACGACATCGCGTTCGTGGGCTCGGTGCGCGGCAATCCCGACATCTATCTGATCAAGGACGACGGCACGAACATCCGCCGCCTCACATCGACCGGCTCGATCGAGTCGACGCCGGAGTGGAGTCCGAACGGACGGCAGATCTCCTTCACCTCCGGACGCAGCGGATCGCCGCAGATCTACATCATGGATGCCGAGGGAACGAACGTGCGGCGCATCTCGCACGAAGGCAACTGGAACGATGACGCGGTCTGGTCGCCCGACGGCGAGAAGATCGCGTACACGTCGCGCGTGAACGGGCGGTTTCAGATCCGCATCGCGAATCTGATCACCGGCGAGAACCGC
>DATFHJ010000042.1:0-12139 GCA_035248585.1 Thermoanaerobaculia bacterium
GACGGAGCGATGAGCGTGACTTCGCAGCCGCGGCGCTCGAGCTCGCGAACGGACTCAGCCACCGAAGGATGCTCGATGGCGGTTGTCACGATGTGGCAACGACCGGCATCGCGTGTCGCGCCGAAAATCGCGGCGTTGTTAGACTCGGTGCCGCCGCTCGTGAAAACGACCTCGCGCGCGGTCGCGCCCAGCAGCCGCGCGACCGACTCGCGGGCATCCTCGATCGTGCGGCGTGCAGCCTGGCCTTCTTTATGAATCGACGACGCGTTGCCGAAAACGTCACGCAGCGATGCCTCCAGCACGTGGAGCACGTCCGGGTGAATCGCCGTGGTCGCGTTGTTGTCGAGATAGATCCGCATCACTCAGGAAAATGATGAAACGCGCGATTGCAGCCGCACTGTCGTTTGCGTTCGCTACAACCATTCTCGCGCAAACGGACAATCCCCCCGCCCCTTCGAAGGAAGAAAAAAAGACGCCGCCCGGCCAGGGCATCCGCAAGCTCTCGAAGCGTGAGCGCCGCGAGAAGATCTCCGGCCTCAACGTTCGCTTCCAGGACTTCCTCGCCGACGTCGAGCCGATCGTCCTGCCGACGGAGACCGACACCTTCCTGATGCTCGAGTCCGACGCGCAGCGCGACGCGTTCGTCCAGGAGTTCTGGCATCGCCGCGACGTCATGCAGGGCGTCGGCAACCGCGCCTTCCGCGACATGTATTACGCGCGGCTGGAGATCGCCAAGTCGCAGTTCCGGAAGATCAGCTCCGACCGCGCGAAGATGTTCCTGCTGCACGGACCGCCGTCCGGCGTCGTGCGCACCGAATGCACGAGCCTTCTCGTGCCGATCGAGATCTGGAAGTACGCGCAGATCCCCGGCTTCGGCACCAACGCGCGCCTGGTGTTTTATCGCCAGCGCGGCAGCAGCGACTTCAAGCTCTGGAACCCGATCGGCGGCAACATCGCCCTCAACGAGCTGATGATGCAGGACTCCGTCGCGGCCGCGCGTCCGGCCGACGAAGGGCCGCGCCGACAGAATCCCGACTCCCTCAGTCCCTACAGCTACATCAGCCGCATCCAGCTCGAATGTCGCGACGGCGACGAGATCATTCGCGCCGTCACCAGCATGATCCAGGCGCGCGTCGATCTCATGAAGCTCTTCGAGCCGCCGCAGCTGGACAAAGAGGATCCCGGCAAGATCCTCCGCTCGCTCGTCATCGTCAATCCCAACGCGCCGAAGCTCACGACCGAGTTCAGCGTGCGCTATCCGGCCAAAGACGGCAGCCGCACCGACGTGCAGATGATGCTGCTCGTGCCGCGCGCGGAGATCACGCCGGCCGAGGTCGGAGGCGCGGAGGTGTACAGCGTCGACGTCGTCGGCGAAGTGCTGAGAGAAGGACAGCTCTGGGAAAAGTATCGCTATCGCTTCGACTTCCCGGGCGACTTCAAAGGCGACAAGTTCCCGATCGTCATCGATCGCCTCCTCCGCCCGAACAGCTACATCTCGCGCGTGAAAGTCGTCGACTCGAACGGCGGCGCGGAAGCGATCGTCGAACAGGCGCTCGACGTGCCGGAGATCTTCACGCCCGAGGCGCCGGAAGCTGCCGTGGCCGAGGCCGAGCCGCCGAAGGAAAATCCCGCCACGACGACCACCGTCGCGGCGATCAAAGAGGAAGCGACGAGCGACGTGGCGAAGCTGCGCATCATCCCGCCGTCCGACGAGTACGTGAACGGCATGCGCACGATCGAGACCATGGTCACGGGCAAGGGAATCAAGGGCGTGGAGTTCTGGCTCGACGGGCGCAAGATCGCCGTCCGCCGCACGCCGCCGTTCAGCCTCGACGTCGACTTCGGCACCGTGCCGCAGATGCGGCGCATCCGCGCCATCGCCCTCGACGGCGCCGGCAAGCCGCTCACCGGCGACGACATCACCATCAACACCGGCACCGATCCGTTCCGCGTGCGCATCGTCTCGCCGCGCATCGCTCCCCAGCTCGCCGGACAGACGCGCGTGGAGCTCGCCGTCGACGTTCCCGACGGCGACCAGCTCGCGCAGGTGGAGCTGTACTGGAATCAGACCCGCGTCGCGACGATGTTCGATCCGCCGTTCATCCAGACGGTCGACATCCCGCCGACGGAAGGCGTCGGCTATCTCCGCGCCGTGGCGTCGCTGAAAGACAGCGCCACCGCGCCGATCGAAGACGTGGTGCTCCTCAACTCGCCCGCGTACATGGAGGAGCTCAACGTCCATCTCGTCGAGCTGCCGACGACGGTGATGGTCAGCGGCAAGCCGTCGAACGATCTGCCGGAGTCGGCGTTCAAGATCCTCGACGAAGGGAAGCCGGTCTCGATCGCGAAGTTCGAGTACGTGAAGAACCTCCCACTCTCGGTCGGCCTGGCCATCGACACGTCGGGCTCGATGCAGCAGCGCATGGACGAAGCGGTGAAGGCGGGCGCGCAGTTTTTCCAGAACGTGATGAAGAAGGGCGATAAGGCGTTCCTGGTCTCGTTCTCGTCCGAGCCGCAGGTCGTGCAGAAGTGGTCGCCGAAGATCGCCGACGTGCACGCGGGCCTGGCGAAGCTGCGCGCCGAGGAAGCGACCGCGCTCTACGACGCCGTCGTCTACTCGCTCTACAACTTCCTCGGCGTGAAAGGCCAGAAGGCGCTCGTCGTCATCACCGACGGCAAGGACACGGCCTCGGATTTCACGTTCGATCAGGCCATCGAATACGCGCGCCGCGCCGCCGTCCCGATCTACGGCATCGGCATCGGCATCCGCGGCAATGAAATGGACGTCCGCTACAAGCTCGGACGCTTCGCCAGCGAGACCGGCGGCACGACCTACTACATCGATCAGGCCCGCGACCTCGAGCGCGTCTACAACCAGATCCAGGACGAGCTCCGCTCGCAATACGTCCTCGGCTTCTACCCCTCCCCCGATGTCAAGCCGGGATCGAAATGGCGCGAGGTCGAGGTGAAGACGACCGAGGGAAAGGTGAAAACGATTCGTGGGTACTACCCTTGAATATGAAGCGCCTCCTCATCCTCCTCCTTGCATTCGATGTGGCGACCGCTGCCCTCAGCGGTCGCGGTGCCGCTGGGGGCAGCGGCACCTACACGGCGTTCGCCGCGGATGAAAAGCCGCAGCTCTCGCGCCGCGAGCGCAAGGAGCGGACGGCCAAGCTGCCCGAGGGGCACCGGCAGTTCCTCATCGAAGTCGAGCCGATCATCCAGCCGTTCGAGCGCGATGCGTTCCTGATGCTCGACACCGACGCGCAGCGCAACACGTTCATTGAAGACTTCTGGCGCCGCCGCGACATCGCCGCCGGCACGACCAACCACGCCGCGCGCGCCGAGTACTACGACCGCATCGAGTTCGTGCGCGAGAACTTCGAGGGCATCTCCTCGGACCGCGGGCGGATGTATCTCCTGCGCGGACGGCCGCTGGACATGTTCGAAGGCAAGTGTTCGCAGTTCTTCGTCCCGCTGCACATCTGGAAGTACGGCTACATCGAGACGTTCGGGCACGACGTCCGCCTCCTCTTCTACCAGCCTCGCCAGCAGAAGATTTACAAGCTCTGGAATCCGTACATCGACGGCATGGACGTGCTGCGCTCCGACGACATTTCCTCGAACCGCCAGGCCTGGACGCCGCAGGACGTCATTCATATGTGTCCCAAAGGCGAAGAGATCCTCGGGGCGATGGTGGTGATGCAGAACAATCAGCACAAGCTCGCCGATCTCTACAAGCCGCCGCCGGCGAGCGAGGAAGACATCGGCAAGATCCTCCGCTCGGCGGTGCTGCCCGATCCGAAGGCGCCGAAGCTGGCCGGCGCGGAGTTGAAAGTCGCGTATCCCTCGGCCGAGGGGACGAAGACCGATGCGCAGCTCACCATCATGGTCCCGCGCTCGCAGCTCAAGACCACCTCCGCGGGCGGCGTCGCGGTGTACACGATCGACGTCGTCGGCGAAGTGCTGCACAACGACGCCATGTGGGAGAAGTATCGCTATCGCTTCGACTATCCCGGCGACATCAAAGACGAGAAGCTGCCGATCGTCATCGATCGGCTTCTGCGGCCGTCCACGTACAAAGCGCGGGTGAAAATCACCGACGCCGCGTCGAACGCCGAGGCGATCCTCGAGACTGACCTCGTCGTCCCGGAGATGGAAGCGAAGAAGAGCGCGGAGTCGGCCACGGTCGACGTGCTGCGCGAGCAGATGCAGTCCTCGCGCGCGTCGCTGAAGATCGTGCCGCTGTCCGAAAACGTCATGAGCGGATTGCAGACGATTCAGACCATCGTCAGCGGCAACGGCATCAAGTCGGTCGAGTTCTGGCTCGACGGGAAGAAAGTCGCCACGCGCCGCGCGCCGCCCTACACGCTCGACCTCGACTTCGGCACCGTCCCGCGCTCGCGCAAAATCCGCGCGGTCGCCCTCGACTCGCACGATCAGATCATCACCGGCGACGAAGTCGTCGTGAACACCGGCACCGATCCCTTCCGCGTGCGCATCGCCTCGCCGCGCGTCGCGCCGAAGATCAGCGGGCCGACGCGCGTGGAGCTCGAAGTCAAAGTGCCGGAGGGCAAACAGCTCTCGCAGATCGAGCTCTATTACAACGAGCAGCGCGTGGCCACGATGTACGACGCGCCGTTCGTGCAGAACGTGAACATCCCCGCCACCGACGGCGTCGGCTATCTCCGCGCGGTCGCGGCGCTGAAAGATCCGGAGGCCGATCCCGTCGAAGACGTCGTCATGGTCAACACGCCCGACTACATCGAGAACATCGACGTCCATCTCGTCGAGCTGCCGACGACCGTGCTGCGCGACGGCAAGCCGGTGAACGATCTCCAGGAGACGTCGTTCAAGGTGCTCGACGAAGGGCAACCGGTGAAGCTCGCGAAGTTCGAGCACGTGAAGGATCTGCCGCTGTCGATCGGCATGGCCGTCGATACGTCGGGATCGATGGACGAGAAGATGCCGCAGACCCGCGCCGCGGGGTCGGCGTTTTTCCAGAACGTGATGCGCAAGAGCGACAAGGCGTTCGTCGTTGCCTTCGACTCATCGCCGCACATCGTGCAGAAGTGGTCGAACGATCTGACGGAGCTGAACAGCGGCCTCGCCAAGCTGCGCCCCGAGGAATCGACCGCGCTGTATGACGCCGTCGTCTATTCGCTCTACAACTTCCTCGGCGTGAAGGGCCAGAAGGCGCTCGTGCTGCTGACCGACGGCAAGGACACGGTGTCGAAGTTCACGTACGAGCAGGCCCTCGAGTACGCGCAGCGCGCGGCGGTGCCGATTTACACGATCGGCATCGGCATCCGCGCCACGGAGATGGACGTCCGCTCGAAGCTCAATCGCCTCTGCGTCGAGACCGGCGGCACGCCGTACTACATCGACAACGTCGCCGAGCTCTCGAAGATCTACACCGACATTCAGAACGAGCTTCGCTCGCAATACGTCCTCGGCTTCTACCCCGCGCCCGAAGTGAAGACCGGCAGCAAGTGGCGCGAAGTGACGGTGCAGGTGGCGGACGGAAAGGTGAAGACGATTCGGGGGTATTACCCATGATTCCCCGTGCCCGTGCCCGTGCCCGTGCCCGCGCCCGTGCCCGATTCCCCCACCCCGGGCACGGGCGCGGGCACGGGCACGGGATCTTGGTCCTCGTTTTTGCGGCACTCATCGCGTGCAGCGCCACCGCCGCCGTGAACGAACCGCTCACGCGTACCGAGCAGAAGACGCGCATCGCGGCGCTCCCCGACAAGCATCGCCAGTTCCTTCTCGATACCGAGCCGATCCTGCAGACCTCGGAGCGCGATGCGTTTCTGCGTCTCGAGACCGACGCCCAGCGCGATGCGTTCATCGAAGACTTCTGGCGCCGCCGCGACATCGCCGACGGCACGACCAATCACGCCGCGCGCGCGCGCTACTTCGAGCGCCTCGAGTACGTGAAGGAAAACTTCGAGGCCGTGGCCTCGGATCGCGGCAAGGTCTATCTGCTCCAGGGACCGCCGGCCGAGACGTACAACATCAACTGCACGTCGAGCTATCAGCCGATCGAGATCTGGCGCTACCCCTACCTCGAAAACTTCGGCCACGACTTCTGGATCCTCTTCTACATCCCGCGCGGCCATCGCGAGTACCGCTACTGGCAGCCGATCAAAGGCAAGCTCGCCTGGATGGCGCTGGACGATCTGCGTCCCGACGTCGCCGTGACATCGGGAGCCGGGCCGAAGGTCTGCCAGCACGAAGACATCCTCGGAAAGGCGCTGGCCATCGTGCAGCAGGACGCCGACCGCCTGCCGCACGTCTTCGACGCGCCGCCGGTCAACGAAGAAGACATGCGCCGCATCCTCCGCTCGGCGGTCATCGGCGATCCGAACGCGCCGCCGCTGGCCGGCGCGGAGCTGAGCGTCCGCTACGGCGCGGCGACGCAGCTCGTCATCTACATCCCGAAATCGCAGCTGAAGACGACCACCACCGGCAACGTCTCGGTCTACACCATCGACGTCGTCGGCGAAGTGATGAAGAGCGACATGCTGTGGGAGAAGTATCGCTATCGCTTCGATTTTCCGGGCGACGTCGCGGACGAGAAGCTGCCGATCGTCATCGACCGCACGCTGCGTCCGGCCGTGTATCGCTCGCGCGTAAAGATCACGGACGCCGCCTCGAACGCGCAGGCGATTCTCGAAACGGACCTGAATGTGCCGGAACCCGTGGTCGTTGCGACGACGGAGTCGAAGGCGCTGGAAGTGATCCGCGAGGAGCTGCAGTCGACGCGCGCGTCGCTGAAGATCGTGCCGCAGCCGGACAGCGTCTTGAGCGGACTACGCACCATCGAGACGATCATCAGCGGCACCGGGATCCAATCCGTCGAGTTCTGGCTCGACGGAAAGAGAGTCGCCACGCGGCGCTCCCCGCCCTACACGCTCGACCTCGACTTCGGCACGGTGCCGCGCTCGCGCAAGATCCGCGCGGTGGCGCTCGACGCGCACGATCAGATCATGACCGGTGACGAGATCGTGGTGAACACCGGGGCCGATCCGTTCCGCGTGCGCATCGCCTCGCCGCGCGTCGCGCCGAAGATCAGCGGGCCGACGCGCGTGGAGGTGGAGGCGAAGGTTCCGGAAGGAAAAGAGCTCGCGCACATTGAGCTGTACTACAACGAACAGCGCGTGGCCACGCTGTACGACGCACCGTTCGTGCAACGCGTGAACATCCCCGCCACCGACGGCGTCGGCTACCTGCGCGCGGTGGCGTCGCTGAAGGATCCGGAAACGGATCCGGTCGAAGACGTGGTGATGGTCAACACGCCGGACTACATCGAGACCATCGACGTCCATCTCGTCGAGCTGCCGACGACGGTGCTGCGCAACGGAAAGCCGGTGAACGATCTGAAGCAGGATGCGTTCAAGGTGCTGGACGAAGGACAGCCGGTGCAGCTGGCGAAATTCGAGCACGTGAAAAACCTGCCGCTCTCGATCGGCATGGCCGTCGACACGTCGGGATCGATGGACACGAAGATGCCGCAGACCCGCGCCGCGGCGTCGGCGTTTTTTCAGAACGTGATCCGCAAAGGCGACCGCGCTTTCATCGTGGCCTTCGACTCCTCGCCGCACGTCGTGCAGAAATGGAC
This sequence comes from Thermoanaerobaculia bacterium, assembly GCA_035248585.1. Classification (GTDB taxonomy): domain Bacteria; phylum Acidobacteriota; class Thermoanaerobaculia; order Gp7-AA8; family Gp7-AA8; genus QHVT01. The sequence continues at coordinate 7,625 of DATFHJ010000042.1, forward strand.
GCCCGACCTCACGGAACTGAACGGCGGCCTCGCCAAACTGCGCCCCGAGGAATCGACCGCGCTCTACGACGCCGTCGTCTACTCGCTCTACAACTTCCACGGCGTGAAGGGCCAGAAGGCGCTCGTCCTCCTCACCGACGGCAAGGACACGGTCTCGAAGTTCACGTTCGAGCAGGCCCTCGAATACGCCCAGCGCGCCGCCGTCCCGATCTACACGATCGGCATCGGCATCCGCATGACGGAGATGAACGTCCGCGCCAAGCTCACCCGCCTCTGCACCGAAACCGGCGGCACGTCCTACTACATCGACAGCACCGCCGAGCTCTCGAAGATCTACACCGACATCCAGAACGAGCTCCGCTCCCAATACCTCCTCGGCTTCTACCCCCAGGCGCAGGGCACCCGCTGGCGCGAACTGACGGTGGACGTGGCCGATGCCAGGGTGAAGACGATTCGCGGGTACTACCCGTAGGTTTGGACTGCGGTGGCAGAGCCACCGCTTTCCTACAGGTGTGGAAAAGCGGCAGCTACGCTGCCGCAGTCCAAAAGCCCCCTCATCCATCTTTACCCGGAGCCTCGCCTCACGCTGCAATTTGCAGGATCTGCGTTTCCCGGCCGATTCGCGCACGATAGCCGCGCCAGGTGATCTCGTTCGAGAAGAACGGGACGAACCATGCGTACAGCATCAGCAGGTCGAGCAGTGGGACGGCGGCGAGCTGGCGCCAGGAGAGGCCGGCGCGGGTGGCGTGGTTGACGACCGCGAATTGCACGTAGCGCAGGAGGAGCACGGCCAGGAGGAGTGCCGGAGCGACGACGGCCACGGCGATCGCGAACGGCAGCGGGTTCAGCACGAGCTCGCAGGCATACAGGCGATGCGAGAACGAATACCGGATCTTGTTCCAGCGGACCTGCCGTTCGACCGCCTGACGCACGCTCCGATGCACGACCACGTTGCGGACGACGACCGGGGAGAGCATGACGTCATATCCCACCTCCCGCACCGCCAAAGCGATGGCCTGGTCTTCCGCAAGGACATGCCGGAAGCGCTCGAATCCGCCGATGGACGCCAGCACGCTGCGGCGGATGGCCATCGATTTGCCGACGACGCACGGGACGCGCGCCGCCGCTGCGAGCACGGCGCCGGGAACGACGAATCCGAGAAGATGGAGCGACTCGATCGTCGCGCCGAGGGAGCGCGCGCCGAAGCCGGTGAAGAGATTGGAGACGCAGCCGACGCGCGGATCGTCGAACGCGCCAAGGGTCGGCGCGAGCGCGTCGCGCCCGGTGCGCACGCTGGAGTCGGAAATGAGCAGGACGTCGCCGCGTGCGACGCGGGCCGCGGCGATGAGCCGTTCTACTTTTCGATTGACGACGCCGGTCCGCGAGCCGGCGTCAACCACGATCCGAAACGGCGCGAACGGATGCGCGCGCATCACCCCGCGCACGATCTCCAGCGCGGGGTCCTCTTCGTCCTCGGCGGAGACGATCACTTCGTACCAAATCCCTTTCAGTGCCGTGAACGAAACGAGGTTCTCCTCGAGCTGGTCGTCGAGACCGCAGACCGGTTTCAGGATGGAGACGAATCCGTCGAATCGAACAGCGCGAGCGCGTCTGCGACGAAAGACCACCGTGAGCAGCGCCTGCACGCTGGTGAGAGTGATGCCGATCAGCGCGATCACCCACATCCTCAACCCACCTTCGCCAGCGCCGGCAATTGCGTGACCGCCAGCCCGCGGCCGTCTTTCAACTTCCGCAGGATCGCTTCTTCGTTCTTGCGCGCGGGGACGAGCGTTTTCCACGCGTAAAGGTGTTCGGGCTTGTGGAAGTCGCTGTTGCCGATGTAGGGAAAGCGGGCACGCGCGACGGGCGGGAAGAGGTCCCAGCGGCAGGCGATCTCCCACAGGTCGACGAGCGGCCCGACTTCATTACGGGCATTCCAGAGATAGAAGGTATTGAAGAACCATTCGGACTGTTCGTGCGGGTGGCAGGCGACGACGATGCGGCTCTTTCGCCGCGCGCGCTGCAGCATTTCCTCGACGCTGCCGTCGGCGGAGACGAATTCGTCCACGCCGAGGGCCAGGACGTGCGCGGAGTCGTTGCGGCGGACGCGGTTCTGCGTCAGCTCGACGCCGGCCATGACGATCATGCCGTATCGGTCGAGCGCGCGCTTTTTCTCGCGCTCGATCTCGGCGCGGTAGTGCGCGAAGTTCGCGGCGGTGACGGTGCGCGTCAAACGCTGCGACGCCTTTCCGATCAGCGTGTCGTCATTGACGACATGATCGGTGATGGCAATGACGTGATGGCCGGCGCGTCCAAACAGATCGACGACCTCGGCGATCGACAGCGTTCCATCGGACCACGTGGTGTGAATGTGAAAGTCGGCCAGCAGCATGCCCCTAGTGTGAATGCGGGCCGTGCACAACACTTTGAGCACCGCGTAAAGTCAGCGTGAAAGGTATTCGGAGCCCAATGCGCGGAACGCGGCAACGGAAGCGCGCGGACGGCGCTCCATGGTGATCCGATCGACTTCATAGAGGCCGAACTTCGGCTCGAAGCCGTCGAGCCACTCGTAATTGTCGACCAGCGACCAGTGGAAATAGCCGTGCACGGGAACGCCGCGCAATTCCGCGCGCCGGATCTCGTCGGCGTGCATGTGCAGGAACACCGGCCGCGCGCGGTCGGTGGCGTCGGCGATGCCGTTTTCCGTGATCACGATCGGGAATCCGGCGGCATGCACTTCGTCGAGCAGCGTGCCGAGAATCTTCGGCGCGACTTCCCAGCCGTTGTCGCTGAGGCCGAAGCCGCTGCGGTCGCGATAATCGAAGTCGCCGATGAGGCGGGTCTTGCCGGGAAAACGGAGATGGAGGCGCGAGTAGTAGTTGACGCCGAACGTGTCGAGCCAGCACGGCAGCTCGTCGCGCCGGCCGCGGATCGTCGTCGTCGGCGGGAGAAGAAACTTCCAGCGGCCCGTGGCGAAGGCTTCGAGAATTCCTCGGTTGTACATCGTGTGCGCGGTGCGCGCGAGGATGCCGTCGAACGTACTCGACTCGCGCTCCGGCGCGAAGCCCATCATGTTGTGGGCGATGCCGATCGCCGCGTCCGGATTGACGCGGCGGATTTCCGCGGCGGCTGCGCAATGCGCGGCGAGCATGTGATCGAACGCGCGGTTGATCCGGCTCGGATCGGAGATGCCGGGTGGAATGCGGCCTTCGTAATAGCCGGCGAGGAGAAAGACCAGCGGCTCGTTGAGCGGGACCCAGAAGCGCACGCGGTCGCCGAGCGCCTGCGCGACGCGTGCGGCGAAGCGTGAGAAGGCGAGCACCGAGGAGGTCGACGTCCACGGCGTCTTCTCGTGAAACCAGCGCGGATGCGTGTAATGAAAGAGCGTGACGACCGGCTCGAGGCCGAGCGTCAGTAAGTGATCCACGAAGCGGCGATAGCGCTCCAGCACTTCGTCATCGAATTCACCGCGGCGCGGCTCGACGCGGCTCCACGACACCGAGAAGCGAAACGCATTCGCGCCGGCATCGCGCGCGAGGAGGCCGTCGTCCTCATAACGCTGCCACGCGCCGACCGCGTCGCCGCAGGCATGGCTGCCCCAATCACTCCAGTCGCAGCGATCGCCGCCTTCGACCTGATAGTGCGAAACGGCCACGCCCCAGAGACGTGGCCGGTCGCGAAACGGGAACCGAGGATTCATTTATCGAGTGAACACCGCATCGCCGGTCTTATTGTCCGTCACCGCTCCGTAGACGAACAGCGGCGCGTTCGACGTCCAGGTCACGAAAAAGTCGGCCAGATCCGCGGCGCCTGAGACGAGCGACGATGCCGGCTGCTGCACCATCGCGAAGCCGGGGATCGTGATCGTGCTCGAACCGATCACCGAGCCGTCCGGGCGGCGGGCGACGAATGTCGCGGTGACCGGCGTCGCGCTCGGGTTGAGATAGCCGATGTTCGTGCGGTAGTCGGCGTTCGCCGCGAGGAACGCGAGCGTGCCGCTCGTATCGCCGCTGTCATCGGCGCTGTACGCGAGGCCGGCGGTGCCTTTGTTCTCCGAGCGGAGGTCGTTGATCACGCGCGCGGAGACGAGCACGTGCTGATCGGACGTCACTTTCATTCCGCCGAGGCCGCCGGTGAGGCCGAGCGTCGCGCCGACGATGTCGTTGAGCACCTTCTGCTCGCCCGGAACGACCGTCACATTCTTCGTCACCGACGGCCCGCTGTTGCCGTCGCCGTTCTGCGGGAAGTACTCCAGCGTCACGTTCGCGACGGTGCCGCCGTTGTTGACGATGCGGACGTCGCTGACGAAGTTCGTGCCGCCGATACCCGTGGTCTTCGCGACGACCGGCAGCCACGCGACGAGCGCGCCGTCGCCTTGCGCGCGCGCGAGCTGGCCGCGGATTGAGCTTTCAGCCGTCTGCACGTTCACGGAGTAACCCGCGGGATTGGCGTTGATCTGACCGGCGAGCTCGGTCGTGATCGTGGTCGTGCCGTTGCTGAGCGTGGCGGCATTGA
>DATFHJ010000043.1:0-14263 GCA_035248585.1 Thermoanaerobaculia bacterium
ACCTTTGCTGCTGCTGTACGCGCGGCGCTCGACGCCGCTCGTGCATTTCCTGCCCGCGGCGATCGCGTTCGCGCTCGTCCCGCCGATCGAACTGATGCTGGTGCATCAGTTCACGTACACGGGTCTCACCGCGTTCGTCGCGTTTCGCGAGGACGAGATGCTCTGGCCGCGGCGGCTCGTGATCGCGTTCGCCTGCGTGCACGCGGCGCAACTCATTCGTTACGGGTTCCACGACGTCGCCGCGTTGCGGAACATCGTCCCGATCACGCTCTCCCTCGGCATCATGGCCCTCGCGCTCGTCCGCTTCGCGCCGCCCTCGGTGAAATATCGCAAGGCGCCGCTGCCCGCGGAGACGACAACGCTCCTCGATGTTTCCATGCGCGAGCAGCGCCTCTATCTCGATCCGGCGCTGTCGCTGCAAACCTTCGCCCAGCGGGCCGGCGTCTCGCCGCATCACGTCTCGCGCGCGCTCAGCGAGAGCGGATCGTCGTTCTACGAATACGTGAACCGCTTCCGTGTCGCCGAGGCCTGCGCGCGGCTGGACGATCCCGCGTCGGAGCTTATCACCGTCGATGCGCTCGCCGAGGGGGCGGGATTCTCGTCGCGGTCGAGCTTCTACGCCGCGTTCCGCAAGGCGATGGGGATGACGCCGACCGAGTACCGGAAGAGAACGTTGTCCGAGCCAGCCGAAACGGACAAAGTCGCCCGAACGCCGGCGTGATTCGCCCGTAGCAGCGATCCGAAAGGAGCTGCAATGAAGCGAATCGCACTACTGCTCATCCTCACGTTTCCCCTCCTCGCCCAAACCTGGTCCCGCGAGCGTCTCGACGCCGCGCTGAAATACGCCGACACCCTCGACACCGCGGCGCTGGTCGTGCTGCACCAGGGAAAGACCGTCGTCGATTGGGGCGACACCAGCGCCCGCTACAACGCGCAGTCCATCCGTAAGAGTCTGCTGAGCGCGTTGTACGGCGTCGCCGTCGCCCGCGGACAGATCAACCTCGACGCCACGCTCGCGGACCTTGGCATCGACGACACCGGCGGCCTCACGCCCGCGGAAAAAAGCGCGAAGGTGAGCGATCTGCTCCAGACGCGCTCGGGCGTCTATCACTCCGCGCTCTACGAGATCGACTCGAACAAACGGATGCGGCCCGCGCGCGGCACGAAGAAGCCGGGCGAGTTTTTCTACTACAACAACTGGGACTTCAACGTCCTCGGCACGATCTACGAGCGGGCCATGAAGACGCCGATCGGCACCGCGTTCGAGCGCGAGATCGCGAAGCCGCTCGGCATGCAGGACTTCCGCGAGAGCGACGTCGTCTATCTGACGAAGGACTCGTTCACCGAGAAGATGATGCACAGCGATTCGAATCACCGCGCGTACGTCTTCATGATCTCCGCGCGAGACCTCGCGCGCTTCGGGCAGCTCTATCTGAACCACGGCGCGTGGAATGGAAAGCAGATCCTTCCGCGCGAATGGATCGCGCGCACGTTCAGCGGCAAGCCGGCGGTCGGCGACAGCGAGTACGGCTTCCTCTGGTGGATCTATCCGAACGCCGAGATGCTGAAGGACGCCGGCCTGCCGGCGGGAACGGTGTACGCGGCGCGCGGATATCGCGGGCACCGGCTGTACGTGATCCCGTCGCTCGATCTCGTGATCGTGCATCGCGTGGCCACGGGCGGCGTCGGCCTGTTCGCGCAGCTGAAGCGCCGCTGGTTCGGCAGCGGGGAGGTGGAGGGGGAGGAGCTGGGGAAACTGATGGCGATGATCATTCGCGCACACCCGGCGGCGCCGCGCTAAGCGAGGATCGCATCCATCAGCGCGCCGAGGTCCTCGGCACTGTCGAAAAAGTGCCGCGGATTCTCGGCGCGCAGGAGGTCGGCGGGCGTGCGCCCGGAGGCGATCGCGATGGTGGTGGCGTCGTAGGGAACGCCGCAGCGGACGTCGTAGATCGAATCGCCGAGGATCACGACGTCGCGGCCTTCGATGCGGTGGCCGTGCATCTCCTCGGCGCGCTGAATCGCGATCGGCGGCAGCTCGTTGCGATCGGCGGAGTCGCTGCCGAAGGCGCCGAAGGGGAAGTAGTCGTTGAGCAACGCGCCGCCGAGCTTCAGCCGCGCGCCGGGCTCGATGTTGCCGGTGAGGAGGCCGAGGATCACGGAGTCGTGCGGCGTGAGCTCCGCGAGCAGCTCGCGGATGCCGGGCAACGCGCGGACGCGCTCCGGCGTCGCGCGCTGGGCGAGACCTTCGAGATACGCGTCCCACAACTGCGACAAACGCGCGTCGATCTCCTCGACGGACCAGCCGGCGTCGCGCAGGACCATGCGCGCGATCTGCGGATCGGTGCGGCCGGAAAAGTCGTAGCGCGACACCTCGCCGCGGTAGTCGTACACGGCCGCGAGCGCGGTCGCGAAGGCGTCGCGCGCCGCGCCGCGATCGGTCAGCAGCGTGCCGTCGATGTCGAAGAGAACGAGACGCACCGGCGGATTCTGGCAGAATTCGCCTCGCATGCTGACGACGACGATCAACTTCCGCGTGGTCGACCTCTTTCACCTCGACACGGTCAACAGTTTCTCCGATGCCGCGGCCGCGGGCTTGTGGGGAGTCATTCACAAAGCCACGACCGGCGCGACCGGAACCGATCCCGCGTACGCGCAGCGGCGGCAGCCGGCGCTGGACGCGGGTCTCCTGTGGGGCGCGTATCACTTCGGCACGAACGCCGACGTCACGCAGCAGGTAGACAACTTCTTGACCACCGCCGCTCCCGATGCGACGACGCTCGTCGCGCTCGACTTCGAGCCGTACTCCGGCGATCAGATGACGCTCGCTCAGGCGCGCCAGTTCCTGGCGCTTCTCGGACAGAAGCTCGGACGTCTGCCCGTGCTGTACAGCGGAGGTCTCATCAAGCAGGACCTCGGCAGCACGGTCGACACGTTCTTCGGCTCGCACCGTCTCTGGCTCGCCGACTACTCGCCGGCGCCGAGCGTGCAGGCGAGCTGGAGCAACTACTGGCTTTGGCAATACACCGACTCCACAACCGGCCTCACGCCGAACAGCATCAACGGCATTCCGGGCGACACGAACGGCGAGCTCGATTGCAATTCGTACGTCGGGACGCGGCAGCAACTGGCGCAGGAGTGGGCGTCGTAGCGAAATGCGCCGCGCCTCCCTGCTCGCCCTTTTCCTCACGGTCTTCATCGATCTCATCGGATTCGGGATGGTCATCCCGTTTCTGTCGTTCTATGCGCGCGAGTACGGCGCGAGCGGGATCGCGGTGGGGGCGGTGGTGGGGATTTACTCGATCATGCAGTTCTTCTTCGCGCCGGTGTGGGGGAGGCTGTCGGACCGCATCGGGCGGCGGCCGGTGCTGCTGATCAGTCTCGCCGCGAGCTGCACCGGCTATCTGCTGTTCGCGTTCGCGCGGAGCCTCGGCGTGCTGTTCGCGTCGCGCGTGATCGCCGGCGCGGGCGGCGCGAACATCGGCACGGCGCAGGCGTACATCGCCGACACCACCACGCACGAAGACCGCGCGAAGGGGATGGGACTGATCGGGGCGGCGTTCGGCATGGGCTTCATCCTCGGCCCGCCGCTCAGCGGCTTTCTCTCCGCGATCGGCACGCGCCAGCACCTCCACGGCAACCTGCTTCCCGGCATCGTCGCGGCGGCGCTGTCGTTCATCGCGTTTCTCATCGCGCTGTTCGTGCTCGCGGAGTCGAAGCCGCAGGGCCTTGTGCCGCGCTCCGGCGTCCCGCCACAGTTCGACCGCCGGATCTGGCGCGACATTTTCGGGAACCGCCTGCTCATCTCGCTCATCGCCGGTCTGTTCCTCACGCTGCTCTCAGTGGCCGGGATGGAGATCGGCGTGACGCTGCACGCGCGCGAGCGCTTCGGCTTCCGCCAGATCGACATGGCCTGGTTCTTCCTCTTCATGGGCGTGATCGTCGCCGCGATCCAGGGAGGCCTCATCGGCCGTCTCTCGAAGTCAGTCGGCGAGAAGATGCTGGTGATCATCGGCGCCACCGCGTTCCTGATCGGCTTCGCGCTCGTGCCGTCGGTGTATCGCGTGCAGTTGCTGTACGTCGTCGCGTTTCTCGTGGCCATCGGACAGGGGCTCTGCTATCCGTCGCTGACGTCGATGGTGTCGAAGGTCGCGCCGGAGAGCGAGCGGGGAAGCATCCTCGGGCTCGCGACCTCGGTCGGCTCGCTGGCCCGCTTTCTCGGCCCGATCGTCTCCGGATTCCTGTACGACCTCGGCGGCCCGGAAGGCGCGTTTTACGGCGGCGCGCTGCTGATGCTGTGCGCGCTCACGATTGCGATTTCCATGAGGAAGCTGCCCGTTTAAACTCCCCGCATGTCGATTCTGAAAGTTTCCCGCCTTGGGCATCCGGTGCTGCGCCAGAAGGCGTCCGACGTCGAGATCAAGGACATCAAGGCCGGCAAGTTCACCGCGCTGATCGATGACATGGTCGAGACGATGCACGCGTACGAAGGCGTCGGCCTGGCCGGCCCGCAGGTGCATCTGCCGCTGCGCATTTTCGTGTTCGAGGTGCAGGAGCGCGTGGCCAAGCGGCGCGGCGTGAAGCAGGTCAGCGCGGGCGCGATCTTCAACGCCACGTACGAGCCGGTCGGCACCGACATGATCACGGATTGGGAGGGTTGCCTCAGCGTCCCGTTCCTCGGCGGCGAAACGCCGCGCTACCGCCGCGTGAAACTGAAAGGCATCGACCACGACGGCGATCCGCTCGAAGTCGAAGTCGACGACTTCACCGCGCGCATCTTCCAGCACGAGATCGATCACACCGACGGCCACGTCTACATCGACCGGATGCCCGATCTCAGGACGCTGGGATATACGATCGTTTTATGACCGAGCAGGCGGCGTCGATCGCGCGATCGATCTCCGCCTCGGTCGTGTAGCGCGACAGCGAAAAGCGCACGACGCCCATGGCCTCGCGCAGCGGCTTGCCCATGGCCTTCATCGTGGCGCTCGGCTCGACGCTGCCGGAGTGGCAGGCGGCGCCGGCGGAGACGCAGATGCCCTCGGCGTCGAGCGCGCGGACGATCTCGTCCGCTTTCGTGTCGTGAAAGGCGATGCTGGCCGTGTTGCCGAGGCGCGGCTGCGTCGCGCCGTTGACGGAGGTGTCGTCGATACGCGCGCGGATGCCGGACTCGAGCCGGTCGCGCAGCGCGCGCACGCGGTCGTATGACGGCAGCGCTTCGCGCGCGAGGCGCGCCGCGGCGGCGAGGCCGACGATCGCCGGCACCGGCTCGGTTCCCGAGCGCATCCCGAGCTCCTGTCCGCCGCCGTACCAGAGCGGCTGCAGGGCGATGCCCTGGCGGATCGTCATCGCGCCGATTCCCTTCGGCGCGTGAAACTTGTGGCCGGAGATGGTGACAAAGTCCGCGCCGAGCTCGCGCTGCGACACCGCGATCTTGCCCGCCGCCTGCACGGCATCGACGTGCATGTGCGCGCCGCGCGCGTGCGCCATTTCCGCGATGCGCGCCACCGGATGAATCACGCCGGTCTCGTTCTGCGCGAGCATCACCGAGACGAGGAGCGTCTCGTCATCGATCTCCGCGGCCATGCGGTCGAGATCGATCACGCCTTCGCGATCGACCGGCACGATGGCCAGCTCGATGATCTGCGCCCGCTCGATCGCGCGGAGGAGCGTGAGCACGGACGGATGCTCGACCGACGTCGTGACGATCTTCCGCCGCTCGGGATGACGATCGAGGAGGCCTCGAATCACCATCGCGTTCCCCTCGGTGCCGCAGCTGGTGAAGATTACCTCGCTCGCCGAGCAGCCGAGGAGCCCGGCCAAGTCCGCGCGGGCGTCCTCGACCGCGTCATGCGCGCGGCGGCCGAGGGAGTGGATCGCGTGGGGATTGCCATAGAAGTCGCGGTAGAACGGCGTCATGGCGGCCGCGACTTCGTCGGCGACGCGCGTGGTGGCGTTGTTGTCGAGATAAATCAGCTCGGGCATGGGAGCGCGATTTTATCGTTTTGCGCTTCTCTGACGCCACGCGAGATGGCCGTTTGACGCTCTGGTCACACCCTATGGTCGGGACTGCGAAAGTTTCACGCCGCGCGAAACACGAGGGTGATTGCCCGTCTGTACTATGCAGACATACAGCGCTCCGAATCGAGAACCGGCAGCGTGTTGTATGAGAGAGAGCAGACAGGCGAGCGGCACGCGTGGTGCTGTCTCGCCTGCTGTTTTTGCGGGGAAGTGCGGCTTCCCGCACGCAGTCCCGCCTTTGACCCCTAGATATCCATCAAAAACTGATCCGGCGGCGCGACGGCGTCGTACTCGGCCTGCAGATCGACCTTGTGCTTCCACTCGATCTCGGCCAGCTCCATGAAGAGGCGGCCCAACTCGGTGGTGTCGGGGACGCGCTCGGACATGAAACGGAAGTAGCTCTCGGAGTCGCGCTCGCGCTCGAGGGCCAGTTTGAGCGCGCGGGGCATGTCGAGGTTCTGCACGTCGGGCGGCAGCTCGACCGACGCCGGCGACGGATCGGGCGGCATCTGTCCCATCGTCTCGCGGTACTTCCGCTCCAGCTTCGCCCGGTGCACGAGCTCGATGTCCGAGAGCTGCAGCATCCGCTTGCGTACCTCCGGCTCGCGGGTGCGTTCGGCCAGCTTCTGGTAGTACACGCGCGTCTCGACCTCCGACGCGATGGCCTTGAGCAGCACTTCCTCTACCGTGGTTTCCAGCTTCTTCATCGAGAACCCGGGAGCATCATATGGGAGTGCGCGACGTTAGTCTCCCAACATGTTCTGCCGATGCCGATAGGCGACCCAGGTGGCAATTTCCCACAAGCGTTCGGGCCAATGACAAACACACATCGCCACGAGGTGGGGCCAGCGGTAGTGGGTGAGCTCACCGGCGGGGCTGATGCGATCCACCATGTACTGATCGGCGACTCGAACGGGAATCACCATCTGATGATCTCGATCGATGGCATGGAGTATTTCGGCCGTAGTCCAAACCGACTGCTGGGAGAACTGGTCGTCGATCGCGATCACCGTCTCCGACGCGTCGATCTGCTCCTTGAGCGAGGGCAATAGTAATTCTGCGCCGGCGCGCGAGTCGATTGTGCTCGAGTGTTGATAATCCCAAACACTCACCCGAAAACGCTCCAGGAATTCGCGGATCTGCCGCACCAGCAACTCCCGTTTTCCCGAGTAGGCAATGAATACCCGGGCGCCGGCAAGGGTATCGACCGTTGCCGGCATCTGGTCGTAGAAATGGGAAACGATGCCGGTGATCGGTCCGTCGGGACGCAATAGCTGGCTCGCCCAGAGAGCGTGGCCCTCATGATAAAGGCGGAAGCAAGCACAATACAGCCGCTCCTGAGCCGGGCTGGATGCAGGACCATGCGCCTTGAGCGTTCGATCGCAACGGCAGGTCCATACCGAGCGCTCAATCAGCAGCTCGACCTCAATACCAATGGTTTTGAGTGCTGGAATCAAATCCGCGGGAACGTGCCGCTCCGCGGTCCGGCGCAGTGCTTCGCCTTCCCCCGTAATGGTCGCGTCGATCTGAAGGTTGAACTCGAGAGCTCGTTGCAGGAGTTGCGCGTGGGGGCTCATCAGCAATCTGATGATGAGGCGCGGCCCAATTCCTCATAGAGAGAGGACAGGACCTGCGCGACATGCTGCTTCGCGTCATCCAGCCTGCCGCCTGCCAGAAGCTCGATGATCCGCGGCATATGCTCGTCATACAGTGCCGGAAAGCGCGCATAGTGCCCGGGATGGCGGCTCAGCTCCGCGATCAGTTGCGGCAGCACCGGCAGATGCGCCGTCAATACCCGTTCGAATTGCCGCGCATGAACGTGCTTCGCCGCCTCGGTGAGCAGGCGCTCGAACTGCTCATAGGCAAGCGCGGGATTGGGGGAGGCTTCAATATCCTCGATGATCCGCTCTGCAAACCAGCAATACGCGCCGATGATCAGCTCACCGCCGGGAAGTTGCCTGAGATATTGATCGCGAAACTGGTACGTCGCGTTCAGCATTTCCTTCGACTCGGCATCCCTCCGCCGTTTCGCGACGGTGCTTGCCACGAGGCATTTCGGATCGAGGAAGAGGCGCTGATGTTCCGCTCTTCCCAGTTGCGGAAGATGACCTGCAAGACATTGTTGGCCCGGTTGTAGGCAACCTCGAATGTCACCCAGATCGTGACCTTTGCGTTGCCCAGGAAAAATGCGCAACCTCCCTTTTTCCCGATGAATGTCATTTCGTAGACATGCATCCGGTTGCGCACCGCGAAGTCGACGCAGCTGTAGTCCGTCATCTTCACGAAGTGACTGTCCAGGATTTCAGCGCCGGATTGGGCGGCCAAAATCGCTGAACCGGAACGCCGCGGGGTCTTTTTCGGGCTTGGCCGCCTGCTCGCCGGAGATCGGATAACCCAACGCCGATTTTTCGAACCCCAATACGCCCCCACAGGAACAGGATCGCCCCATGCACTTCATGGGCGCAAACCGCCGGCTTGAAAAAGATCCACCCGTTTTGAAACTGCCGCGCCGAGCCGACTCCGTCGCTTCTCAGCGCCTCGGATTTGCGGGGCAGAACATCGCCGACGACACCATCCGCGCCGCCCAGGCTGAGCCATTTGCTATCGATGACAGTCACATTGGTGAACATAGCATCTTTTGTTCACATGAATGTGCGGCCCGCGCCGGCGCCAACTGTTACACTGCGTCACGGATGGCGCCGCGCAAAAAGAAAAAGCCGCTCCCTTCGCTCTCGGAGCTCGAAGCGAAGGTGATGGAGATTCTCTGGACGGCGGGGGAGGCCACGGCGGATCAGGTGCGGCAGGGGCTTCCGGCCGAGCTCACCGACTCCTCGGTGCGCACGCTGCTGCGGCGGCTGGAGCAGAAGTCGTACGTGACGCACGAGCGGGACGGCAAGCGGTTCCTGTTCCGCGCGGCGGTGGCGCGGCCGACGGCGGCGGCGGCGGTGGCGCGGCGGATCGTGAGCTCGATCTGCGGCGGGGCGGTGGAGTCGCTGCTGATCGGGATGATCGAGTCGCGGATGGTGTCGCGCAAGGAGCTGGAGGCGGCGCGGCGGCGGCTGGCGCAGCTGGAGGCGGAGCAGGGCGATGAGTGACGCCGCGGAGCTCGCCCTGCGAACGCTGGCCGTGGTGGCCGCGGCGGAGCTCGTGCAGCGGACGCTTCTGCGAGACGCGCGTCAGGTGCGGCGGTTGTGGATCGCGACGCTGTTCGCGATCGCCGCCGTGGCGCTGGCGGCGGTGGTGGATTGGCGACCGGCGATTCCGTCCGCACCGGTGCGGCAGCTCGCCTCGATGAACGTGCCGCTGCGGGTGACGGAGGCGCAGCCGCCGGAGCCTCCGCACTATCGCCGGCACACGCGCAACGACGAGTGGCTGTTCGCCCTTTATCTCCTCGGCGCGATGAGCGTGGCCGGCGTGGCAGGGTTCAGCTTCTGGCGGTTGCGGCGGATGCAGCGGACGCCCGTTTCGCCGCGGATCTCGGCGCTGGCGCCCTGCCGCATCGTGCTCGCCGAGGTGCCGGCGCCCTGTACTTTCGGCTCGACGATTTTTCTGCCGCATGCGAGCGCGCGGTGGCCGGAGGAGAAGCTGCGCGCGGCGATCGCGCACGAGCTGGCGCACGTGCGGCAGCGCGACTCGCTGTGGATGCTGTTCGCGTGGCTGCTCTGCGCCGCGTGCTGGTTCGCGCCCGCGGTGTGGATCGCGCGCCGGCGTCTGCGCGCGGGCTGCGAGCTCGCGAGCGACGCGTGCGCCGCGGCCGGCGCGCCTCACGCGTATGCGCGGACGCTGATCGAGATCGCGGAGTCGGCGGCGATGCGCGTGCCGTTCGCGGCGAACATGGCCGGGTCGCTCAGCGAGCGCATCGAATGGCTGGCCGGACCGCGGCGGCGGACGTTCCGCGCGGCGGCGCTGCTGGTGATTCCGTTCGCACTCGCGGCATTCGACTGGCAGGTGCGGCTCACGGCGCTCGACGTCGCGGGCGTGCACTCGTCCGATCCCGACGTTCGCGCGCGCACTCTCTATCGTCTCGCGCGCTGGCAGGGACGCGAGCGCGAGGTTCTTCCCATCCTGCTGGCCTCCCTCGGCGATGACGCGCCGCTGCGCAGCGCGCCGCGGTGGAGCTACGATCGCGACGGCTGGGGACCGGCACGCGCGACGCTCGTGCATCCGTCGCCCGGCGAAGTCGCGGCCATGGGCCTGGCGTCGCTCAGCGGCCCCGCCGCCTCGCCGCTCGCGCAGCGGCTTCGCGACCGCGACGTCGTCGTGCGCCGCAACGCGGCATGGGCGCTCGGCGAGCTTCGCCATCCGCGCGGACTCGGCTCCCGCGAAGAGGAGGCGCTGATCGAGGCATTGCAGGACCGCGACGCCGTCGTCCGCGCCGCGGCGGCCTGGTCTCTCGGCGACATCGGCACCGCCGCGGCGCGGGTGCCGCTCGAACACATGCTCGCGCGCGAGACCGACCCGGCCGCGCGGCGCGAAGCCTCGCAGGCGCTGCTGGCGATCCGCCAGGGCGTCAGCAGCGAGTACTTTCGGAATAAGGAGTGATTTTTTTGCCATGAACTGTTACACGATGTCACGGATTCTTGTTCTCGCACTGTTCCTCGGCTGCGGCATGTCTGTCCCCTCGCCGGGCGAGACGCCGGGCGTGACCGACGCGCGCTATGCGAACGCGATCACGACTTCGCGCGAGATCCTCCTGAAACGCGCCGCGACGCTGCCGGGCCTCGCTGCCGCGGTGGCGGTCGACGGAAAAATCGTCTGGACGTCCGGCTTCGGCTGGGCGGACATCGCCGCAAAGAAGCCGATGTCTGCCGACGCGGCGGCGCGCATCTACAGCGTGAACAAGCCGCTGACGGCCGCGCTGGCGTTTCGGCTCGCCGAGCGCGGCGTGATCGATCTCGACAAACCGATTCGCGCAGACGGAATCACGCTCGCGCAGCTGCTGAGTCACACGTCCGGCATCCGCCACTATCGCGACGGCGAGTGGCTACGCGTGAGCAGTAAGCCGTGTGCGTCGACGTCCGAGGCGCTGGCGCCGTTCGTCAACGACCCGCTGCTCTTCAAGCCGGGAACGCGCGAGGAGTATTCGAGCTTCGGCTACGTCCTCGCCAGCAACGTGCTCGAGAACGCGGCGAAGAAGCCGTTTCCCGAGTTGATGCGCGACGAGATGGGCGTTTCGCCGCGCCCGCCGGGAACGACATTCTACGAGCCCGCGCGCTTCGGCCGCGTTCGTGTCGCGCGCGCCGTCGACAACTCGTGCAAGTTCGGCGCGGGCTCGCTCGTCGCCACCGCGCCCGATCTCGCTTCCTTCGGCGCTGCGTTGCTCGACGGGCGCATTGTCAACGCGGAGTCGCTGCGCAAGATGACGGAAGGGGAGGGCGACTTCGCCATGGGCTTCGGCACCGGCAAAGACGACATCCTCGGCCCGTACGCCGCGCAGAGCGGTGCCGCGATCGGCGGGATGTCGTACCTGCTGCTCGTTCCGCGCGCGCGGATCGTCGTCGCCATCGTCGCGAACATGGAGGGCGACCGTTTCGGCAACGATGCGCGCGCGATCGCGAGGGCATTCCAGAAGCATTGATGGTAGTGTCGATGAATGGCACTAGCGGACATGCGCACCAACATCAAGCACGTGGTTCATCTGATGTTCGAGAACCGCGGATTCGACACCCTGCTCGGCTGGCTTTACGACGAGAAGAATCCGCCGCTCCATCACGTGCCTCCGCTGAAGCCGGGACAATCAGCGTTCGAGGGAGTGCCTCATGACGCGGACGGAAATCCGACGGTCTGGCTGCCGGATGATCCGAGCTTCTTCGGCGACGGTCCTTACACCGGCGGACAGAGATTCATTCACAAGGGCAACTGGGGACAGTGCTACATGCCGGTCGCCGATCCGGGCGAGCCGTGGGACGACGTGACGCAGCAGATCTGGGGACCGAACGGCGACCGGTCGCTGCCGCCCTCGAAGCTGATGCGCGGCTTCTGGCTGAACTATCAGAACGCGCGCTTTCCGGACATCGGTTCGCCCGACGATATCCTGGCGACGTCCACGCCGGCCGACCTGAAGGTCATCAACACGCTGGCGCGCGCGTTTGCCGTGTCCGACATGTGGTGCGCGTCGGCGCCGACGGAGACGAATCCGAACCGCGCCTTCAGCCTCGCCGGCACTTCCCAGGGCCGCAAGGTCAACTGCAGCTTCGACGGCGTTCCTTACACGGGGCTGCGCACGATCTTCGGCGTGCTGAATGACGCACGGTGCTCGTGGAGGCTGTATTCCGATCATTACTGGCTGCCGCTCTCGGAGCAGTACTTCACGCCGTACATGTTCCCGGACGGAATGGAGCACGGCACGTTCCGGACGATCGATCACTTCCGGCGCGACGTCGAGCGGGGCGACCTGCCGGTCTTCAGCTACATCGAGCCGGCGTTCTTCAGCGAGATCGGATGGCCGATGCCGCCGGTCTTCGGCAACGACTACCATCCGCCGAGCAGTCTGTATGACGGCGAAGGAACGCTGAAGCGGATCTACGACATCCTCAAGAGCAATCCCGCCGTCTTCAACAAGACGCTGTTCATCGTCACGTTCGACGAGCACGGCGGAACCTACGATCACGTAATTCCGCCCGCCGCGTTCCCGCCCGACGACCTGTCGCCCGAGTTCAACCGCTACGGCCTGCGCGTGCCGACGCTGCTCATTTCTCCGTGGGTCCCGCCGAGCTGCGTCTTCCGGCCGTTGCGGGAGCGCGATCGCGTGACGAGATGGCGGCTCGCCTTCGACCACACCTCGGTGCTGGCCACGCTGATGCGCTGGCTCGGCATCCGTTACACGAAGGAGGGGGATCCGGGTTGGCTCGGGCGCCGCACCCGAAGCGCGCAGACATTCGAAGACGTGATCACGTCGACGCACAACGGAACGTGGCCGGCGGTCGAGCGCTACGAGTGCAGCGACTTCGGAGAGGCCGGCGCGGAGGGGACGATCGGCGCCACGAACATCCCGCGCGGCGTGGTCGCGGCGATGATCGAGCGGATCACCGCGTTCCGCCGCACGTCACCCGAGCACGAAGCCATCTTCGCGGACGTCGTGGCCACCACGGAGACGGAGGAAGATCTGCGCGGACACTTCGTGCGGCTGAAGCAGTTGCACGGGCACAACCGGCGCGCCGGCGATACGGGCGACGGCTGCCCGCCCTGAGATCAGCCGTCAGGGAAGCTACGCGCCGCGATAAACGTCCGGATTCGGCGGCGCCTCATCCGGGTATGGCGCGCTTCGCAGCGGCTGGCCGAGGCCGGTGCCGCCGGCCGTGCCGTGCTTGTCCATCGCGCCGTAGTACGGGCGCCAGCCCATCGGCTCGACGGGGAAGTTGGGGGGGACGACGAGGTCGCGGAGGCCGACGACGGCGCGGGCGCGGGTGTCGATGGCCATCTCGTAGTCGCGGGTCATGTAGATCGCGTCCTCGGGGCAGGCATCGACGCAGTAGCCGCAGAAGACGCAGCGCAGCAGGTCGATGTCGTAGCGCACCGGGAACTTCTCGCGCGTGCGCTGGTCCTCGCCGGCTTCGATGGTGATGCACTCCGCCGGGCACGCGGTCGAGCACATGTAGCAGGCCACGCAGCGCGTGGTGCCGTCTTCCCGCGAGGTCAGGATGTGGCGCCCGCGGAAGCGCTCCGAGTAAACGCGCTTGACCTCGGGGTACTGGATCGTCGGCAGTCCCTTGATGTTGACGAGGTTCTTCAGCAGGTGCTTGAGCGTCACGAACATGCCGGAGATGACCTGCGGCAGGTACGTGCGCTGGGCGATCGACATCTTCTCGGGAACGACTTTGACGACTCCGGGTTTGACGCGCTCGATCGGCATGGTTAGCGGTCCAGTTCTCCGGCGATGATGTTCAGGGATCCGAGGGCGGCGATCGCGTCGGGGATCGACTGCCCGGTGATCATGGACGCGAAGGCCTGGTAAATCGCGAAGCAGGGCGGGCGCACGCGCACGCGGTACGGATTCTTCGTACCGTCGGAGACGACGTAGAACCCGAGCTCGCCGTTGCCGCCTTCGACCTGGAAGTACGCCTCGCCGACCGGCGGCTGGATGCCGTGCATGATCAGCTTGAAGTGATAGATCAGCGACTCCATCTCGTTGTACACGCGGTCCTTCGGCGGCAGCGCGACATACGGATTGTCGACCATGACCGGGCCGGACGGCAGCCCGCGGTCGATGGCCTGCTGCAGGATGCGCAGCGACTGCCGCATC